>DATBBL010000206.1:0-2551 GCA_036271015.1 Acidimicrobiia bacterium
GGGTGACCAAAAACGTACTTCCCACCAGTGACGCTCGTCGACGACACCAGGGGTCGGATGCTCTACCAGGCATACCAGGCCCAGGCCGACATCATGACCTCGTTGCGCGGCGTGGCGGGGGTTGCTCTGCAAGGTTTCGGACAGCTGCACGACCTGAACCCGCGGCTCGCCGACTGCGGTGCGGTGCGCCGGGTCGAGGCCGGGTACGAGCTGCTCGGTCGCGTCGGGCTCACCCACGAGCGCCCGCCGTGGGCCATCGACGCGGTGACGATCGGCCGGCGCGAGGTGACGGTCCACGAGGAGGCCACCGACGTCCTCCCCTTCGGCACCCTCCTGCACTTCCGCAAGGAGTCGGCCGGGAAGCCGCTGCTGCCGCTGCCCAAGGTGCTGGTGCTCGGGCCCCTGTCCGGGCACTTCTCGACCCTCCTGCGCGGCACCGTCCGCACCCTGCTCCCCGAGCAGGACGTGTGGATCTCCGACTGGCACAACGCCCGCGACGTCGGACTCGACCAGGGCCGCTTCGGCTTCGACACCTACGTCGAGTACGTGATCCGCTGGCTCGAGCTGCTGGGCCCCGACACCCACGTGATCGCGGTGTGCCAGCCGTGCGTGGCGGCGCTGGCCGCGACCGCGGTGATGGCGGACGCCGGCAACCCCTGCCAGCCCCGCACCCTCACGTTGATGGCGGGCCCGATCGACACGCGCGTCAACCCGACCGTGGTCGACGACCTCGCGACCAGCAGGCCGCTCTCCTGGTTCGAGCACAACGTCATCGCCACCGTGCCCGGTCGCTACGCGGGCGCCGGCCGCCGCGTGTACCCCGGCTTCCTGCAGCTCGGCTCGTTCGTGAGCATGAACCTCGAGCGACACCTGGGCGCGCACCGCGAGCTCTACCAGCACCTCGTCGACGGCGACGAGGAGTCGGCGATGGTGGTGAAGGCGTTCTACGACGAGTACTTCGCGGTGCTCGACCTCACCGCCGAGTTCTATCTGGAGACGGTCGAGTACGTGTTCCAGGAGCACCGCCTGGCGCGTGGAGTCCTCGACTTCCAGGGCCGGCGGGTCGACCCGGCGGCGATCCGGAAGACCGCGCTCCTCACGGTGGAGGGTGAGCGCGACGACATCTGCTCGCCCGGCCAGACCTTCCCGGCCCACGACCTCTGCTCCAACATCCGCCCCATGCGCAAGCGACACCACCTCCAACCCGGTGTGGGGCACTACGGCGTGTTCAACGGGCGGCGGTGGTCGGGGCAGATCTACCCCCTCGTGCACAACCTGATCCTCGCCAACAGCTGACCTCGACCGCCGAGGATCAGGTTTCGGCAAACAGTGACTCCAGCGCCGCGGTCGCCGGGTTCTCGAGCCAGATCGTGTGGTCCTCCGGCATGAGGCCGCGGTCGACGGCGCGGTTCATCACCCGGACGACGATCGCGCAGTATCGCGTTGCGGCGCAGATCTCGAACCAGCGCACGTCGGGCACCGACCGCCCCGACGCGGCCTCGTACATGCGCCGCTGCTCCTCGCGCGGTGGGTCGCCCTCGGGCCGTTCCACGCCCGCCCACTCGTGCATGGTGCGGTCGAACATGAGCCACCAGCCGAGGTCGAGCTCCGGGGGCGCGATCGACGCCGCCTCGAAGTCGGTCACGCACACCGGGGTGGCGTCACGCCAGATGATGTTGCCCGGCCGCGGATCGCCCCAGCAGAGCCCGACCGGGCTGCACCGGGGCCGCTCGGCGTGGAGGAACGCGAAGCCGCGGTCCATCAGCGGGTGCACGCGGTCGCGCAGCTCGGCGCGCGCGTACTGCTCCCACAGCGCGACCTGCCGCTCGAGGTCGGGCGTCGCACCGGCCGGCGCGAGCCAGTCGAGCCCGGCGGCGCGCCAGTCCAGGTCGTGCACGCGTGCCAGGGTCGCCAGCCCGCGCTCGATCATCAGCGTGCGTTCGGCGGGGCGCAGGTCGAGGAAGAAGCCCGCGGTGGGGTACGGCGGGTCCTCCACCGGCACCCGGCCGTCGACGAACCCCATCACGAAGAACGGCGTGCCCAGCACGGCCGGGTCGGCCTCGTACCCGATCATCGGGGCGACGGGGACGTCGGCGTGCCGGCCGAGCGTGTCCATGATGCGGTACTGCAGCTCGATCTCCACCGCCCAGCCCGGCACCTGCACCGGGTAGATCGGCGGCTCCGGGCTCTCGGTGCGCAGCACGTAGCGCTCGTCGTTGGGGATGCCGGCGCGGGTCACCGCCACGTCGACCATCACCGTGTCGGCGGAGAAGCCGCTGCTCGCCTTGCGCATGCCGCGCAGCTCGACCGCCTCGGCCATCGGAAGGTGCGACTCGAGCCACGGCGCGAGCGCCGCCAGCTGCTCCGGCACCCCCTCGCGGTCGGCGTCGCTCACGAGACGTCCATGGTGCTGCCGGGAGCGGGGTTGGCGAGCACGTAGCGCAGGTCGATCGGCGAGGTGATCGCCGCCAGCACCGCGGTGGCGCAGTCGTCGACCGACATCGCGCCGGGACCGTTGTCGTGCACGTAGCCGCGCGACTCCCACACCGGC
>DATBBL010000207.1:0-3211 GCA_036271015.1 Acidimicrobiia bacterium
CACCCACACCGCCGGCATCCGCACCGGCGACGCGGTCACGAGCACCGCGGCGGGCACCGCGTACTGGGACGAGGTCGTCGCCGGCATCTGTGCGATCGAGCGCGAGCCCGACTGGGTCCCGGGCGCGCGGGCGGGGTACCACCTCAGCTGCGGGATGACCCTGCTCGCCGAGATCGTGCACCGCCGCGACGGGCGCCGCTTCGAGCAGTACGTGCGCGAGGAGGTGTTCGAGCCGCTCGGCATGGCGGACTGCTGGGTGGGCATGGACGCCGACCGGGTGGCGACGTACGGCGAGCGCCTCGGCACCATGCACAACACCGCGTCGGGGACGGCGCTGCCCCTCGACCACTTCGACTCGCCCGACTTCCTCCGGCTGTGCATCCCCGGCGGTGGTGGGCGCGGCCCGGTCCGGCAGCTGGCCCGTCTCTACGAGGCCCTGCTCGGGCGCGGCGCGCTCGAGGGTCACCGTGTCCTCACCCCACAGGCGGTCGAGGCGATCACCGCGCGGCACCGCGTCGGTCTCTACGACGAGACCTTCCACGCCCAGTGCGACTGGGGCCTGGGGTTCGCGGTCGACGCCTTCGCCATGGGCCGTCACGCGTCGCCGCGCGCGTTCGGCCACGGCGGCGCGCTCTCGGCCATCTCGTTCGCCGATCCCGAGCACGGCCTCGCCGCGGTGGTGCAGACCAACGGCATGTGCGGGAACGACGACCACTACCTCCGGCTCGACGCCGTCACCACCGCCCTGTACGAAGATCTCGGGCTGGCCCCCACGGGCGCGCCCGGCCGCGACAAGCCGTTCCCGTCGGTCGAGCTGACCGTCGCCACCACCGAGGAGTGATGCCTGCCATGGCCGAGAACTGGACGACGACCAAGGTCGACGACGTGCAACCGGGCGACGTCGTGCGCTATGCCGGTCAGGAGTTCACGGTGGCGCGCGTCGACGCCCCCTTCCTCGGCCGCGACGAGATGGTGTGCTTCATCGAGGACACGCCCACGCGCTGGCATGCCTACCCGGCGGCGCGGGGCGGTGACGTCGAGGTGCAGACGACCGGGGCATGACCGGTCAGCCGCTGTCACACCTGCGCGTCCTCGACCTGTCGCGCCTCCAACCCGGGGCGTTCTGCACCGGCGTGCTCGCCGACCTCGGCGCCGACGTCCTCAGGATCGAGCCGCCGAAGGGCGGCGATCCCGTGCGCATGATCCCCGGCGCGCCCGCGGCCTACCACCGGGGCAAGCGGGCGATGACGCTCGACCTGAAGCACCCGCGCGCAGCGGAGGTGCTGCGCCGGCTGGTCGACGAGGTCGACGTCGTCGTGGAATCGGGGCTGCCCGCCTCCCTGCGTGACCAGGGCATCGGGTACGAGCAGCTGGCGGTCGACCGCCCCGGGCTGGTCTGGTGCGCGATCACGGCGTTCGGCACCGGGAGCCCGTACGCGGACCGCGCCGCGCACGACATCACGTTCCTCGGCTACTCGGGCCTCATGGCGCTGATGGCCGGCGACGCGGTGCCGCCCACACCCGACTTCGTGCTCGCGGTGCCGTTCGGCGCACTCATCGGCGTGGTCGGCATCCTCGCCGCGCTCACCGCCCGTGACCGCACGGGCGAGGGCCGGTTCGTCGACGCCAGCATCGCCGACGCCGCCACCTGGGTGATCGGCGAGGCGGTGGCGCGCGTCGCGGCCGGTGGTCAGGCCGGATGGGGCCAGTCCGCCAACCGGCGTGCCTACCGCGCGGGCGACGGTCGCCTGATCACCGTCGCGGCCGCCGAGCCGCGCACGTGGGGCGCGCTCTGCGATGCGCTCGAGCGACCCGACCTGGTCGAGCGGCTCGGCGCCGGGCCCGAGGGCCAGGACGCCTTGGCCGAGGAGCTGGCCGCCGTCTTCGCCACCCGGCCCGCCGCCGAGTGGGTGGAGCGGCTGCCGGCCGCCGCCGCGGTCGGACCGGTGAACGAGGTCGCCGACCTCCTCGACGACGCGCACGTGCAGGCCCGCGGCGCGATCGTCGAGCTGACCGGCGCCGGTGCCGGCACTCGTGCGCTGCGGTCGCCGGTGCGGCTGCGCGGAGCCGACGGCACCGAGGCACCGTTCGCCGCGGGACCACCGCCGGGGCTGGGGGAGCACACCGACACCGCGCTCGCGGCCGCCGGCTTCACCCCCGACGAGATCGCCGCGCTGCACGACGACGGCGTGGTCTGAGCCACACGACGACAAGGGAGTCACGTCCATGACGTACGGGATCGATCTGTCCGGCCACCGCGCGCTGGTCACCGGCGCCGGGCAGGGGGTCGGCCGCGGGATCGCGGCAACGCTGGCCGAGGCCGGGGCCGAGGTGCTGGTCAACGACCTGGTCGACGAGCGGGCCGAGGCCGTGGTGCGTGAGATCGAGGACGCGGGCGGTACCGGGCGTCCGGCGGCGTTCGACGTGACCGACTACGACGCGGTGACCGCCGCGATCGCGGACCTCGGCCCGGTCGACCTCCTGGTCAACAACGCCGGCAACGCCGGCAAGGCCGCCACCATGGGCTTCGAGGACATGGCTCCCTTCGTGCAGACCGAGCCGGCCGACTGGACCACGTTCCTCGGCGTGAACCTGTACGGCGTCATGTACGCGGTGCGGGCGGTGCTCCCGGCGATGATCGACGCGCAGTGGGGCCGGATCGTCACCGTCATCTCCGACACCGCGCGCGTCGGTGAGGTGAACATGGCCGCGTACTCCGCGGCGAAGGCCGGCGCGGCCGGGTTCTGCCGCTCGATCGCGCGCGAGGTCGGCCGCTACGGCATCACCGTGAACTGCATCGCCCTCGGCACCATGAACACGCAGGAGATCGCGCCCGAGGACGACACCTTCCCCGAGCAGATGCTGAAGCGCTACGTCGTACGCCGCCGCGGGCTGCCGCGCGACGTCGCCCACATGGTGGCGTCGCTCGCCGCGCCCGGTGCCGACTGGGTGACCGGTCAGACGATCCCGGTGAACGGCGGCTACTCGTTCAACCTCTGAACGGCGCCACCGCGGTGCCACCGGGCGGGGTTCGGCCCGGGGCGCCGGTACGATTTGTTCCGATGGAGACCGTCGACGACGTCCGCGCCGCCCTCGCCGAGCACGACTACCTGGCCGACGAGGGCCTGGCCACCGCGATCTTCCTCGCCATCCGGCTCCAGCGGCCGTTGCTGCTCGAGGGCGAGGCCGGCGTCGGCAAGACCGAAGTCGC
>DATBBL010000208.1:0-8796 GCA_036271015.1 Acidimicrobiia bacterium
CGGAGCCATCGCCCGCGCGCTGATTCCCAACGATGCCTTCCGGGCGATGAGCGGCTGGAGGTCGTGGGTCGCATCGACGGCGCTCGGCCTGCTCGGGGCGCTGGCGGGCTACTTCATCTTCACCGAGTTGCTCGGTATCGGCGACGAGGACAAGTTCGACTGGGGTGGGGTGATCGGGGCGATCATCGGCTCGCTCATCGTGGTCGCACTGGCCTCGTGGCTGATCAAGCGGTACGTGGCCCGACGGATGGTCTGACTCCCGGCGACGCGATGGTTGCCGGGCGTCCGGCGACCTGAGCCGTCACGACGCTCGACGATGGAGCGATCGTCAGACACTCACGTCCCGGGCAATCGGCGCGCCATCGGTCGATCCCAGGTCGCGCACGGCATGTCTATCGACAATCTATATTGACGATATCCGGCCACGCCGGTATCGTCCGACCAGCGCCCTGACCGACGAGGAGGAGGCGAGGTGGACTGGACCGGATGGGCCCTGTTCGGGCTCATCGCCACCACCGCGCTCACCGCGGTGATGACCATCGCCCAGTTGGCCGGGCTCACCCGCCTCGACATCCCGCTCCTGCTCGGCACCATCGTCACCGAGGACCCGGACAAGGCCCGGGTCGCCGGGTTCTTCCTGCACCTGCTCGTCGGGCAGGGGTTCGCCCTCGGGTACGCCGCGGTCTTCGCCCTGCTGGGCGAGGCCACCTGGTGGCTCGGCGGCCTCCTCGGCCTGCTCCACGTGGCCGTCGCCCTCACGGTGCTGGTCCCCCTGCTCCCCGGGATCCATCCGCGGCTGGCCTCGGCGCGCGCCGGGCGGTCGAGCACCGCCGCCCTGGAACCGCCGGGACTGTTCGGGCTCAACTACGGGCACGAGACACCGGCCGTCGCGATCGCCGCGCACCTCGTGTACGGGATCGCGCTCGGCGTGCTCCTGCACGCGAGCTGAGCGATGGACTCGGCAGCTACGCGCAGGCCCAAACGACCAATCGCGGACTACGGACTCGTGGGCGACACCCGGACGTGCGCGCTCGTCGCATCCGACGGGTCGGTCGACTGGCTGTGCCTGCCTCGCTTCGACGGCGACCCGGTGTTCGGCCGTCTCGTCGGTGGTGACGACGCGGGAACGTTCCGCCTGGGCCCGCGCGACCCGGACGCGCCGGTCGCGCGCCGTCGCTACCTGCCCGGAACGGCCACGCTCGAGACGACGTGGACGACGTCGTCGGGACGGCTCACCCTGACCGAAGGGATGATCGCCGAGCTGGGCGGCCGACTCCTCCCTTCGACGTTGCTGGTTCGGCGCCTCTCCGCGACGGGCGGACCGGTCGAGGCGGCCATCGAGTTCGATCCCCGCATGGGCGAAGCTCACGTTGCACCGCGAACCGAAGCGCGACGCGAAGCCCTCGTGTGCACGTTCGGTGCGACCGCGCTCTCCCTCACGACCTCACCGCACGTCACACTCGAGCGGTGCGGTCCGACGAGCGTGATGGTCGAACCTGACCGACCGGTCGTCGCCGCGCTCGCCGCGGCCCATCGCGAACCGCTCGTCATCGTCGATCCCGACCACGCCTGGGTCACGCTGCAGGCCGACGGTCGCGGATGGGAGGACTGGTGCGCAGGCGTGGCCGGCGACGTCCCACAGCGCGCCGCGGTGCTCCGGAGCCTGGTCACGCTGCGGCTGCTCACGTACTCGCCATCAGGCGCACCGGTGGCCGCGCCGACCACGTCGTTGCCCGAGCACCCGGGCGGGAGCCGGAACTGGGACTACCGCTACGCCTGGCCCCGCGACGCGAGCATCGGGGTCGCCGCATTCCTCGGCGTGGGCAAGGAGCAGGAAGCCCGACACTTCCTCGCCTGGTTGCTCCACGCCAGCCGCCTCGACCGCCCGCGCCTGCCCGTGCTCCTCACCCTGCACGGCCGCCACCCGCCCCCTGAGCGCGAGCTCGCAGGCTGGCCCGGCTACGCGGAGAGCCGACCGGTCCGCGTCGGGAACGGCGCGGCCGACCAGCATCAGCTCGACGGCTACGGCTGGGTCCTCGACGCGGCGTGGCTGCTCGTCGAGGCCGGCCACCGTCTGTACTCCGAGACCTGGCGCGCGCTCCGCAGCTTCGCCGACGAGGTCGCGGCGCGGTGGCGCGAGCCTGACGCGGGCATCTGGGAAGAACGCGGTGAGCTCGCCCACCACGTGCATTCCAAGCTGATGGCGTGGCTGGCGCTCGATCGCGCGCTCCGCATCGCTCGTAGCCACCGCACGCCGAAGGGCAGGGTCCTTCGCTGGCAGGCCGAGCGCGACGCCCTCGCCGTCGACGTCCGCACCTCCGGGTTCAACGCGCAGGTGAACGGCTACACCCGCGCGTACGGCTCGACCGAGCTCGACGCCGCGGTGCTGGTCCTGCCGCTGCTCCACCTCGAATCCCGGGACTCACCTCGGGTCCTCGGCACCGTCGCCGCGATCGCTCGCGAGCTCACCGCGGGCGGACCGCTGCTCTTTCGCTATCCGCCCGGCCATGATGGGCTCCCGGGCGTCGAAGGCGCATTCCTTCCGTGCTCGTTCTGGTACGCCCAAGCGCTCGCCGCCACCGGGGACGTCGACGGTGCCGAGGCGCGGCTCGACCGGCTCGTCGATCTGGCTACACCTCTCGGTCTCTACGCCGAGGAGCTCGATCCGGCCACGCACGCGCACCTCGGCAACTTCCCGCAGGCCCTCACGCACGCCGGCCTCGTCCAGGCCGCGCTCGCGATCCGCCGCGCACGGAGCACCGCTTCACCCGGCTCGTAGCGCGGCGCGATTGGACCGCGCTCGGGGTCGCGGACACCCTGGTGGCGGACGCCCACGGGCGATGCTGCGCTGCCTACGCCGAGGGTGCGGTTGCCGGGCATCGCCGATCGGGCAGTCTTGTGGGCGTCAACTCCGGCCGCGCGCCATGCGTCGAAGGGATCGGCTCCGCGATGACCGACACCACTCCGCCTGTCGACCTCCCCGAGTCCGACCGCACAGAGTCCGACCTCCCAGAGTCCGACCTCCCAGAGCTCGTCGAGAGCGAATCGCTGGGGGCGGACGCTCCGGCGGCGGACCCGCCGTTGAAGGCCCGAGTGCTGCTGCCGTTCTTCGTCCCGCTGTTCGCGATCCTCATCGTCGCGGTCCTGGTCCTCGACATCTCACGGCTCTTCCTCGCGGGGACCGAGGATTCCGCCCTCGTGATCGGCATCGTGATCACGCTCTCGATCCTCCTCGGCGCGTCGCTCCTCGCCGCCGCACCCCGCTTGAAGACCGCCTCCCTCGGCGTGATCCTCAGCGTGGTGTTCTTCGTGGTGTCGATCGCGAGTCTCGTGTCGCTCGGCCCGAGCCTCGACACGGGTGAGGCCGGGACCACCGGGTTCCAATACGCGACCGGCACCCCCACGAGCAGCGTCGCCGTGGAGGCCCTGCCGTCGATCAAGTTCAACGCCACCGCGTTCGCGGCCAAGGCCGGCGTCGTGCAGTTCAACTACAGCGGAGCGACCGGCCACACCCTGGCGATCCAGGACCCGAAGTTCGCGGGCTTCCTCCTCACCACCGATGCCGGCGGGAAGAAGACGGGCAAGGCCAAGATGGCGCCGGGCAGCTACACCCTCTACTGCACCGTCGACAGTCACGAAGCGCAGGGCATGAAGGCGACGCTCACCGTCTCTCCCTAGCGGGGACGGCAACGACGGCGCGGACGCTACGAACCGAGATCGGCGAGGCGAGGACGGCGGTGCGTGTCCTCGAGCGCCGCGAGCGCGGCGGCGATGGCGCACACCACCGCCGCGCCCAGCGCGAGACCGGCGACGGCATCGGTGGCGTAGTGCCAGCGCAGCTCGACCACCGCCACGCACATGACGATCGGGACCACCGTGAGCACGAGCGCGGTCGTGACCGCCCGGGTCAGGCCCGCCCATCGGTAGACGAGGATGACGCTCACGGCCACCGACGCCGCGACCGCGGTCACCGTCCCGGAGGGAAAGCTCCAGCTGCCGGCGGGGTCCTGGCGACCGATCAGCGGCTTGGCCACGAACTCGGCGAGCACGAACGCGACACCCGGTCCGGCCACCGCGAGCAGCCCGCCGTCGAGGTCCCGCCGATGCCTCGCCCAACCGAGCGCGAGCACCACCGTGATGATCACGAACGCCGGAGCCCCCGCCCTCGCGATCAGGTCGTATCCCGAGTACCCGAGCCGGAACCCGGCGACCGGGAAGCGCTCCGCGAGGTGGCCGGCGACCCACCGGTCGACGTGGAGCGGACCGATCGTGGAGTGCACTCGAACCGCGAGCGGCGCCAGGCCGGCGAGCAGCACCGCGGTGACCGCCAAGAGCCCCGACGCCTGCGGGAACGACGGGCGCCGTTCATGCGGGCGAGGGTGTCGCGGTGCGAGCTCCTGGTGGTCCGTCACGCCCCACCAGGCTACGCCGGGCAGCGTCGGCGCCGGTCAGCGGGCTCCCGGAGCAGCCGATCGCATCTCCGGAGTTTCGACGTTGGTTCAGATGCCGGCGGCGGCGGCGACCTGGTTGTCGTCCACCGAGATGGTGTACGAGCTCTCACGGAAGCCGCCGACGAACCGCGGGCGGACCTTCACGACCTCGACGACATGTCCGCCGACCTCGCAGCGCCACGTCTGCGTGGTCTTGAAGTTGAAGTGCGTGGAGACACGAAGCGGGCTCTGCAACGTGACCACGTCGTCCCCGACGAGCAGCTCGGCCTTGCCCGTGCTGCTCTTCCGGCGGAACTCCGCGGGCGTACCGGCGATGTCGAAGGAGATCTGCATCCTTCGGTTGTCGGCGCCGCGGCCAGGTCGCTTGAGCCACGCGCGGCGGGACGTCGCCGACACCGGGACCTCCCGACCGATCCTCGGACAGGGCATGCTGGAGGCGGTGAACGAGATGCACTACGAGCTGCGGGTAGTCGGGATCGTCGAGTCTGCGCTCGTCGACGTGGCCGGTGCTCCGGCACAGGGCGACGAAGGTGGGTTCGATGCCTGGATCGCGATGGGCGCGCAGTACCTCCCCGCGATGCGCGATCTCGTGGTCGGCGAGCGGGTGATCGTCCTGACCTGGCTCGACCGCGGGGACCGCGAGGTGCTCGCGGTGCATCCGCGTGGTGACCCCACCCGGCCACGGCAGGGCGTCTTCAGCACCCGATCGCCGGATCGCCCGAACCCCATCGGGCTGCACGAAGTGGAGATCCTCGCCATCGACGGCACCCGGCTCCACGTGCGCAACCTGGAAGCCATCAGTGGTACGCCCGTGCTCGACGTGAAGCCGGTGCTCGGCCCCATCGGCAGTCGATGAGGCCGGCCTGCCCACCCTGCGACGAAAGGAAGGTTCGGTGGCCGCCAACACTGGTCCGCGGGACGGGTTCCACACCGTGACGCCGCGCATCGTCGTGCGCGACGTCGCGGCCCAGGTCGACTTCCTCCGTACGGTGTTCGGTGCGATCGGTGAGGTCCACGCCGGCCGGCCGGCCGAGATCGTGGTCGGCGACTCGATCGTCATGGTGAGTCCGGCGACCGATCGCGACGCGTTCCCGGCGTTCCTCTACGTCTACGTGGACGATGCCGACGAGGTCCATCGGCGAGCGGTGGACGCCGGCGCAGAGACCATGGAGCCGCCCGTCGACGTGCCGTACGGCGACCGCCGGGCCATGGTGCGCGACCCGTTCGGCAACGTCTTCCAGATCGCGCACCAGCGGTCGTAGGGACGAGGGTGACGCGGTCGGGTCAGCGCAACTCGCGGAAGAACGCTCGGATGTCCTCGACCATGAGCTCCGGCTCCTCGGACGGGGCGAAGTGGCCGCCACGCGGCATGACGGTCCAGCGGGCCAGGTTCACCTGGCGCTCCATGAAGCGTCGCGGCACGCGCAGGAGCTCACGCGGGAAGACGGCGACCGCGGTCGGGACCGTGACCGGCGGCTGCCGGTCGTGCACGAGCGGCCACGGTTCGCGGAACGACTCGGCGTAGAAGCGCACCGACGAGTGAAACGTCCCGGTCAGCCAGTAGAGGCTCACACCTGTGAGCAGCTCGTCCTTCGTGAAGCGGCATTCGACGTCACCGCCGCAGTCGCTCCAGTTGCGGCGACGTTCGATGAGCCAGGCCGCCAGCCCGGCCGGTGAGTCGTTCATGGCCCACGAGAGCGTCTGGGGATCCTCGATGTGCACCGCCATGTGTGCGGAGGTGCCACGGGCCTGCGGCGGCGCCTGCCTCTGCCATTCGGCTTCCTCGGCCGTGTAGTCGTCCGGCGAGATGGAGGCGAGTGCGCCCATCGACACCGCGGCGGGGAAGTTCAGGTGGACACCGATCACCTGGTCGGCGTACGCGTGCCCCAGCCGCACGCTGACGAACGCGCCGGAGTCACCACCACCGGCGGCGAAACGGTCGTAGCCCAGGACGTCGCGCATCAGCCGCAGCCACAGATCGGCGGTCGCCACGACTCCGATGCCGGTGGTACGTAACGGGCTCGAGAACGCGGTGCCCGGGAGCGACGGGACGACCACATCGAACGCGTCGTCCGGGTCACCGCCGAATCGCGCCGGATCCGACAGCGGTCCGATGAGGCGCTCGTAGTCCCAGAACGTCCACGGCCAACCGTGGGTCAGGATCAAGGGCATCGGCGCAGGACCGCGTCCGCGCTCGTTCACGAAGTGGATCGGGATGCCGTCGATCTCGACGAGGTGGTTGCCGAAGTCGTTCATGGCCCGTTCCTGGGCCCGCCAGTCGAAGCGCTCGATCCAGTGGTCGACCATCTCCTGCAGCGCCGCCCGCGGCATCCCGAAGGTCCAGTCGCGGTTCCCGAAGTCGTCGGCGTAGCGCGTGCGACGGAGGCGGAGGAGCAGGTCGTCGAGCGCGTCGTCCGGCACGCCGATCTCGAACGGTACCGGGCCGGACGTCGACATCGGCGCAGTCTTGCAACCTGCGGCGGCCGGCGCCTACTGCTGGAGCCGTTGGAGCCGACCGAACACGTCGGGCCCGATGCGGAGCCCTTCCTCGGCCGAGACGGCGGGTGCGATGTCGATGTCGAAGACGTCGCTCCATTCCGCCTGGAGCTCCCAGATCGACCCGATGTCGTCAGCCGAGAAGATCGCGACGACCGACAGGTCGGCCGAGAGCGGCCAGTACTCCGCGATCATCTGGACGCCGGCCGGGTAATTCCAGGATGCTCTTCTCGCCAGTGCCGCATCCATCTCCTGGGCGCTCGCGGCAGGTCGAAACGTCAGACGGGCGACATAGTCCACGGCCCGCTCCCCTCTCCCCGCAGGTTGTGTGCACGAACCATGACGCGCCGCGCTCGGGCGGTCAAGCGCGGCGCGCTCGACCTCACGAATGCCCCAGCACGAGTGCCTGGTACCGCGCCAGCGCGGCGAGGTGATCGTGGTCGGCACGGAGACCGATGTAGCCGTCGGGGCGCACCGCGAAGAGGGTGATCCCGTCCACGTCGAGGACGTCGGCGGCGGACGCCTCGATGTGCCCGGCCGGCTCCGTCGGCTGCTCACCGACCCCGAGCGCGATCACCGCGTCGAGCATGGGCGAGCCCGCGACGACGTCGAGCAGGGCGTCGAGCAGCTCGGAGACCGCACCGCGGTCCGCATCCGTACCATTGAGGAGCACGATGGTGTGGCCGGCGTGACGCGTGCGTTCGTGCAGCCGACCGGACTCCGTCGCCGACCATCTGGTCGGGATGGTGTCGGGAAGTCGCTGTCCGGGCGCCAGGCCCCGATGGGCGTCGCCGATCACGATGGGGGAGTCGGTGTACTCCACGTCGAGCTCGGCCTCGGCGACGATCTCGTGCTGGCGCGCGGTCGGATCGGCGAGCATGGCGCGCATCGACCGGTCGCGGTCGTTCCGTTCGTTCGCGTCGGTGGCCAGCTCCATGTGCTCGAAGTCGTCGCCCTCGACGCCGATGGTCCGAGCCACGGGAAGCCGTTCCGCCTCGTAGCTGTCGAGCAGCGCGGGGTCGGCCCACCCTTTGTGGACCAGCGCCAGCTTCCACGCCAGGTTCGCTGCGTCCTGCAGCCCGGTGTTCATTCCGTGGCCCTGCGCCGGCGAGCACAGGTGCGCGGCGTCGCCGGCCAGGAGGACCGGACCGGCGCGGAACGTGGTCGCGACCTTGGTGTGACAATGGAAGCAGGTTGGGTTCTCCACGTCGACGAACGACACCGCTGGGTAGTACCGGCGGATCGTCGCGGTCGCCTCGGCGACCAGATCCGACTCCGGCGAGCTCGGCCGCAGGTAGGCACGCCAGCGCCGTCCGGGCAGCGCGGTGAGGATGACCGGGACCGTCTCGAGATACACGAACGTGAGGTCGAACACCTCGCTCCATGGGTCCAGCGTCGCATCGAAGACCGCCCACGGCGCGGCGAGGTCGTGGCCGTCGAAGCCGATGCCGCTCGCCTCACGGGTCGGGCTGTGCAGGCCGTCGCACCCCACCACCCAAGTGGCGGCCATCTGGATGCGCTCGCCGTCACGCTCGACCTCGGCCACGACGCCGTCGGGACGAGCGGTCAGACCGATCAGGCGAGACGCTCTTGTCACCTCGCCACCCTGCGCGCTCAGGTACTCGGTGAGGATCGCCTCGGTGACCTCCTCCGACACGCCGAGGCTGTACGGATAGCTGCTCCCGGAGCTGGTGAGGTCGAACGCACCCAGGACGTCGCCGCTCGAATGGATCTTCGCGCCACGCTGTGGAGTGCCCAGCGCGAGAAAGCGCTCGCTGAGTCCAAGGGATTCGAAGAGCTCGAGCGAGCGCGGATGCACCACCGTCGCGCGGTCCCAATGCTGCGGGCC
>DATBBL010000209.1:0-3720 GCA_036271015.1 Acidimicrobiia bacterium
AAGATGTTCGTGCGTGCGTTCGTCGACTTCGCGCTGGCCGACGCCGCGCGGTCCGAGCTGCTCTTCCACCGGCCCATCCCCGGGTTCGCGCCGTCACCGGAGGCGTACCAAGACGCCGAGGCGACGTTGTCGCGGGTCGGCGAGCTGCTCGCCGCCGCCGGCATGACCGATCCCGCCGACGTCGACTGCTTCGTCGCCATGATCGCGGGGATCCTCGACGCACAGGCCAGCAACGATCCCGGCGGTGAACGCTGGACTCGTCACCTCGACCGACTCGTCGACCTGTACCTGGACGACGCCGACAACAGGAGGAGGAACCGCCGATGAGCAACCAACCGGCCCAACGCATCGAACGGCCCGAGGCCAAGGTGATCGCGGAGGAGGAGTTCCGGCGGTTCGCCGCGCTCACCGCGTCGTTCACCGTTGACGAGTGGGCGCTGCCGACCGACTGCACCGCCTGGGACGTGCGCAAGGTGGTCCTGCACGTGCTGGGCTCGGGCGACGCGCAGGCGAGCTTCCCGCAGTTCGTGCACCAGCTCGTCCGCGGCGTGCCGCTGAACCGCCAGATCGATTCGCACCACTGGGTCGACGGCATGAACGAGCTCCAGATCCGCGAGCGCGCCCACCTCACCGACGCCGAGGTCGTGGCCCAGTTGCAGGCCGTCGGCCCGAAGGCCGTCGCCGGTCGCTGGGGGACGCCGGCACCGATGCGCCACCTGCCGATCCCCTTCGGGCCTCCCGTCGGTTGGGTGGGGCTCTGGTACCTGCTCGACGTCGGGTTCACTCGTGACGTGTGGGCCCACCGCATCGACCTGTGTGCCGCGACCGGGCGCCGGATGGACCTCACCGCCGACCACGACGGTCGTCTCGTGGCCGACATCGTGGGAGAGTGGGCGGACCTCCACCGCGAGCCGTTCGAGCTCGTGCTCGAGGGGCCCGCGGGTGGGAAGTTCAGCCAGGGCACGAACGGCGAGCGGGTCGAGATCGACGCCATCGAGTTCGTGCAGGTCCTCTCCGGGCGCCGACCCGGCACCGGCATCCTCGAACACCCGCTCCCGCTCTGAAAGGACCCAACCCATGGAGACCGACGTCACCGAGATCGCCGACGGCATCTACCGCTTCTCGACCTTCGTGCCCGAAGTGGGGCCGACCGGCTTCACGTTCAACCAGTTCCTGGTCGATGCCGACGAGCCGTTGCTGTTCCACACCGGCCAGCGCGGGATGTTCCCGCTCGTGTCGGCGGCGATCGGGCGGGTCATGCCCGTCGAACGGCTGCGGTGGATCACCTTCGGCCACCTCGAGGCCGACGAGTGCGGCGCGATGAACCAGTTCCTGGCCGCCGCCCCCGACGCCCAGGTCGCGCACGGCGCGCTGGGCTGCATGGTGTCGATCGACGACCTGGCCGACCGGCCGCCGCGTCCGCTCGGCCCCGACGAGGTCCTCGACCTCGGTGGGAAGCGCATCCGCAACCTCGACACGCCCCACGTGCCCCACGGCTGGGACGCGCACGCGCTCTACGAGGAGACCACCGGCACGCTGTTCTGCGGTGACGTGATGTCGCAGGTCGGCCCGGGCCCGGCGATCACCGGCGACGACGTCGTCGAGCCCGCGAGCCAGGCCGAGGACATGTTCCTGGCCACGTGCCTCACGCCGCACACCGGCAGCACGATCCGGAAGCTCGCCGAGTTGCAGCCGGCCCGACTGGCGATCATGCACGGCTCGTCGTTCGAGGGCGACAGCGCGGCGGCGCTGCTGGCGCTGGCCGACGACTACGACCGGCGGCTGGCGGCGGCCGGAGCGTGACCGGCGCCGACGACGTGCGCGCCCTCTGGGTGCGCGTCGAGACCGTCCACGCGGTCACGTACTTCGCCGACGAGTCCCGCGCCGCGGCGGTCGCGTGCGGCATGAAGGGCTTCTGGATGGGCTACTTCGGCTTCCGCGCCGCGCCGATGGGCCCGGTCGGCGCGGACGTCGTGATCGACGCCTTCTACAACTTCGCGCCCCCGATGGTCGAGCGGGCGATTCCCGATGCGTGGTCGTTCGCGACCCCGGAGTCACTGGTGCGCGCCCGATCCCGGGCGGCCATGGCTGCGCTGCGCGAGGTGTGCCCGACGGTCGACGAGATCGCCGGCGCCGTCGTCGGCACGCTGCGCGCCGTCGTGACGTCGGCGGCGGACGACCCCGGCCGCCCGCTCTACCGTGCCAATCGCGAGGTGGCGCCGCCGGACGACCCGGTGGCCGAGGTCTGGCAGCACTGCACGACCATCCGCGAGCACCGCGGCGACGGCCACGTGACCGCGTTGCGGCGCGCCCGGCTCGACGGCTGCGAAACGCACGTCTTGTCCGCCGCCGAGTCCGGAGTGCCCATCGAGCTCCTGCGCGACAGCCGAGGATGGACCGAGGACGAGTGGGCGGCCGCGACCGACCGGCTGCGGGAGCGGGGCCTGGTCGACGGGGATGGAGGCGCGACCGAGGCCGGGCGCGATCTGCGCGCCCTGGTCGAGCGCGCCACCGACGCCGCGGCCCGCGTGCTCTTCGCGGCGGCGCCGCCCGATGCCGTCGACGGGCTGATGCGCGGGCTGGAGCCGCTCGCGCGCGCCGTGGCCGCGAGCGGGATCATCCCGTACCCCAACCCCATCGGCGTGCCCGCGCTGCCGGACTGACGTCCTCCGCGGTTGACGCTGGTGGAGCGGCGCGGGACCCTTGCTGCGACCGGTGACGTCGAGGAAGGGAACGAGGATGGAGTTCGTGCAGGTCATCGAGTACGAGACATCGAAGTACGACGAGGTCCGCGCCATCGGCGAGGAATTCGCCGAGACCCGGCGCCAGGCCGGTGGGCCCAAGCCGATGAGCATCCTCCTCTGCCGGGATCGTGAGCGGCCCAACACGTACGCCACCATCGCCCGCTTCGCGTCGTACGACGAAGCGATGGAGAACTCCGAGCGTCCGGACACCTCGGAGATGGCCGGGCGCATCGCCGCGCTCTGCGACAACATGCGCTTCTACAACCTCGACGTCGTCGACGAGATCGTCCCGTAGCGCCCGCACCCGCGCGACCGCGCCCGACCACCGGGACGGGGTCAGACCGTCAGCGTGGTGATCGGGTCGATCGGCACGCCGTGCAGGCGCACCTCGAAGTGCAGGTGCAGGTGCGGTCCGGTCGATCTCCCGGTCGACCCGACGAGGCCCACCATGTCGCCCTCGGCGACGGGCTGTCCGACGCTCACAAGCGTCTGCCGCAGGTGCGCGAAGACGGTCGCCAACGAGTGGCTGTGGTCGATGACCACGCAGTTGCCGTAGCCGCCGCAGTCGCCGGCGATCACGACGGTCCCCGCCGCGGCCGCGTGGACCGCGACGCCGGCGGTTCCGCGGTCGGCGGCACCGACGACGCAGGCGGGACCGACGACGGGGGGCCGGGCGTCGTGGCCGTCGTCTGGGCGACCGCGGTCGCGGTCCCGAGGCGAGGGAGATGACCGTGGTCACGAGCGCGAGCACACGACGACCACGTCCGACGACCCACACGATCGCGAACGTATGGGCGCCCCCGGGCGGCCGTTCCGCTCGCGGGCACTCGTTCCGAGGTACTTCACCCCGTGTTCGCCGATTGGTTGCCGATCGGTGGGTCGGGGCCTGATGCGGCGAGCGGTCGGCGCCGGTCGCCCGTGGGTACCTACGCTCCGGAGCGCGCCGACGGCGCGTCGGTCGCAGCGAATCGCAGCC
>DATBBL010000210.1:0-4285 GCA_036271015.1 Acidimicrobiia bacterium
CCCGCGTAGCAGTCGTCGAGCGGCCCGGGGTACGGGTCCTCGGGCGCGAGGCGGTACTCGATCGACACCGCGACGCAGTCGAACTCCTCCACCCAGCGGTTGAGCCGGGCGTCGATCGTGAGGCCGGAGCCGAACATGTACCCGCCGCCGTGGATCCAGTAGACGCACGGTCGGCCGATCGCCTCGGTCGGGGGCGAGTACACGCGCACCGTCGGGTCGTGGCCGGTCGCACCGGGCACGACCACCTCGCGCGACGTGGTGGTGGTCGCCGGGAGCTCGACGACGGGCATGTCGGCCATCGCCTGGCGCATGGCCGGGAGCGACTCGAAGGTGAAGGTGCCGAAGTCGATCGCGCCTATCGGCGACACCGCGAGCGCGGCGGCGATCTGCGGGTCGAGGTTCGTGGCCACGTCCATCGTCATGCGAGCTGCGCTCCCACGGTCGGGTCGACGTACTCGTCGATGCGGCTGATCAAGCCGTCGTCGGTGGTGGTCACCACGACGCAGTTCTGCATCTCGAAGTCGTTGCCGCTCGAACGCACCGAGCCGCGGATCACGAACTGCAGCACGAAGCCGTTGTCGGTCGGGCTGAGCAGGACCCGCTCGTTCTTGAGGTTCTCGACCAGCTGTCCGAGCATGCCGATGGCGGCCATGTTCTCCCGCGCGTCGACCTCCTTGCGGTCGTGGTTGTGCCAGACGATCGCCCCGGGCGCGAGGAGCGCGACGAAGTCGTCGGGATCACGGCCGGTGAGCGCGGCGTCGAATGCGGTCGCCAACTGGTCGTGGGTCGCCATGTCGTCTCCCTCTCAGGTGATCTCGAGGCGTTCGGCGCACGCCGTCATCTCGTCGAGGAACTTGCCACGCCGCGCGGCATCGGGTCCACCCGCCATGTCGGCGAAGTCGGGAACCAGCACCAACCGGTGGACCCCGAGGTCCTCGTAGCGGCGCACGGTGTCGGCGTCGATCGGGCCGGGCAGGGGCGTGATGGTGATCTCCAGCCGGCCCAGCTCGGCCGGCCGGTCGACCTCCCGGGCCAGGCGCCCGAGCTCGGCCAGAGCGTCCCGGGTGTGGTCGAGGTCGAGGAAGAACCCGTACCAGCCGTCGCTGCGCGCCACCGCCCGGCGGCGGGCCGCGGTCGACATCCCGCTGGCCAGGATCGGTGGGCCACCGGGCCGGTGCGGCCGGGGCCGGCACTGGATGCCGCCGAAGGAGGCGAACTCGCCCTCGAGCCGGGGCTCGTCGTCACGCCAGAGCGTGCGCAGCGCGTCGATCCACTCGTCGGCTCGTCGCCCGCGGGTCCCGAACGGCACGCCGATCGCGGCGTACTCGCCCGGCACGTAGCCGACCCCGATGCCCACGAGCAGCCGGCCCCGCGACAGCACGTCGACCGTCGACAGCTGCTTGGCCAGGAGCACCGGGTTGCGCAGCGGGAGGATCACGATGCCGGTCCCGAGCTGGATGCGTGACGTCGCGGCGGCGGCGTACGCGAGGACGGGCACCGGGTCCATCAGCTCCGAGCGCGACGGCAGGGGTGACGGCGGGGCCTGCGGGTCGATGAGGACCGGGTGCTCCCCCACCCAGATCGAGTCGAAGCCGAGCGACTCCGCCGTCTGCGCGACCGCGATGATGCCCTCGGCGTCGGCGAGCGCGCCGGACCCGACGCCGAACCACCCGATCGGCAGCATGCGCTAAGCGGTGCGCAGGCGACGGTCGCGCCGTGCCTGCGCGCTCCCGACGTGGGTCATGATGTCGACGACGAACGCGAACACCACGAGGAACCACCCGAAGCCGGTGACGCCTCGGATCGGTGCGTAGGCGACGGCCCACGCCAGCGTCGTCCACGGCAGGAAGATGAAGCCGAGCAGGCCCCACCAGAACGAGTCGAACGCGATGCTCATGCGGTCGGTGAACAACCAGATGAGGAAGATCGCGAAGCGCGGCGACAGGAACGCGGCCAGCGCCACCAGGCATCCACACATGGGGCAGGAGACTAGGGTCGATCGCGATGGCGCTCAACCGCTCCATCGGCCTCGTGGCCGTCACCCTGGGTTCCGTCGGGACGCGCGAGGGCTGTGCGCGCGCCCGCGAGCTCGGGTTCGACCACTTCGACGCCACCGCGGACGACCTCGACGCGCTCGACGCGGACGAGGTGGCCACGCTGGCGGTGCCGATCGGGGATCGCATCAGCGCGTACGAGGCGCGGGCCGGTTGCACCACCATGCCGCTGTACGAGCGCCGGGGTGAGGACCGCTTCGACGAGGCGGTGGCGATGCTCCGCGCCCAGCCGGGCGCGCGGTTGGAGCCCGGGCCCCGCAGCGTGGCCGACAGCATCGAGAAGGTGGAAGCCCTCGTGGAGGCGGTCCCGGGGTTGCGCCTCACGGTCGACACCGGTCACGTCACGACGTGGGGCGAGGATCCGATCCGCCTGCTGCGCCACGCCGATCACGTGCAGCTCCGCCAGGCCGCGCCGGGCAAACCTCAGCTCCACCCCGACGACGCCGACGGCGTCGTCGACTTCGCCGCCGTCCTCGCCGAGCTCGAACGCCTCGACTACCCGGGCCTGATGAGCGTCGAGTACTTCGATCTCCCCGAGATGCGCATGCCTCTCGACGATCCCGTCGGCCACGCGGTCGCCCTCGCCGCGCACGTCCGCGCCCTCCCCTGATTCATTGCCGGATCGGACACGTCCGACGTCGCCCACTCGGCAAAGAATCGGGGATCGGTCAACGGCGGTCGGCGAGGAAGGGGTAGCGGGCGCGGGTCTCGGCCACGACCGCGGGATCGACGTCGCGCACGAGGGTCTGCTCGGTGGGGCCGTCGGCCTCGTGCGTCTCACCGAACGGCTGGACGACGGCACTGTCGCCCGCGTAGTCGAGCTTGCCGCCGCGGCCGACGCGGTTCACGCCCACGACGTAGGCCTGGTTCTCGATCGCCCGGGCCTTCAGCAGCGCGCGCCAGTGGTCGCGCCGGGGCGCGGGCCAGTTGGCGACGACGACGTAGCAGTCGGTGTCGGGCGCGAGGCCCCAGAACTCGTCGGCGAAGCGCAGGTCGTAGCAGACGAAGAAGCTGCAGCGGACACCGTCGACGTCGACGGTGAGATGCGCGTCGCCGGCGGCGTACTGCTCGTGCTCCCCGCCGTAGGTGAACGGATGGATCTTGCGGTAGCGGTACGCCGAGCCGTCGGGCGCGGCGAGGATCAGCGTGTTCGACGGGAGGTCGTCACCCGTCTGCACCTCGGGCGCCGAGCCGCACACCCAGACGTCGTGCTCCCGCGCCTCCGCGACCAGGAACCGCGCGCTCGGGCCGTCGAAGGGCTCGGCAACCCGCGCCGTGTCCATGGAGAACCCGGTCGAGTACATCTCCGTGAGCACGACCAGGCGGGCGCCGTCGCCCGCGGCATCTGCGATCCTCGGTGCGAGGCGCGCGAAGTTCGCGTCGCGGTCCTCCCACACGATGTCGTGCTGGAGCGCGGCGACCCTCACCGGGCCATGCTCCGCAGCCGGGTCGCGGCGTCGTCGATGACCTCGAGCCGCTTGCAACAGGCGAACCGCACCAACGGCCGGCCGGCGTCCTCGTCGTCGTAGAACGCGACGCTCGGCACCGCGACCACCCCGCAGCGCTCGGGCAGCGACCGGCAGAACGCCATGCCGTCGGTCTCGCCGAGCGAGCGGATGTCGGTGCTCACGAAGTAGGTCCCGGCCGACTGCAGCACGGTGAGTCCGGCGGCCGCCAGCCCGGCGGACAGGTGGTCGCGCTTCTCTTCCAGCGCGCCCGCGAGCCGGCGGAACGAGGACCCGGGCAGCCCCAACCCGACCGCGATCGCGTACTGGAACGGCCCGGCGTTCACGTAGGTGAGGAACTGCTTCACCGTCTTGACCGCGTCGACCAGGTCGGGCGCGGCGCAGAGCCAGCCCACCTTCCACCCGGTGCAGGAGAAGGTCTTGCCCCCGGACGAGATCGTCACCGGGCGTGCGCGCATCCCGGGCATCGTCGCCAGCGGCACGTGCTTGCCGTCGAACACCAGGTGCTCGTCCACCTCGTCGGTGATCGCCAACAGGTCGTGCTCCACGCACAGCTGGGCCACGAGCTCGAGCTCGCCGACACTGAAGACCTTGCCGGTCGGGTTGTGCGGCGAGTTCAGCAGGAGCACGCGCGTGCGGGACGTGATGGCTCGCTCGAGCGCCTCGCGGTCGAACGACCAGTCGGGCGAGCGCAGCTGCACGAGGGACCGGTGTGCGCCGGCCATCGCGATGCCCGCCGCGTACGAGTCGTAGTACGGCTCGAAG
>DATBBL010000211.1:0-4213 GCA_036271015.1 Acidimicrobiia bacterium
ACCGTCTCGCTCGCGTAGAGGCCGAGCACGCCGGGGACCGCGCCGTAGTCGGCGTGCGCGGCCGGCCCCGAGTGCGTGTGCACCGGGAGGTCGAGCGACTCGCACACCTCCCAGATCGGGTCGTACTTGTAGTTGGTGTACGACGGGTACTCGCCCCACTGCGCGGGGATGATCACGCCACCCCACAGACCCTCGCCGTGCGCACGGGTGATCTCGGCGACCGCGCCGTCGATGTCACCGAGGATCGGCGCCACGATCAGACCGGAGCGGCGCTGCGGGCTCTCCGCGCAGAGCTCGGCGGCCCAGCGGTTGTACGCGCGCGCGCCCGCGAGCACCAGCTCCGGATCGGCGGTCGCGTCGATGGCGAAGCCGGCCCCGAACGGTGCACCCATCTTCCCGGTCACCGCGTCGGGACCGGGGAAGACGACCTCGCCGGTCACGCCGTCGGCCGACAGCTCCTCGTCGCGCTTCTTCGCGTCCCAGCCGCCGCGCAGTCCGACCTCGTGCAGGCTGTTGCCGTCCTCGTCCTCACCGAACCATTCGGCCTGGAACTCCTCGCTCCCGGCGAAGACGTCGGCGTCGGTCCCGAAGCGCTCGCGCCGCATCTGCTGCATGAGCGCGTCGCGCTCGGCGAGCTCGGCGTCGAAGCGGTCGCGGTACTGCGGGTCGAGGTACTGGCGGTACTTCGGTGATTCGGGCCCCGCGTGGCAGTCGGCGGAGATGATGAGGTAGCCCTTCGGCATGCGCGTTCCCCCGAGTCCGTGGTTAATGGCGGTAGATTAACACCCGTGCAGCAGGTCGCCACCGACACCGAGACCACCCGCGACAAGCTGTTGCGCGCCGCGCTGCACCTCTTCGCGCGCCAGGGCCTCGACGTCCCGTTGCGCGACATCAACGAGCTCGCCGGGCAGCGCAACGCGTCGGCGTTGCACTACCACTTCGGTGGGCGCCCCGAGCTGCTCACCGCGATCATCGACCGGTACCGGCTCAGCGACGAGGAGCACGCCGCGATCGAAGCCGAGCTGCGCTCCGGTCCGCACGACATCCGGGAAGTCGTGGAAGGGCTCGTGCGCCGCAGCTGCGCGTGGCTCGCCACCCCTGACGGGCGCGACTACATCCGGTTCGTGTTCCAGTTCGTCGTGCGCCTCCCGCTCCGCGAGCAGCTCCTGGAGGGCACGGAGACGCCGTCGCTCGCCAGCGTGCGGGTGCAGGCCGAGCTCATCCACGAGGCCCTCCCGGACCTTCCCGAGCGCATCGTGCGCGAGCGCGCGGTGGCGTCGCTCGACCTCGTGCTCCTGCAGGTGGCCGAGCGGGCGCGCATCCTCGACGACGAGGGCGGCCGGGGTCTGCTGGCCGAGGACGAGTGGATGGCGAACCTGGTCGACATGGCGACGGGCCTCCTCACCGCGCCCGCCTCACGTCTCCCGTAGCCGCACCTCAGCGGGCCTTGCCGACCGACCACCCCGACTCGTCGGTCTCGGCGGCCAACAGCGCGAGCCGGAAGCGATCGAGCAGCTCCGCGAGGTGCGCGCGGTCGGCGGCCGACCAGTCCTCCAGCGCGACCGCGTAGTCGTTCAACGCGACCGCCCGAACCTTCGCCAGCACGCGCTTGCCGGCGGCGGTGATGGCGAGGCGGGCGACGCGCCGATCCTCGGGATCCACGTTGCGCGCGACGAGCCCCTGCTCTTCGAGCGCTCGGACCTGCCGGCTCGCGTTCGACTGGTCGATCTCCAAACGGCGCGCCACGTCGGTGACCGCAATCGGCCCGTGGCGCTCGATCAGCCGTAGCGCGCCGAGGTTCGTCTCCGACACGCCGAGCCCGAGTGCGAGCTGGAGCCGCTCGCGCTGCCGCGAGCTGCGGGTGCTCGCGATCACGAGCGAGGTGAACTCGTGGATCCGCTCGAGATCGGGATCGGGCGCGGTCCCCGTGCTCACTCCGCGTCGATGAGGGTCTCGAGCCGCTGGGTGGTCTCGACCCACTCCTCGACCATGTCGAAGATGACGTCGCGGACGGGCCGGACGGAATTCATGCTCCCGACGATCTGTCCGACCGGGAAGCCGGTCAGCTGCTTGTTCTGGGCCCGGCTGACCCGGCGCGCCGCCTCGGCGAAGACGATGCCCTGGAGCGGCATCGGAAGCGGCTCCGGGGTGTCGTCGCGCTCCCACGCATCCGTCCACGCGGTGCGCAGCTGCCGCGCCGGCTTCCCCGTCATCGACCGTGAGCGCACCGTGCCGCGCGAGTTGGCGGCGAGCAGGTTCTCCAACGCGATCGGGTTCGTGTCGGCCTCGGCGACCGTGAGCCAGATCGAACCGGTCCACACGCCCTGGGCACCCAGCGCGAGCGCGGCCGTCATCTGGCGGCCCCGACCGATCCCGCCGGCCGCCAGCACCGGCACGTCGGGCCCGACCGCATCGACCACCTCGGGGACGAGCACCATGGTCGAGACGTCGCCGCAGTGGCCGCCGGCCTCGGTGCCCTGGGCGACGATCACGTCGGTGCCCTGGGCGACCTGCCGTTCCGCATGCTGACGGTTGCCGACCAGTCCGCCGACGAGGATCCCGCGCTCGTGCGCCTGCTCGACGACGTAGGGCGGCGGCGGCCCGAGCGCGTTCACGACCATCGACACCGGGTGCGACAACGCGACCTCCACCTGCCCCGGGCCCTCCTCGTCGACACCCAGGCCCGCAGCCTTCACGACGCCCACCTCGACCTCCTCGGGGAGCGGCGGTACACCGTGCTCGGCGAGCAGCGCTTCGACGAACGCCTGGTGCTCGGGCGGGATCAGCTCGTGGAGGTGGCCAAGGCTCGCCTCCGCGCCGCCGCCCTTGCCCACGTACTTGGCGGGCATGGCGAAGTCGACGCCGTAGGGCAGGCCGTCGACGTGCTCGTCGATCCAGGTGAGCTCGATCTCGAGCTGGTCGGGGCTGTAGGCGAGGGCGCCGAGCACCCCGTAGCCCCCGGCCTTGCTCACCGCGGCCACCACGTCGCGGCAGTGCGAGAAGGCGAAGATCGGGAGCTCGATCCCGAGTCGGTCACAGATGGGTGTGCGCACGGCGGGCCTCCGGCCTCGGGGAAAGTAGTTGCTTGCGCGCAAGCATGTATCAGTGTGGCAGAGTACGCCCGTCCGCGAATCCTGGCAAGGGGGAGCACGTCCGATGCCCGATGCACTCGTCGACCGTGACGGCCACACGATGGTCATCACCATGAACCGTCCCCGGCGCTTCAACGCGCTGACCGGGGCGATGCTCGTGCGGATGTACGACGCGATGGTCGAGGCGTGTGCCGACGACGACATCCGGTCGATCATCCTCACCGGCGCGGAGGGCAACTTCTGCTCCGGCGCCGACCTGCGCGCCATGGCCGGCGACGCCGAGGACACCGACTCCGAGATCGACGTGCAGGCGCGCATGGCCGAGGACCCCGACCTCCCCTACAAGGGGCTGCTGCGCCACTACCAGCCGTCGAAGCCGCTGATCGCCGCGGTCGAGGGCGTCGCCATCGCCGGTGGCACCGAGCTCCTCCAGGGCACCGACATCCGCGTGGCCGGCGAGTCGGCGCGCTTCGGCGTGAGCGAGGCGAGGTGGTCGCTGTACCCGATGGCGGGGTCGGCGGTCCGGCTCCGCCGGCAGATCCCGTACACGCACGCCGCAGAGATCCTGCTCACCGCCAAGCACCTGCCCGCGGCCGAGGCGGCCCGGATCGGGCTGATCGGCCACGTCGTGCCCGACGGCGAGGCGCTCACGAAGGCGAAGGAGATCGCGGAGCAGATCAACGGCAACGGGCCGCTGGCGGTCGAGGCGATCCTGCGCACGCTGCGCGAGACCGACGGCATGACCGAGCAGGAGGCGCTGGCGCACGAGTTCGAGTACGGCCAGGCCGTGTTCGCGAGCGAGGACGCCAAGGAGGGGCCCAAGGCGTTCGCCGAGAAGCGCACCCCCAATTTCCAGCGCAAGTAGTGCGTTCCGGCGTCACTTGGCGTCGATATACGACGGTGTGATGTCGCGGGGCATCGCTCATGCATGTCGCGGGACATTGCTCACGGTAGTGGGGCGGCCTGGTCGGTCGTGGAGTGGTTGGTCGACGCGGGTGGGGTTGAGGGTGAGTTCGCGGGCGAGGCGTCCGTTGACGAAGATGTGGCAGGCGGTGCCGGTCACGATCGCGAGCGCGCGTTGGTCGTTGAAGGCGGCGCCGATGGTGATGCGCCACGTGTGG
>DATBBL010000212.1:0-10079 GCA_036271015.1 Acidimicrobiia bacterium
CGGCTGAGCCGGAGGCCCAGCGGGGCCAGCGCGTCCTTGATCCGCCGCAGCGCCGTCTTCATCGCCTCGGCGTGGGTGCTGGCGCGGCCGGTAGCGAACAGCTCGGCGATCTCGTCGTCGGCGACGACCTCGCCGCAACACTCGAGCAACCGGGCGACGACGAGCGCCTGGGTGTCCGCGAGCACGACGGTACGGCCCCGGAAGCTCAGGCGCCCGAGCGGGTCGAGGCGGGGCGTGCGGAGCACGTCGGCCCGGCGGGCGACGGTCGTGGCGCGAACCAGGACCTCCACCTGCCGCAACGGCTCGCGCACCCAGTCCTCGAACTCGGTCCACCGCGACGGCGGCGGTTCGCTCGCGGCGACGACGAGGAGGCACGGCGCGCCGCGCTGGGCCACCTCGGCACGGGCCGCGGCCTGGCGGGGCCATCGGAGGACGGGGACCTCGACCGCGATGGTCGGGTCGAATCGGAAGGGGCGGACGCTGACGCAGGGCGTCGGCGGCACCGGGACGGCCACGAGGGGCTCGGCCAGCGCAGCCCCCGAACGGCTCGGGGATCGCATGCGGACTCCTTGGGTCTGCGCCTCGGGGCGCGACGACCGCGATGGGGAGACGGCAAGGCCGTCGGGTTCACGCGATGCGAGAGGAGGGTGGCCCCCGACCGGGGGCCGGTCCGGCGAGCGCGCAGGCGAACAGCACCGGAGGAGGCCCGGCCGGGCGCCGACGGCGGGTGGCGGCGGCGACCACCACTCCGACCGCGACGATCGCGAACACGGTGGTCCGCGTGCGGGACGCCGGCTCGGCCCGGAGAGCGTGCAGGGACGGGGCGTCGAGCCCGGCGTCGTTGGACGTGACCGCGACCGCGCCGTCCCGTGCCGCCTCGACGGGCTGGACGACGGCGTCGGTGCCCGTGGGGTGAGCGTGCACGAACGCGACCGCGAACGTGAACGCCACCGCGAGCAGCGCCAGCACGGTGCAGCCGGCGGCGAGGCGCCGCAGCCGATCCGCCTCCCGCGCGCGCCGCCGGCCGTCCACGCGGCCCCGCGCCTCGATCGCCATACGCAGAACCTACGAGATGGAGCGGAGGCGCGCCGGGCGGGGGTACGACGGAGCGGAATCGACCGTCGTGGAGGCCGTGCTTTTCCCGGCACCCGTCTCGTCGCAGCGGGTAGCTTCATTCCAGTACGGAATCGTCTCGTATCGATCGGCTACGCACCCGATCCTGCAGGGAGGAACGCGATGCTCGGGCGCCTCACCGATCCCGAGATCGCGCACCGCCGGCGCTGGTTCACGCTGCTCGTCCTCTGCTTGAGCCTGATGGTGATCGGGATCGACAACACCATCCTCAACGTCGCGATCCCCACGTTGGCGAAACCGACCAGTGCCGGCGGCCTCGGCGCGTCGGCCAGCGAGCTCCAGTGGATCGTCGACGCGTACACCATCGTGTTCGCGGGACTGCTGCTCACGTCGGGCAGCCTCGGCGACCGCTTCGGCCGTTACCGCGCGCTCACGATCGGCCTCGTGATCTTCGGCCTCGGCTCCGTGTCGTCGGCGTTCGCGCCGTCGGCCACCGTGCTCATCGGGACGCGCGCGCTGATGGGGATCGGCGCCTCGGCGATCATGCCCGCCACGTTGTCGATCTTGACCAACGTGTTCCACGACCCGCGCGAACGCGCCAAGGCGATCGGCGTCTGGGCCGGCGTCTCCGCGGTCGGGATCGCCATCGGACCGATCGCGGGTGGCGTGCTGCTCCAGCACTTCTGGTGGGGCTCGGTGTTCCTCGTGAACGTCCCCGTCGTCATCATCGCGTTGGTCGCCGGCTACCTGCTCGTGCCCGACTCTCGCGATCCCGCGGCCGGACGGCTCGACCCACTCGGTTCGATCCTGTCGATCGCCGGTCTCTCGGTGCTGCTGTGGGCGATCATCGAGGGCCCGAGCAACGGCTGGGGCTCCCCCTCGGTGCTCGCGGGCTTTGTCGTCGGCGGCGCAGTCCTCACCGGGTTCTTCGTCTGGGAGCTCAAGTGCGCGAACCCGATGCTCGACGTGCGGTTCTTCGAGAACCCACGGTTCTCGGCCGCGAGCGGCGCGATCACCCTGGCGTTCCTCGCGTTGTTCGGCACCATCTTCCTGCTGACGCAGTACTTCCAGCAGGTGCTCGGGTACTCGACGGTCGAGGCGGGCGCCGTCTTCCTCCCCCAGTCGATCGTGCTGATGATCTTCGCCCCGATGTCGACCCGATGGGTGCGGATGTTCGGCAACAAGGCCGTCGTCGCGACCGGGCTCTTCGTGCTCGCGGTGGCGCTCGCGCTCATGGCGACGTTCCAGACCGACAGCAGCGGCTACCTCGTGATCGGGGTCACCGCGCTGAGCGCGCTCGGCATGGCCCACGTCGTCGCGCCGGCGACCGAGTCGATCATGGGCTCGCTCCCGCGCGCCAAGGCCGGCGTCGGGTCGGCCATGAACGACACCACCCGACAGGTGGGAGGCGCCGTCGGTGTCGCGTTGCTCGGATCGATCCTCGCATCCGCGTTCCGGCCGCACGTGCGCGACCTCCTGCAGGGGCACGTCCCGGGTTCATTGCTCGCCCGGGTGGAGGACTCACTGGGGAGCGCGCTGGGCGTGGCCCGGGACTCGCCCGCGGCACGTCCCTACGCCACGCGCATCGTCAGCGCGGCGCAGACCAGCTTCGTCCACGGCATGCACGCCGCGGTGCTGGTGGCCGCCGCGATCGCGGTGATCGGTGGGATCGGTGCGCTGGTATGGCTGCCCGCGCGCGCTCGCGCGCATCCTGACGACGTCGACGAGATCCAGCCCGGCCTGGACGTCGTGGCCGACGACGCGCTCACCCCGAGCGCGACACCAACGGGCGCGTGATGGTGACGCGCGGGAACAGTCGGCGCCCTACGCGAGCGTGCCCTGCGCGCAGCGGTCGAGCAGCTTCGCGGTCTCGGCCGGGCGGCTGAGGAATGGCGAGTGCGACGAGACGATGCTGAAGGCCGTCGAGAGACCGAGGCGCCGCATGAAGACGTTGTCCATTGCCACCGGATGCGAGTAGTCGTCGGTCGTGACGATGAAGTCGCGCGGGATCGCCGACGACCAGAACCGGGGCAGCTCGAAGCGTTCCTGGGCCGGGGCGAGCGGCAGCGGCGTGAGGCGTTCCCAAGCCCAGTCCTGATCTTCCGGCGTGCAGTCGTGGTAGAAGAGCTTGTTCGCGGCTGCCTGTTCGGTGAGTCGCACGCAGGGTCCCTGGTTGGGGAGCTCGACCACGTCGATGAAATCGTCGTACGGCATGCCCACCACCGAAGGCCAGTCGTTGGCGACGTTGTCACTCGTCGCCGCGTTCATCGCCTCCCCTTCGATGGGGACGGCGGCGGAGAGGTAGATCAACCGTCCGATCTTGTCGGGGACCTCGTCGGCACCCAGCGAGATGGCGAAGCCGCCCATCGAGTGCCCGACGAGCACGTCGCCGTCCTCGATGACGTCACGCAGCGCGCCCCGCCACGATTTCAGTGAGGCGGGTTCTTCCACGCGCTCGTTGCAGCCCGGCAGGTCGATGGCGAGTGCCTGGTGGCCCAGCTCCTCCAGCTCCGGGGTCAGCCGGTCCCAGCACCACGCGCCGTGGTAGCCGCCGTGGATCAGGACGAATCGCATTCGAGGCCTCTCCTGCGCGGGCGGGACCCTTCAGGACACGAGCGAGCGTCGCCTCGTCAGGTGGCCACCGACCCGGCGCGGCGGGGGAGCTTCCAGTTCGGCCGGACGAAGTGGCACGTGTAGCCGTTCGGGTAGCGCTCGAGGTAGTCCTGATGCTCGGGTTCGGCCTCCCAGAACGGACCGGCCGGGGTGACCTCGGTGACCACCTTGCCCGGCCACAGGCCCGAGGCCTCGACATCGGCGATGGTGTCGAGCGCGACCTGTTTCTGCGCTTCACTGGTGTAGTAGATCGCCGAGCGATAGCTCATGCCGAGGTCGTTGCCCTGGCGGTTCTTCGTGGTCGGGTCGTGGATCTGGAAGAAGAACTCGAGCAGGTCGCGATACGAGGTCTGCTCGGGATCGAAGATGATCTCGATGGCTTCAGCGTGGCCGGCGTGGTTGTAATAGGTCGCGTTCGGGACGTCGCCGCCCGTGTAGCCGACTCTGGTGGAGATCACGCCGGGTTGCTTGCGGATGAGATCCTGCACCCCCCAGAAGCAGCCGCCGGCCAGGATCGCGGTCTCACGGTGTTCCGTCACGTGGTGCTCCTTCTCCCGGGTCTGCTCGATCACGGCGTGTCGCCATCTGTTTCTACCCGAACCGGGACGCGTTCGCCTCCGCGGGTCGACCCGCTGACCGCCGAGCCCTGAGGTCCGGTCACCGCCTCGGAGTCAGTTCAGTCCCGGGTTCGACGGGCGCGGCTCTCTCAGCGCGATCCTCCGACCGTCGAGTCGCTCGAGACCCTCGACACCATGGCCGTAGGTCGGGCGATGAACCGGGAACCGCCCGAGGACGATGGTGTCTGGTTCGACCGCATCGCCGTCCGACTCCGCCGTGATGTCTTCGAAGATGCGGGTCGCCATCGCGTCCGCGCGACCGCTGACCACACCCAGGCACAGGCACAGCCCGAACAGGACGAACACGACAAGCACCGCGGACAAGATCGCCAGGGCAATCACGCGATTACGTCATACCCGCGCAAGCCGTCCCGCAAAACCCGGAGTCTCCCGCCACCCCAAGGGGCGGTCAGCGGCCGGAGCCGTCCCACTGCCTGCGCAGGAGCTTGTACACGCGCAGGTCGACGCCGAGCGTCGGGTGCGTGGTGTCGCGGTCACGACGCATGCCGATGCGTTGCATCACCCGACCGGACGCGACGTTCTCGGGCTCGTAGATGCTGACGATCTCGTCCACGCCGAGGACGTCGAATCCGAACCGGAGCGCGGCCCGACCGCCTTCCGTCGCCAGGCCGCGGCCCCAGTAGTCGGGATCGAGACGCCATCCCACCTCCACCGTGGGCATGACCTCCGGCAGGAACGTGGGCGGCTCGAGGCCGAGAAACCCGATGACGCGCCCTTCCTCACGGTGCTCGACCGCCCAGTGCGACCACCCGCGGTCTCGCCACAGATCGATCCTTCGATCCAGGAAGGCGCGGGTCTCGCCGGCGTTCCGGCCCCGCCGGTCCGGGTACCACCAGACCTCGGGCTTCGCGAAGACCGCCTCGAGATCCTGGAGGTCGTCGGCTCGCCAGCGACGCAGCAACAGCCGATCCGTCTCGCACTCGTACCCGTCGGCCCACACCGGACCAGCCTGCACCAGATCCTCCTTCAGGGCATGATGTGCGCGGTGGGCGGACTGTGCCGTTCGTCCCGGGTCGCAGGGCGTCACCGATCGGTTCGGTACCGCGCTTGGGGGGAGGGTCCGGGGATGGATGGACGGCTGCCGGAGCGGGTCCACGAGTATCGCAACCATCATCTCGACAGCACGCGATGGGACGGGTACTCGGTGCGTGACGACGATGTGATCGTCACGACCGCGTACAAGGCGGGCACGACCTGGACCCAGCGCATCATGGCTTCGCTGATCTTGGGTCCCGCACCGTTGTACGCGGATCTGTGGGAGATCTCACCGTGGGTCGACGCCCGGTTCTTCGGGCCGGTCGAAGCGATGTTGGAGCGGCTCGATGCGCAGGAACATCGTCGCTTCGTGAAGAGCCACCTCGCCGCTGACGGCGTCCGGTTCTTCCCCGAGGCGAAGTACATCGTGGTCGGTCGCGACACCCGCGACGTGTTCATGTCGATGTACAACCACTATTCCGCGTTCACGGAGGTGGCGTACGCGGGGTTCAATGATCCGGATCGGCCCGGGCCGGAGCTGCCGCGTTGCCCGGAGTCGCCGCGCGAGCTGTGGCCACGGTGGATCAGTGAAGGCTGGTTCGACTGGGAGCCGGACGGTTGGCCATGGTGGTCGCACTCGCATCACAGTGCGACGTGGTGGGACGTGCGCGATCTCCCCAACGTGTTGCTCGTGCACTACGGCGATCTCAAGGCCGACACCGAGACGGAGATGCGGCGCATCGCGGCCTTCTGCGGCATCGCGGTCGAGGATGACGCCTGGCCGGAGCTGGTGGCGTCCGTGGGTCTCGAGGCGATGCGCACCGAGGCCCGCGACGGCGCCAGCCCGTTGGGCGTCGTGCTGGAAGGCGGGGTCGACCGGTTCTTTTTTCAGGGCACGAACGGTCGCTGGCGCGACGTGCTCACCGAGGGCGATCTCGCGCGGTATGACCGTGCCGCGGCGACGAACCTGGATCCGGCGCTTCGACGCTGGCTGGAGCACGGCCGCGAGGGCCACGAGATCTCACCCTGACGGTGCTCGTCCCTCGGTCGGAGTTGGTCAGCGCAGGAGCTCGACGAGCAGGGTCGGGCGACGCTCATCTTGCGGTCATTGCATGGCGGGTACCAGCAACTCTCGCTCCCAGAACCGCAGGTCGCGGCAACGCTCGAGCAGTTGTGCCGCGCCGTCGGTGTCGATGGGCACGAACCCGTCATCGATGCGGGCCGCGACCCCGGCCGCCTCGAGCAGTGGGGTTGCCGCGGCGACGTAGCCGATGAATTTGTTGTGCGCGAACGCGTCGGCGACGAAGTCGCGCGCGGCCGGCTGGTCGGCCAGGCGTCGGGCCCCGTCGTCCGACACGACGACCGCCACCGCGTCGTACAGCACCGACGGCCCGCCTCCGAGCTTCTGGTCGGCGACCATCTTGGCCCCGTCGCTGGTCAGGAAGCCGCCTACTTTGGGGGCGACGAACTCCACCTGCGCCTCCTCCTCCTCGACCTCGGCCAGGAGCTGCTCGATGACCGATGCGTCGGCGCCATCGGTGACCAGGACGCCGAGCTTGCGACCGGCGAAGGTCTCGGGTCCGTTCAGCACGATGCTCAGCGCGGGCGACTCGGCCAGGTCGGTGCGCGGCTCGACCGCGGGTTCCGTCTTCGCCGGGAGCTGTTCGAGCCCGAGGAGATCGCTCACCTGTTGCGCAAGGTCCTCGTCGACGTTGCGAAGGTTCCCGACCATTCGCTCGCGGATGTCGACCCGCTCGACCTTGCTGAGCTCGAAGACGAACGAGTCGGTGATGTGCTTCCGCTCCACCGGGGTCTGACTCAGGTAGAACTGCCGCGCTTGACTGAAATGGTCGGCGAAGCTCTCAGGACGCAACCGACGCGTGTCACCCTCGATGCGCTCGGTGAACGTGGCGAACCCGCGCTCGGCGTCCTCGCGCGGACCGCCGGCGTCGGCGGGCCACGAGTTCGGCTCGTAGTTCGCCCGCCCGACGGGATTGGTCAGCGCCATGTGCCCATCCTGCTGGAAGGTGGCGAACGGGCACTTGGGCGCGTTGATGGGCAGGTCGGTGAAATTCGGGCTGCCGAGGCGCTTCAGCTGCGTGTCGAGGTACGAGAAGTTTCGGCCCTGGAGGAGCGGGTCGTTGGTGAAATCGATCCCGTCGACGACATTCTGGGTACAGAAGGCGACCTGCTCGGTTTCGGCGAAGAAGTTGTCGACGACGCGGTCGAGGACCAGGCGGCCGATCCGTCGGACCGGAACGTCCTCCTCGGGGATGATCTTCGTCGGATCGAGGATGTCGAAGGCGAAGCGATCCGCGAACTCCTCGTCGAAGACTTGGACGCCCAGCTCCCACTCGGGGAAGTCACCATTGGTGATGGCATCCCAGAGATCGCGCCGGTGGAAGTCGGGGTCGGCGCCGTTGATCTTCACCGCCTCGCTCCACGCCACTGACTGCAACCCGAGCTTGGGCTTCCAGTGGAACTTCACGAACCGGGAGCCGCCCGCAGCATCGAGGAATCGGAACGAGTGCACGCCGAAGCCCTCCATGAAGCGGAACGAGCGCGGGATGGCCCGGTCCGACATCGCCCACATCAGCATGTGCGTCGACTCGGGCACGAGCGACACAAAGTCCCAGAAGTTGTCGTGGGCGGTGGCGGCCTGAGGAAACGCCCGATCCGGCTCCTGCTTGGCGGCGTGGATCAGGTCGGGAAACTTGATCGCGTCCTGGATGAAGAACACCGGGATGTTGTTGCCCACGAGATCCCAGTTGCCCTCGCGGGTGTAGAGCTTCACCGCGAAGCCCCGCACGTCGCGGGCGAGGTCGAACGAGCCCTTGTTGCCCGCAACGGTCGAGAAGCGCACAAACGCGGGTGTCCGCTCCCCGGCGCGCTGGAAGAGATCCGCACGCGTCAGGTCGGCGAGCGGTTGGTAGTTCTCGAAGTAGCCGTGGGCGCCGTAACCGCGTGCATGGACGACGCGCTCAGGGATTCGCTCGTGGTCGAAGTGGAAGATCTTCTCGCGGAAATGGAAGTCCTCGAGCAGCGCGGGACCGCGATCGCCGGCGCGCAGCGTGTTCTGGTCGTCGCGGACCGGTACACCCTGGCGGGTCGTCAGCGGCGGCCGTCCGTCGCCCGCGACTTGGTGCGTCTCGCCGCCGCGTCCGCGCTCGACTGCTTCCGTGCCGTACTCGACCGATTGGCGGCCGTCGTTCCTTCCGTTGCTGCTCATGGTGACCTCCGCCAGGGCTGCATCGCGAGTGGGGGCACGGCAACAGTGGTGCGCGCACCGGCCGTGCGCGGTGGAGGTACCCACCGGCAACCGGTGCAAACAACGATGCGGTCTGCACGCAGAACCCCCGAGCCATTCAGGCCACGCCGACGGCTGTTTGGTCAGGGCCGTCGCGGGTAGAAGGACCGCAGTGGAGACAACACCTCGGCAGACAACAGGGCAGAGGAACACCCATCTCGCTCGCATTGTCGTTGCCCTCGTGTTGATCGCGGTGATCGCAGCGGTCGCCATCGACAACAGCGACGACACGCGGATCGGCTTCGTGTTCGGCGATGTGAGCGCGCCCTTGTTCGTCGTCTTGGTCCTGGCGGCGATCGTTGGCGCGTTGATCGGTTGGCTGCTTCTCCACCGACCGCGCCGCCACTACGACTGACGAACCGACAGGAGCAACGACATGGATGGAACTGCCGACGAGATGAAAGGTCGCGCCAAGGAATCTGCGGGCGACCTCACCAACAATGACGACCTCAAGAACGAGGGCAAGGCCGATCGGGCGTCCGGCAAGGCGAAGGACATGGTCGACGACCTCGAGGACAAGGCCGACGGCGCGATCGATGCCGTGAGAGACAAGCTCCACAAAGACTGACCCGCGAGCATCCCTTCGGGCGGCGGTGCGAACCGGTTCGGGCTTCGGCTCGGCCGGCATCGCCGCCAACCCTGCACCAACGGTTGGGCCTTCGGGCGCACTGAGTGCGGCATAGGGTGCGCCGATGACCGAGCCCGGCACCGGGCCCCTCGCCGGGGTCCGCATCCTCGACCTGACCATGAACCTCTCCGGACCGTTCGCGACCATGATCCTGGCCCAGCAGGGCGCGGACGTGGTGAAGGTCGAGCGGCCGCCGGTCGGCGACATCCTCCGCAAGGTCGGGTCCGGCCGCGGCGGGACCTCGGCCTACTTCGTGAACACGAACTGGGGGAAGCGCTCGATCGCCCTCGACTTCGAGCAGGAGGGCGACCGCGCCACGCTGCGCAAGCTGGTGGCGACCGCTGACGTGCTGGTCGAGAACTTCCGCCCCACCGTCATGGCCCGGCTCGGATTCGCCGCCGACGATCTGGTGCGCGAGCACCCACGCCTGATCTACGCCGCGCTGCGCGGCTTCCCGTCCGACTCGCCGCTCGCCGACGCGCCCGCGTACGACCACGTGATCCAGGCCCTGACCGGGTTCGGCAGCACGCAGGCCGACCTCCGGACCGGCGTCCCGGTGCTCGTGCAGCAGGCGGTGGTCGACAAAGTCACCGGGCTCACGGCCGCGCAGGCGATCACCGCCGCGCTGTTCGAACGCCACCGCACCGGTCGGGGCCAGGTGATCGAGATCCCGATGTTGAAGGCGGGCCTCTCGTTCCTCTGGCCCGACGTGTCCACCAACATCACCATGCAGGGCGAGTTCGACCAGCTGCCGCCCCAGTCCCGCACGTTCCGGCTCAGCCCGACCGCCGACGGGTACGTCGCCATGGTGACGGTCACCACGCCCCAATGGGACGGGCTGTTG
>DATBBL010000213.1:0-7875 GCA_036271015.1 Acidimicrobiia bacterium
AGGACCGCCGCCACCGTGATCGGCACGATGAAGTAGGTCAGGTACACGAGGAAGGCGGCGTAGTCCCACACGTGCGGGTGCCCGGCCGTCCACAGCAGCTGCTGGAGCCTGACCGTCGGCGCGGTCCCGACGCCCAGCCACTCGTCGACCCGGAGCTGCGGGAGCTCGTAGACGTGGCCGAAGACGCCGTCGGCCGCGCCGCGGAGGAGGTCGTACGCGTAGAGGAAGACGATGACCGGCAGGAAGTCGATGCAGAGACGGGCGAGCGCATGGGGCCGGCCCACGACCGCGACGACGAGGCCGATCACCACCCAGATCAGGACGCGATCCCGAGACGCCGGGAACCCCCACACCGCCGTCGTGACGACGAACGCGGTGACGTAGAGCGCCAGGAGCACCATCCGCCGCCGGTGCCAGCGCCGGGCGGGCGGCTCGATGTCGGCGCGGACCGCCACGCCTCCCCAGCCAGCCATCGCACAGTGGTAGCACTTGCCGCCCACGGTTCCGGGACCGCGGTGCGACGCGCGGCCGGTGGCACTCATCTCTTCCTCATGTGCGGCGGTCGAAGGTGCTGGTGTGCCGACGTGGGAGTGGGTGGGCCTGAGGCGCGCCGGCCGCTACGCGCTGCTCGTCGCGGCGACGGCGGCGGATCTCGCGGTCCTGCGTGCACCACGCCATTCGGTCACGTCGGTGCTCCTGGTCGTGGCGGCGGGGATCCTGGTCGCGGCACTGGTCGTGCTCGAGCACCGTCGGCGCCGGCTGGGCCTGGCCGCGGTGGCGGTCGCGATCGCGGTGACGACGGCCACCGCGGTGTGGACGCCGCCCCGGACGTCGAGCGACCTGTGGTCGTACGAGATGTACGGACGCATGGTCACGGTGCACCACGTGAGCCCGTACGACCACGTGCCGGCCGAATTCCGCTCCGATCCGTTCGCGCACCGGGTCAGCCCCCGCTGGATGCACCGGGCGTCGGTCTACGGTCCGCTCTTCGTCGGCGTCGCGACGGCGGGAGCGTGGGTGGCGGGTCCGTCCCCGCTCTCGGCGCGCCTCTTCTTCCAGGCCTTCGCCGCGCTCGCACTCCTGATCACGTTGGTCGTGGTCTGGCGCACCACTCGAAGTCTCGCGGCACTCGTCTTCCTCGGCCTCAACCCGGTCTTGGTGGTCATCGTCGTGAACGGTGGCCACAACGATGCGCTGATCGGCCTCGCGCTCCTGGTCGCGACGCTGCTGGCGTTCCGCCGTCAACCGCGCGCCGCCGGCGCGCTGATCGGGCTCGCGGCGTTGATCAAGCTCACCGCCGGGCTCGCGCTCATCGGCCTCGTGCTCTGGGCCTGGCGCCACCACCTCAGGCGCTTCGCGCTCGCCGCCGCCGCGTCCAGCGGGCTGGTCCTCGTGGTCGGCTACCTGCCCGTGCTGGCCAATGCCTCGCACGTGCTCGGCGATGCCGACAAGACCGTCACCAACGGATCGCCCTGGAACTGGCTCGTGGACCGGCTGCTCCGCCACGACGCCTGGCGCAACGTCCCGAACCCGCTGGCACCCAACACCACGCTGACCGTGTTCTTCTACGTCGGCGTGGTGACCGTGCTCGTCCTCGGGGCGACGCTGGGTTGGTTGGCCGCGCGCGACCGGCGACCGGGTCCCGCAGTCGGCATCTCCCTCGCCGCCTACCCGGTCGCCGCCGAGTACGCGTACCCGTGGTACTCGGCGTGGGCGCTCCCGATCTTCGCCGCCAACGGGCTGAGCGCGCTCGGTGGGGTGGTGTGGGTGCAGTCGGTGGTCCTGCTCGCCGCCCTGAAGCTGCCGATCGGGGTGCGGGGTTCGCCGATGCACGCCGCGCTCCGGGTGCTCCTCACCGACGTGGCACCCCCGCTGCTGCTGGTCGCGTTCGTGGTCGCCGCGCTCCGCCAGTACCCGCCGTCCGGATGGCGACGAAGACCCCGGCCACGACCGCCGGCGACGCGCGGCGCCGGCGCCGCCCCGGAGGTCCTACGCGCTCGGCACCAGGGGTACGTTGACGACCCTCCCGCCGTCGTCCCAGCCCGACGCCGGAGCCCAGCAGCTCGAGCTCGACCCCTCGACGGTCGTTGAGGTGCGGGTCGACGTCGACGCGGGGCAGGGGCTCTGCACCTGGCTCAGCACGACCACCTGCGCGATCCTCGTCACCGGCTCGTTCACCACCTGGTTGGGGCGGGCCTTCGGCGTGCCACCGGGCGCGGCGTCGTCGAGGTAGGGCAGGCGGTGGAGCGCGGTCACCAGCGCCGGTTGACCGGCGTCGGGCCCCGCCGCGAACGCGGCGCGCGCCGCGATCCGGAGCGCGAGGCAGACGTCGGCGACCTGGAGGTAGGTCGCGCTCAGGGGCGCGTTCGGCGCCAGGGTCGTGGTCGTCGACGACACGCGCTTCGGCTGTGCGTTCGCGTACGCTTCGTTGCACATCTCGGTGAACGTGTTCGGCGAGTGGTCGGCGCGGTACCTCGGGTCGGAGACCGGCGTGTACGCGAAGAGGTTCGCGGCGCGCAGCGTCCGCGCCGGGTCGCCACCGCTCACCTGCTGTAGCTGCGCCAGGTCGGTGTCGGCCGTGGTGGAGAAGCCGTACACGTCGAGCGGCTGCCGACCGCGCGCGGCCGCGGTCACCGCGGTCAGCAACGGGACGGTCGCCACGTCGAGCATGGGCTCGAGCACGACGCTGGCGCGCCCCAGCTCGACCATGCGGACCTTGTTCGCTGCCAGCACCGCGCGCGCCGTCTGCGCGAACTCCAAGCCTGCGGGGTCGTTCCCGTCCGTCACCGCGACCGCGCGCCCGTCGAGCCGTCCACTCGCCACCAGGTCGACCAGTCGGGCCCGCTCGACCCCCTCGGCCGATCCCGTCGCCGCCAGCCGTCCGCTCGACGCCCCCAAGTCCGCGTTCGACGCGTCCGATTCGGTCACCAGTACGGTGCGCTGGTCACGCGTGATGCACTGCTGCGCCGGGGTGGCCGCCAGTGACACGACCATCGCCGGATGCACGCGCGCGGTGACGTCGAGGCAGTCCACGAGCGGATCGCCCATCTCCGGGACCACCCGGAGATCGAACCGCTGGCCGCCGATGCCACCACACCGGGCGATGAGGTCGGCGAACGTCTGGGCTTCGGTCGTCACCTCCGAGACGTCGGCGTCCTGCGGGACGAGCATGGCGACCGTCACCGCCTGGGCGCGCACTCGGGGATCGTTCGGCGCGACCGAGGCGAACCGGTTCTCCGACGGCACGCAGAAGGTGTCGGCCTCGCTGAACGGTGACATCTCCCGCGGTGGGGGCGAGTGCGCCTGCGTCGGCGGTGGTGTCGGTGGCGTCGTGGTCGGGCCCCCGCGCGGCACGACCACGAACCCCACCACGAACAACGTCACGAAGAGCAGTGCGCCTCCCCGCCGGCCGATCCCGACAATCATGTGAGGGTGGCCAGCGGGGCGATCACAGGACGCCAAACGTATTCGGCGCGTGACGCGGGTGACGGGCCACCCCCCGACACGGTCGAGCGGGGGCGCAGCGGCCGGCTCCGCTCGCTCCCCCTGCTGCTCCTCCTGTTCCTGGCCCTGGCCGCGGTCCTGCGCGCGCCCACCTTCTCCGACCGCGTCTTCAACGCCGACGAGGCCTACCTCGCGACCCAGGCGCAGGTCCTCGTCGACGGCGGGCACCTCTACGCCGACACGGTGGACCGCAAGCCCCCGGTGGTCCCGTACCTCTACGCCGCGGTGTTCGCGCTCACCGGCTCCGACGACCTCGGGCCGGTCCGCGTCGTGGCCGTGCTCGCACAGGCCCTCACGGCGCTCCTGCTCGCCGCCGAGGCGCGCCGCCGGTTCCGCTGGCCGCTCGCCCCCCTCTTCGCCGGCTGCGCCTACCTGCTGGCGGCCACCGCGTTCCGCCCCGCCGACGCGCAGGCCGCCAACTTCGAGGTGTTCATGCTCCCGGTCATGACCGCGGCGATGCTGCTCGGCATCCGGCGCCGCCCGGCGGCGGCGGGCGCGACGCTCGGGCTGGCCACGCTCACCAAGCAGACGGCGGCGGTGACGCTCCTCCCACTGGTGTTCCTCGTGTGGCGGGTCCGGCGCTGGCGGTCGGTCGCGGTGCTCGGCGCGGCGTTCGCGGCGCCGATCGCCCTCGCCGCCGCGGTCTTCGGGCCCCACGACTTCACCTTCTGGGTGTTCACCGGCAACGGGGGATACACCGACATCCGCGGCGTCGTGGGATACACCGCCGAGCTCGGCGCGCGCGAAACGGGATGGTTCCTGTTCGGCAGCGCCGCGCTGGTGGTGCTGCTCCCGTTCGCGTGGCGCGCCCGTCGTGCCGATCGTGACCTGTGGCTGTGGCTGGTCTCGGGCGTGATCGCGGTCGCGATCGGTTTCCGGTTCTTCCCGCACTACTACCTGCAGCTCCTGCCGCCGCTCGCCCTGCTCGCGACGCGGGGCGTCGACGTGATCCCGCGGCCGCATCGGCGCCGCGCGCTCGCGGTGGTCGGGCTCCTCGCGGTCGTCTCGACGACCTTCTTCCTCGTGCCCGCCTTCACCCAGGGCGAGACGCGTGACACGCGGGTGGCGCTGGCGGTGGCGCAGTACGTCCGGCACCACACGCGCCCGGGGCAGCGGGTGCTCGTCTGGGGCCAGGCGCCCGAGGTGTACTGGGCCTCGGACCGGCGCCCGGCCACGCGCTTCGCCACCACGGGCTTCATCACCGGCACGAGCGGCGGTCGTCCACCGAGTCACGTGGGCTCGAGGTACGCGGTCCCGGGCGCCGCCGACGACTTCTTCGCCGACCTCCGGACCTCGCCACCGGTGCTCATCGCCGACATGTCGACCGCGGACCAGCGGCACGCGCACTTCTACCCGCCGGCGCGGTTCCCGCGCTTCCAGCGCTACCTCGACGCGGGTGGCTGGCACCGGGTCGCGGTCGTCGACGGCGTCGCCATCCTGCGGCCCGCGGCCGGCGGTGCCGCGTGACGCGCTGAGCGCGACGCACGCCCGCAGTACCGTGCCCCACGTGCAACGGGCGGCCGCGGGACGGATCCTGGTCGCGGTCGTCGTCGGCGGCCTCGTCATGGCCGGCTGCGCCGCGTCCGAGAGCTCGCGGATCGGCGCCTGCCCGATCCGCCCCGGCGCCGCCTGCTCCGGCAACTACATGAAGGGCGCCCGGCTGGCCGGCGCGGGCCTGTTCGACGCCGACTTCGACCACGCCGACCTCACCGGTGTCGACCTGGTGGGCGCCGACCTCAGCGGCGCCACCATGATCGATGCCCGCCTCGGCCGGGCGCGTCTGCGCGACGCCACCCTGAGCTACACGGACCTCAGCGGCGCCGACCTCACCGGCGCCGACCTCACGGGCGCCGACCTCACTGCTGCCGACCTCACCGGTGCGATCGTCACCGCGCGCCAGTACTCGCAGGCGAAGCTCTGCCGCACCACGTTGCCCGACGGCACCGTCGCCGCACCCGACTGTTGACGTCGGACGCGCGCGCCCGGATCAGGGCGCGAGCGCGGCGTCGGCGGGCGCGGCCCGGGCCCGGTGCTGCTCGTAGCGGTCGTACAGCCGGTTGCCGACGACGAACACCGCGCCCGCGTACAGCCAGCCGAGCAGCACGTCGATCACGAAGTGCTCGCCGGTGTAGACGAGGGCGAACGCCATCGCCAGCGGGTACAGCGGGAGCAACCAGCGCCAGCGGCCGGCCTGCTTCCAGAAGAACAGGACGAGCAGCAACGGATAGGCGGCGTGGAGCGACGGCACCGCCGCCACCGGGTCGGCGAAGTGCCCGGTGCCCGAGAAGATCCCGGATCCGTTGGCGATCCGGACGTGGGTCCACATCTCGTCGATGATCTTCGCGGTGGGGGGCAGGAACCCGTTCTGGCTCGCCATCCATGGCGGCACGGCCGGATAGAGCGCGTAGGTCACGAGCGCGGCGAACGTGAGCCCCACGAAGAGGACCAGGAACCTCCGAAAGCGATCGTGCGCGTACTTCCAGAGGGCACCTGCGACCACGAACGGCACGACGAAGTGCGTCATGTACACGACGAACGCCGCATAGTCCCACACGTGCGCAACCCCCGGCGTGTACAGGGCGTGCTGCAACGTGACGGTCGGTACGGTGCCGCCGAAGAGCCACTCGTCGATGCGGATCTGCGGGAGCGCGTGCGGCATCAACCACGAGCCGGCCGAGCCCCGCAGCATGTCATAGAGCGTCAAGAGCACGTAGAACGGCAACCAGTCGATGACGACGGTCTTCCAACGCGTGCCGAATTCGGACGACGCACCGGACGCCATCAACCCGAAGCCGACCACCGCGAAGATCTGCGCGCGGGAGCCGGGGAACCCGACGAGCACCACGAACGCGGTCACGCAGATCGCCCACAGGAGCAACCATCGGAAGCGCCACGCGAAGCGCGCCACCAGCGTGGTCGCGGCGCCCGTCCCTTCGCTGGCGACTGTTGTGCTCATCGCGATCAGGCCGCATCCTCGAGGCAGATCTGGCGTCCAGGGAGTGTACCGGCGCCCGTTGCGCGGTCCCGGTACACGTACCCCACGCAACCGTGGTCGTGAACGCTCATCGTGGTGTCATGTGCGCTCACCGACGGTGAGCCACCCGGTCGTTGCGTCGACGCGCCACCACGCCACCGCCGCTTCGGCCGGGGCACTCGCAGTGTCCGCTTCAGCGGAGGTTCAGCGCGGCGACAATTGCTCAACGCAGGGGCACGCGTTCCGACGCGGCGCGGCGCTGCAGGTAGCACCTGACCTGGCGTTCGAGCCCCCGGACGGCGACGACGTGGCCGCTCGCCACGTCGTCACTGATCCGCGCGACGAGCGACCGCAGACGCGCCCCGGAGTCGTCGGCGCGGGCGAACCCGAGCGCGGCGTCCCATCGTTCCACCTGGTCCATCGCCCGGCGCAACTCACTGAGGTGCTCCTGGGCACCCGGCACATCGACGGGGCTCATGCCCTCGCAGCGCCGGGCCAGCTCGAGCATCTGCGCGCCCAACGACTCCTGTGCCCCGTCCATGGGCGCAGCGTGGCGGTCGCGGCATGAGAGCGAAATGAGAACGTTGTGCGTCGGCGTGGTCAGCCGGGCGGCGAGCGATCCTCGATGCGCCGGCACGACGCACCGTGGCACTGCTCGAGCGCCTCCAGTTGCCGGGAGAGCGCGGTCCGGACCGAGGCCGGCACACGCGTGACGATGTTGGTCAGCTCGTAGGGATCGCGGCGGAGGTCGTAGAGCTGGCGTTCGCCGTCGAAGTACTCGACGTAGAGATACCTCGGCGTGCGCAGCGCGTCGTACGAGGGCACCCGGATGCCGAACGCGTTCAACGACCTCAGTGGCAGACGGAGTCGTCCGCGGATCGCGGCGCGGTTGTACCCGGGGTCGTCGTCGGGATCACGGGGCGCGGTCGACGAGCCCGGGAGGAACACGCTCGGTGACTGGGTCGTCGTGGTCGGGCGGGTCGCCGACGGCAGGATCGTCTGCGACGGCCCGTAGTGCTCGACGAACGCAGCCTGGCGCCACACCGGCGGCCGCGGACCCGCGCGCAACAGCGGCACGAGCGAGCGCCCGTCGACGAACGAGGGCGTCGTGGCCCCGCCCAGCGCGGCGAACGTGGGCGCGAGATCGTCGTTCATCGCGAACTGGTCGACCGTCGTGCCATGGGGGACCCCGGGCCCGCGCACGACGAGCGGCACCCGGATGTCCTCGTCGAACGCGGTCTCCTTCCCGGGCGGTAGGCGGTGCTGGCCGAGATGGAAGCCGTTGTCGGAACCCAGGAAGATGTAGGTGTTGGCGAGCTGCCCGGTCCGCTGCAGGGTGACGACCACCTCTCGGAGCAGGTCCTCGATCCCCAGCATGTCCTGCAGCCGACGCCGGT
>DATBBL010000214.1:0-30873 GCA_036271015.1 Acidimicrobiia bacterium
GTGCACGTAGATGGGGGTGCCCTCCACGTTCTCGACGTCGCACACGAGCACCCGGTCACCGCCGGCCCGCTCGACGATCCGCGTGGCGCGCTCCCGCCCGATGCGCGCCGCCGGTCCCGCCACGCGACCATCGCGGTCGGGGAAGCGCGGCACGACCACGACCACGTGGAGCTCGGGGTTCACCCGCAACGCATCTCCGAGCGCGTGGGCGGCGCGCTCCGACCAGAAGTACTGGTCCTCGAGGTACACGAGGCGCCGGGCCCGCCCGAGCGCCTTGAGGTAGGCGCGGGCCACGCTGCGCTCGCCGCCGGGCGCGAAGGGGTACGCCGGGCGCTTGGACGGATAAGTGCGCAGCACCTGCACTGCATGCGGACCGGCCGTCGCCGGCTCGCGGCGGGGCGGCGGGAGCGGGTCGGGGTGGCGGGGCTGTCGCGTCAGGGTGCGGACGACACGCCGGACGGGGTTGTGGTGATCGAGCGGGTGCGGATCCTCCCAGCGCTCGCGGAAGGTGTCGGCGATGGCAGCGACCGCCGGGCCGTGCAGCTCGAGCTGCACGTCGTGCCACGGCGGATGGTCGCCGTAGCACTGGTCGAGCTCCACGGCCTGCGCGTCGCCGAGGTGCCGGGCGTCGTCGTGCCGACCGTGGCAGAGGTCGATGCCGCCGACGAACGCCACGTCGTCGTCGGGACCGTCGGCGCGGCGGATCACGAACAGCTTCTGGTGGTGGCTGCCCCCGCGACGCACCCGCTCGTCGAGCAGCACCTCCCCGCCGGCGCGGTTGACATCTTTCGTGAGCGCGAGGTTCTGCTGCTCGGAGAAGTTGGCCTGGGTCGGATGCGAGCGCCACAGCAGCCCGCGCACGTGCACGCCGCGGGTGGCGAGGTCCTCGAGCACCGAGGCCAGCTCGGTGCCGGGACCGGCCAGGCGCTCGTCGGGGTCGCCGTCCCAGTCCGTGAAGTGCACCCAGTCGTCGGCGCGGAGGGAGCACAGCTCCCGGTAGAGGCGGGAGAAGTAGGTGGCGCCGTCGACCAGCACCTCGACCCGGTTGCCCGCGCTCCAGCCGGCGGCGCTCGCGCCGCGGTCGATCCGCGCCGCCGGGTTGCCCCGGTCCGCGGCGCTCAGGAACCAGGCCGCGGCCGCATTCGTCTCGCCCTCCCCCATCGGGAGGACCTACCCGAACGCGGCTACCCGGACACGTCCTGCAGCGCCCGTGCCCGATCCCGGATCACGTCGACGAGCTCGAGCTCAACGACGAAGGGACGCATGTCGCAGCTGACGTAGTCGGCGGCGAGGGTGAGCAGGCCCGGATCGTCGTGGAACTGACCGAGGGCGTTGTTGCACCCGACGCACAGCAGGCCGCGGATCTCGCCGGTCGCGTGGTCGTGATCGACGTGCAGCGAGACCTTCCCAGGCTTGCGCCCGCAGATCCCGCATCCGCCGCCCTGACGAGCGAGCAATTCCTCGTAGTCCGCCTGCGTGATGCCGAACGAGCGGCGGAGATGCGCGTCCCGGTCTTCGGCCTTCCGACGCTGTCGGTATGCGCGCCGGTACGCGTGGAGCCGTTCCTTGTTCTGCTGCTGCCAGCGCTTGACCTCAGCGATCGCGTGCACCCGGTTCGCCTGGTACCACTGTCGCTGCCTGCTCTTGTGACAGGTCTTGCACTCCGAGCGGTGGCCGTCCTTCATGCCCCCCGCTCCGTAGAACTCGTCGATGGGCTTGACCTCACCGCACTTCTTGCAGCGCTTCATCCTCGGATCGTACGAGGGGGGTACGACACCCAATCGGGCCTCGTACGTAAATCACTCCCCCCCTTTTTGTACGTAACTTTTTACGAACTCCTCGGCGTTGCTCTCGAGCACGGAGTCGATCTCGTCCAGGAGGTCGTCGAGCTCTTCCTTCAATTCCTCGCCCTGCTTGGCGGGCGCGGTGACCTCGGCGGTCTCCTCCACGCGCTCCTTGGGCGCCGGCTTCTGCTTGCGCTCACGCTCCGGCATGTTCGCCGCTCCTCATGTTCATCCCTGGAGCCGTTCGACCAGCTCGGCGGGGGTCCCGACCTGATCGAACAACGGCTGCACGTGGGCCTTCGTTCCTCGTAGCGGTTCCATCATGGGGATCCGTCGCAACGGATCCGAGCCTACGTCGAGGATCACGCTGTCCCAGTTCGCCGCCACCACGGAGTCGGGCCAGCGGGCCAGGCACTCACCCCGGAAGTAGGCCCGGGTGCTCGACGGCGGCACGGTCATGGCCAGATGGACGTCGTGCTCCTCGACCAACCGCTCGACCTTGCCCGCCCGCACCAACTTCTCGTAGAGGGAGCGGTCGGGGCGCACGTCGTGGTACTGGAGGTCGAGCAACGAGAGCTTGGGGTCGGACCACTCGAGCCCGTCGCGGTCCATGTACGCGCCGAACAGCGACAGCTTGGTGACCCAGTCCAGCTGGCCGTCGAGCGTCATCGGGTCGCGCTCGAGGGCGCCGAGCACCGACTCCCAGCGGCTGAGCACCGTGCCGCCGACGTCGTCGCCGCCGCACGCGTCGAGCCCGGTCTCGTCGGCGTACTTCTGCGCCAGGCGCAGGAACTCCCATTGGAGCTCGACCGCGGTGATGCGGCCACCGTCGAGCAGCTCGACCGTGGCGCGGCAGGTGGGGTCGTGCGACACGGTCCGCACCGCCGCGACCGGGCCGACGATCGAGAGGTCCTTGGCGATGAAGCCGTCCTCGATCATCGCGAGCACGATCGCGGTGGTGCCGACCTTCAGGAAGGTCGCGACCTCGCACAGGTTGGCGTCGCCCGCGATGACATGCAGGCGCCGGTACTGCTGCGGATCGGCGTGCGGTTCGTCGCGCGTATTGACGATCGGACGCTTGAGGGTGGTCTCGAGCCCGACCTCCTCCTCGAAGAAGTCGGCCCGCTGGCTGATCTGGTAGTCGACCGCGCCGGCGCCGTTCTCGGACCCGACCTTGCCCGCGCCCGTGAACACCTGGCGGCTCACGAACCACGGCAAGAGGTTGCGCACCAGCGCGGCGAAGGGCACCGCCCGGTCGACGAGGTAGTTCTCGTGCGTCCCGTAGGAGTTGCCCTTGCCGTCAGAGTTGTTCTTGTAGACGACGATCTCCTGCCCGGGATCGGTCAGGCGCCGCGCCGCCAGCATCGACCGGGCGAGGATGCGCTCCCCCGCCTTGTCGGCACACACCAGCTCGAGCGCGTCGGCGCACTCGGGCGTCGAGTACTCGGGGTGGGCGTGGTCGACGTAGTAGCGCGCGCCGTTGGTGAGGACGGTGTTCACGAGGTGGGTCTCGATCTCCGGCGGCATGGCGCCCTCGCGGGCGAACCCGCGGGCGTCGCGGCCGGGCGACTCGTCCTCGAAGTCCCACCCGACCTTGTGGTGCTCGACGTAGCCGTTGATCAGCATCGACGAGGCCAGCACGGGATTCGGGTCGGCGACCCCGCGCAGGGTCACGCCGTACTCCGTCTCGATCCCGCACACCTTCGGGATGGCCACGGCGTCAGCCTAGTGGCGCCCCACTCCCGGTCCGCTCCAAAGGCGGCACGGTCCTCTCGGAGCGATGTCGGTACGATCCCCCGGTGCCGGGGTCGTCGACGATGCGTCGGGTGTTCGTCGACCCGGCGCGGGTGAACCTCCGCAAGGCGGCCCGCGCCACCCTCGTCGTTCCCCTCGTGTTCGCCTTCCTCGTCGTGGTGGGGGACACCCCTTCGGCGCTCTTCGGCTCGTTCGGCGCGTTCGGAGCCCTGGTGTTCGCCGACTTCGGGGGCGCGCTGCGCCGTCGCTTCGCCGCCTACCTCGGCCTCCTGGCGGTGGGTGCGCTCCTGATCGCGCTGGGCAGCGCCTTCGCCGACACCGTGTACCCGGCGGTCGTCGTCATGCTGGTGGTCGCCTTCGCCGTGTCGTTCGCGGGCGCGCTGGGCGGGTACTTCGCGGCGGGGTCCACTGCCGCGACCCTGGCGTTCGTGCTCTCGGTCATGGAGCCCGCGGTGAGCGCCAACCTGGGGTCACGGGAGCTCGGGTGGGTCCTCGGTGTGGGCGTCTCGGCCGTCGCCGCGGTCGCGCTGTGGCCGGTCCACCAGCGGGACCGGGTCCGCGCCGCGGCCGCCACCGTGCTGCGCGAGGTGGCCGGCGCCCTCGACACGCCCGCCGCCACCCGCGATCTCTCGACCGCGCGCACGGCGGCCGCCGAGCTGGACGAGCGCGCCGGCGTCGTCTACCGGCCCGCCGGCAGCATCACGCGGGAGCGCGCGCTGGTCGCATTGGTGATCGCGGTCCGCCGGCTCGTGCCGCTGCTCGAGCAGATGGCGGCGGCCGAATCCTCGCGCGGCGCCGACACGCTCCCGGAGTACACGTCGCTGTCGGGGTACGCCGCGTCGACCCTCTCCGCCAGCGCCCGCGTGCTCACGGGCGAGTCCGTCGACCCGGTCGACGTCAGCGCGCTCGACGATGCGCGCGCCCGCCACACGCGTGCGCTCGAACGATGGACCGCGGCGCGGCTCGCCGATGACGGCGCGGCGCACGTGATCGACCGCTTCGACGCCGCCTTCCCGTTGCGTCGGCTCTCGTTCGCCGCGGTGGGGATCGCGGGCAATGCTTCGCTCGCCGCCCACCATGTCGTCCGCACACCACGCGACGGCGCCGCCGCGCTCGCTCGTGCCGGCGCGGTGCTGCGTGCCCACTGCAACCTGCGGTCGGTGCGCTTCCGCAACGCGGCACGCGCCGGCCTCGGCTTGGCGCTGGCAGTCCTCGTGGCCAAGACCACCTCGGTCGTGCACGAGTTCTGGGTGGTGCTCGGGGCGCTGGCGGTGCTCCGCTCCAACGCGCTCGGCACCGGCGCGACCGCTCTCCAGGCGCTGGCCGGCGCGCTGCTCGGCTTCGGGGTCGCCAGCGCGGTGCTGGTGACCATCGGCGGAGACGACACCGTCCTCTGGATCCTCCTGCCGCTCGTGGTGTTCCTCGCTGCGTACACGCCCGGAGCAGTGAACTTCGTCGTCGGCCAGGCGTCGTTCACGGTGTTCGTCGTCGTGCTGTTCAACATCCTGGCGCCCGACGGTTGGCGCACCGGGCTCGTGCGCGTGCAGGACGTGGCCATCGGGGCCGGCATCAGCGTCGCCGTCGGCGCCCTGCTGTGGCCCCGTGGTGCCGGCGGCGTCGCGCGGCGCGCGTTCGCCGAACTCCTGCGGGCCGGCTGCGACCACGTGCGGTTGGCGCTCGGAGCGACCCTCGACGGCCGGCCGTCCGCCGACGCGGTTCGTGCCGGGGTCGTCGCGGCCGACGCGCGCGACCGCGCGGTCGCCGCGCTGGAGGACCTCGCGCTCGAGCATGGTGGCGGGTCGGTCGACCGGCAGACGTGGGGCGCGCTGCTCCTCGACGCCGGGCTGCTCCGAGTCGCCGGTGACGGCATCACCCGCGCCGGAGCGGCGTACCCGGTCGCCGGTGGCTGTGGATCGGCGCGGACCGCGCTCGCGGAGGAGGGTCGCTCGGTGTGCACGCGCGTCGACCGCGACGCTGACCTCCTCGAGCGCACCGGCGCCGCGGCCGCGGCCGGTGCGTGGGCCGACGCGGCCCTGCCCGTGTCGCCGAGCCTGGACGCGTGCCTGGCGACCCACGCGTCCGAGGGTCTCGACGGGGCGGTGGGTCTCGTCTGGGTGCACGAGTGGCTGGCGCTGGTGACAGAGCGACCACGCTGAGTGACGTCACCAGCTCGGTGCTCAGGCCCGTGACGGCCTGCCTGGTGGGGCCGGATAGGCGCTTCGTTGCCGGTCGCGGCTACAGGTATTGACCGGTCTGGACCCGTTCGATCTGGCGGCCGCCGTGGGGCTCCTCGCCCTCGGCGAGGATGGTCCGCACGAACACGATCCGCTCGCCCTTCTTCCCGGAGATCTTCGCCCAGTCGTCGGGGTTGGTGGTGTTCGGCAGGTCCTCGTGCTCGCGGAATTCCTGCCGGATCGAGTCGAGCAGGTCCTGGGTGCTGATGCCCTTCTCCCCCGACTCGATCTGGCGCTTGATGGAGAGCTTCTTCGCCCGCCGGACGATGTTCTCGATCATGGCGCCCGACGAGAAGTCCTTGAAGTAGAGGATCTCCTTGTCGCCGTTCTGGTAGGTGACCTCGAGGAACCGGTTGCCGTCGTCGACCGCGTACATGCGGTCGACCGCATCGACGATCATGCCCTCGACCGCCTTCTCCGGACCGCCGAAGCGGCTGGTCTCGGTGTCGGCGATCGGCAGGTCGGCGGTGAGGTACTGCCGGAAGATCTTGGTCGCGCTCTCTTCGTCGGGGCGCTCGATCTTGATCTTCACGTCGAGGCGGCCGGGGCGCAGGATCGCGGGGTCGATCAGGTCCTCGCGGTTCGACGCGCCGATGACGATCACGTTCTTGAGGCTCTCGACGCCGTCGATCTCGGCGAGCAGCTGCGGGACGATGGTGCTCTCGATGTCGGACGAGATCCCGGTGCCGCGGGTGCGGAACAGCGAGTCCATCTCGTCGAAGAACACGATGACCGGGTAGCCCTCCTCCGACTTCTCCCGCGCCCGTTGGAAGATGAGACGGATCTGGCGCTCGGTCTCCCCCACGTACTTGTTCAGGAGCTCGGGTCCCTTGATGTTGAGGAAGAAGGACCGGGCGGTGGTGTCGCCCGTTCGCTCGCTGACGCGCTGCGCGAGCGAGTTGGCGACCGCCTTGGCGATGAGGGTCTTGCCGCAGCCCGGCGGGCCGTAGAGCAGGATGCCCTTGGGCGGTTGCAGGTCGTGCTCGTGGAACATCTCGGAGTAGAGGTACGGGAGCTCGACCGCGTCCTTGATCGCGTCGATCTGGTCGTCGAGACCACCGACGTCGTCGTAGGTGACGTCAGGCACCTCCTCCAGCACGAGCTCTTCGACCTCGGGCCGCGGGATGCGCTCGACGAGCAGGCCGGAGCGGCCGTCCATGAGCAGGTGGTCGCCGGCGCGGAGCTTCTCGCCGATGAGCGACGCGGCCAACTCGCAGACGCGCTCTTCGTCGGCCCGGCCGACGATCAGGGCGCGGTCCCGACCCTCGAGGACCTCCTTCAGCACCACGACCTCGCCCGACACCTCGGCCGCGCGCGCGAGCACGACATTCAGCGACTCGTTGAGCGCGACCTCCTGGCCGCGGATGATCGAGTCGACCTCGACCTCGGGGTGCACCGACACGCGCATCTTGCGACCGGCGGTGAAGATGTCGACGGTGCCGTCGTCGTTGGCGCCGAGGAAGGTGCCGTAGGCGGACGGCGGCATCGTGAGCTTCTCGACCTCTTCGCGGAGCGCGGCGATGTGCTCGCGCGCTTCACGCAGGGTGGCGGAGAGGCGTTCGTTCTGGGAGACGGCCTGCTGCAGCTGGCCCTTGGTCTCGAGGATCTTCTCCTCGAGGGTGCGCACCCGCTTGGGTGCGTCCTGGAGCCGGCGACGGAGGACGCCGACCTCTTCCTCCAGCCCCTTGAGCTGGCCCTGGAGGTCGCCGACCTGGCGTTCGTACTCAGCCAGACGCCGGTCGTGCTCGGAAGCCATGTCTCACCTCCTGGGTGTGATGGTGCCTGGCGTCGGACACTACACCGGGCCGTTCTCGGGAACGCGGCAGATTCAGCCGGTTCACCTGGCCGTCATACCCCGGACGCGGAGCGGCGTCACCGCTCCGGGTTCCGGATTTTCCCCGGCTTGGATTGAGAAATAGCGCGGCAGCGTCTAGTGTGGTGGTGCTGCTCGCCGCGGGTGCGGCGACACGGCCGAAAGGACTCGACGCTGCGATGAAGGTCTGGATCGATCAAGACCTCTGCACCGGTGACGGCCTCTGCGAGGAGATCGCGCCCTCGGTGTTCACGCTCCTCGACGACGGGCTCGCGTACGTCAAGGAAGGCGACAAGGTCTTCAGCGACCCGGGTGGCGCCGACGGCCTCGCCAACGTGCCCGCGGGCATGGAGGAGGCCACCATCGAGTCCGCCGAGGAGTGCCCCGGCGAGTGCATCTTCATCGAGGTCGACTGACCGCCCACCGACACCACCGTTCCTCCTGGCGACCCGGGCCCGTGCCCGGGTCGTTTGCCGTCCAGGGGCGGCAAACGCGCGTCACTCGCTGAGGCACTCGCCGGTGCCGACCGATGCGGGCGCGGCGCCGGCGAGGACCGGCCCGAGCACCGCGTCGAGCTCGGTCCGGGTGAGGGCGTACGCGGTGGAGTCCCGGCTGATGTCGTAGGCGAACATCACCCCGACGACGCGCCCGTCGGCGTCGACGACGGGACCTCCGGAGTCGCCGGGGGCGGTGACCGCGGCGAGCACGAACACCTCGCGCTGGGTGGGCGTGGAGTGGGTGATGTCGGAGCCGCTGGCGACGATCTGCTCGGCGATGCGCACCGGCGCCTGCCGGAGCGGGCCGCCCCCCGGGTGACCGAACAGCGCGCCGCGGTCGTCGATGCGGGCGTCGGCCTGGGCCAGCGGCGGGAGGCCGAGCCCGGGCACACGCAGCACCGCGAGGTCGCGGTTCGGGTCGAAGGCGACGACGGTGGTCTCGAGCCGCCGGCCGTCGGACGTGACGATGTGGGTGCGGTTCTCACCCGCGACGACGTGCGCGTTCGTCACCACGAGGTTCTCGGCCGCGACGAAGCCGGTGCCCTCCTGGATGCGGTCGCACGCCTGGCCGTCGACCAGCACGGTCGAGCGCGTGACGCGAGTGGCGGCGTCGGCGGGGATGCCGTCGGCGGGAGGTGTCCCGGCGTCGGGTGACGAGAGCGTGTCGAAGACCTCGGGGAACGACTGGTCGCCGACCAGGCGCCCGAGCGTCTCGGACTCTGAGGGTGGGTCGGGCGCCAGCCGGTCGATGGCGCGCGCCACCGCGCTGTCGCGCACCGCACGCGCGGTCCAACCCGGCGAGCTCGCGAGCGCGGGGATGAGGAGCCACACGAGCACGAGCACCCCGGCGACGCCGACGACCGCGCCCGCGACCCGGTCGCCCTGGTGCAGGACGCCGCCCGCGGGCCCGCGCATCCGGGCGTGGAGCGCGGCGCCGATGGCCGCGCCCACCGCCTGCGCGACGGTCGCCACCACGATGACGAACGCCAGCGACGCCAGGAGGCGTGTGCGCGGCGGCGAGCCGCGGAGCGCGTCGGCGATGTCGGGGACGAACACGACGCCGAGCACGATGCCGAGCGCGAGGCCTCCCCACGACGTGACCCGTCGCACGAACCCGATCCGGTAGCCGACCCATCCCGCACCCGCGGCGATCGCGAGCACGACGAGGTCGAGGAAGTTCACGCTCCCGGCGCGAGCAGACGCGCGTGGGTGAGGAAGCCGGTGTGGGCGACCATGCGGTGGTCGGGTCGCACCGACTGGCCGTCGACGTGCCAGGTGCGCTGCAGCACCTCGAGCGTCTCCGCCATGCCGAACGCCGACCCCGCGAGCTCCTCCCGCAGCCGCGACACCTGGCCGATGGTCGGCAGGTACGCGAGCAGGATCCCGCCCGGGTGCAACGCCGACTCCGCGTGCTTCACCACCCGCCACGGCTCGGGGAGGTCGAGCAGGATCCGGTCGAGGTCGTCCTCGCCGATCCCGTCGTAGACGTCGCGCACCTCGATGTCGAGCGGGACATCGGGACCCAGGAATCCCTCGACGTTGCTGCGCGCCCGACGGGCGAAGTCGTCGCGGAGCTCGTACCCGGTGACGTGGCCGGCGGCGCCGACCGCGCGCAGGAGCGCGAGGGTGAGCGCCCCCGAGCCCACGCCGGACTCGAGGACGCGCGCGCCCGGGAACACGTCGGCGAGCACCAGGATCGGGCCCAGGTCCTTCGGGTAGATGACCTGCGCGCCTCTCGGCATCTCGAGGACGTACTCGGCGAGGGTCGGGCGCACCGCCACGAGTCGCGCGTTGCGGGTGGTGCGCACGGTGACGCCGTCGGGCTGGCCGATCACGTCGTCGTGCGCGAGCACCCCGGCGTGGGTGTGGAACTCGCCCCCGGCCGCGAGGGTGACGAGGTGGCGGCGCCGCTTGGCGTCGACGAGGAGCACGCGCTCGCCGGCCGCGAAGACGCGGGCCACGTCAGCGCACCTCCTGCGACGGTTGACTCCGCTCCGCCGTCCCGCTCGTCCGAGCACGGCTGCTCTGTGTCTCCTCCTGAGATGGTCGACTCCGCTCCGCCGTCCCGCTCGTCCGAGCACGGCTGCTCTGCGTCTCCTCCTGAGATGGTCGACTCCGCTCCGCCGTCCCGCCGGTCCGAGCACGGCTGCTCTGCGTCTCGACGAGCCGGATCGCACCGACCTGGGAGCGGAGCCGGCAGAACGCGCAGACGTCGCCCGGCGTGGGCGACCCGCACACCCGGCACTCCCCCAGCTCGTCGCGCTCGTCGTCGGCATCGCCCGCGAAGCGCTCGTGACCCCGTTCGAGGAAGCCGAAGAGGAACGCCGCCTTCGATCCCGGCGACCGGTCCTCCAGCGCGTTGAGCACCTCCTTGTACCCGAGGTGCCGATTGCCCGCGGCCATGGGGCACTCCTCCACCTGGTAGTCGATGCCCTGGAGCACGCAGTAGGCCGCGGTCTCGCGCTCCCCGAGCCGCACCAGGGGCTTCACCTTCTTGACGAACCCGGGTGCCGCGGGGAGCACCGGGTGCTGACGGCCCAGGTAGCCGGTGTCCCAGCGCAGGACGTTGCCCAGAAGGACCGCGGCTTCGTCGTCGAGGTTGTGCCCGGTCGCGACGACCCCGTAGCCGTGCTCGAGTGCGGCCGAGTTGAAGAGGTGCCGTTTGGAGAGCCCACACGACCCACACGGCGCGCGACGGGTGGCTTCCGCCGCCTCCGGGATGTCGTAGCCGTAGTCGCGGGCGAGGTCGACCTCGCGCAGTGGGCGCCCGAGCTTCGCGGCGAACGCGCGCGTGTACTCACCGGACTCGTCGGAGTAGTCGCCGATCCCGAGTCCGAGGTAGAGCCCGTCGGCTTCGTAGCCGAGGCGCACGAGGATGTCCCACAGCGCGAGCGAGTCCTTGCCGCCCGACACCGCGACCAGCACCCGCTCCCCCGGTTCCAACATGCGGTGCGAGTGCACGGCGCGGCGCACCTGCTCGTCGCAGTGGTGGACGAAGTGCTCCTTGCAGAACGCGGCGTTGTGACGGCGCACGTCGATCACCGCGGGGCCCTTGCACACGCGGCACTTCACCGCCGACCTCCGTCTCCGCCCGAGATGGTCGACTCCGCTCCGCCCGAGATGGTCGACTCCGCTGCGCCGTCCCGCCCGTCCGGGCACGGCTCCGCTCCGTCTCCGCCCGAGATGACGGGACGGATCTCGACCGAGGCGTCGTCGGCGAGCTTGACGTCGTGGGTGACGAGCTCGTCGCCGACGATCACGAGCACCGTCTCCGGGCTCAGCTCGAAGCGCCGGAGCAACGCGTGCACGGTGATCGGGCCGTCCACCTCGACCTCGCGCCTCGGGTTGCGCAGCAGCACCTTCACCACGTGAAGGCTACCGGGCTACTTCCGGCGCGGGATCTCGCGAATCTCGAACGACTCGCCGGGGCGGAGCTTGATCGAGAGGATGTCTTCCGTGCGCCCGGTGTACTTGTGCAGCAGGCGGAGACCGGTGGCGGCGGCAGCGACGTAGAACCACCCGCGGTTGCCGCTGTGCATCCCGCGCCGGAGCGCGGTCGAACCGACGCGCGAGATGATCCGCGCCGAGAAGTCCTTGCGGATGACCCGGGCCGCCGACGCGGCCGCCCCGACCGCGATGAACGCGTCGCTCCGGCCTGCCATCAGCCGGGGTCGATTCCGCTACGGCGCCCACGCCTCCGCTGCATCTCCATCAGACGCGCCGGATCTCGACGATCGTGCTCTTCTTGTGCCCGCGGCGGCGCCCGAGCAGGAAGGCGAAGACGACGACGAGGACACCCGCGATCACCAGGCCGGTCTTGGCCGCCCCTTCGGCGACCTCGGTGGTCTCGTCGGTGACGCCGCGGATCTCGGCCAGCTTCGCCTCGATGTCGGCACGCGTGACCGTCTGCTTCCCGATCGGCGACGGCGAGGTGCTCATCCGTACTCCTTCTCGGCCCGGCGGGCGGTGCGGGCGAGCCACACCAGGGCCGCACCGAGCAGCAACACGACGAACATGATGAGGTACGGGACCCACGACCAGTCACCGGAGAACGTGTCGCCGGTCTCGGTCTGCAGTGCCCGCAGGCCCGACATGGCCAGGAACAGCACACCGAAGCCGAGCAGCAGCGAGCCGAGGATGCCGAAGCCGACGTAGCGACCGAGCTGCTGCAGCGGCACGATCGTCTGCTGCTTCAGGTAGGTGACGACGAGGTCGCGCAGCTCGGTGACGAGCTGGGGCAAAGGCGGCGGCCGCTTCCGCGCCGTAGAAGCGGCCGTGGAGGACGACGGTGGTGCGGTCGACGACACCGGTGGCGTCGTCCCGGGTGGCGTCGGCGTCGGCGGCGTCGGCTCCATGCGGTCAGACCCTACTGCGGCGCGGGCACGAGAGCATCGACCGGTGGTGCGTCGGGGAAGCGGCCGACGATGTCACCGATCCGTACCCGTGCCACCGCGCCCTGCGCCTCGGAGAAGGAGCCGTTGTCGAGGAACGCGAACCGGATCTGGCGTCCGGCTTCGAGCACGCCGGTGAGGCCACTCACGCCGTCGAGGGAACCGGTCTTGCCGCGGAAGTTGCCGGCGAGCGTGGTCCCGAGGAACTGATCGAACAAGGTCCCGTTCTGCCCCGCCACCGGCAGGCCGTCGTGCAGGGTCTTGAGCTCGGGGCGATCGGCGAGCGCCAGCGTCGCCACCAGGTTGTCGCAGGTGACCCGGTTGCCGCGGTCGAGCCCCGAACCGTCCTTCAGCGCGCCGTCGGCGATGGGCACGCCGAGCTCCCGCAGCTTCGCCGTGGTCGCGGCCACCCCGGCCGCGGTCGTGCCCGTGTTCGCGGTCTTGACCCCCAGCTCCTTCGTGAGGAGCTCGGCGGTGAGGTTGTCGCTCGACGAGAGCATCGAGGCGACGATCGCCTTGAGCGGCGGCGACGTCACCTGCGCGACGTCGACTGCACCGGCGGGGGCCTTGCCCGTGTCCGACGAGCCGACGTCGACGCCGCGGCTGCGCAGGAGCGCGGCGAGCTGCGCGGCGGCGTTGCGCGCCGGGTCGTCGACCGGGGTCTTCGTGCTGGCGGACCACGCGCTGAACCCGTCGTTCACCGTGAGCGCGCCGAGCGGTCCGACTTCGCCGTCGGTGCGGTAGGTGTCCTTCCACGTGGGCAGGTACCGCTGCGTGTCGTAGCGCGAGTCGTCGCCGACGACACCCCCGGGGATCCGGCGGATGCCTTTGGCGACGACCGCGTCGGCGAGGGCTTCGAGGCTGGTGGTCACGTCACCCTTCGTCTTGCCCTGCGACTGGAGGAACGACACGTAGTCGCCGGTGGAGAGCACCGGATCGCCGCCGCCGACCAGCCACACGCGGTCGACGGTGCCGTCGGCGGGCGCGGCCGGTGCGACGACGCGGGTCTGGAAGGTGGAGTCGGGCCCGAGGATCTCCAGCGCCGCCGCGGCGACGAGCAGCTTCTGCGTCGAGGCCCCGATGAGGGGGACGTCGCCCTGGTGCGTAGCGACGGTGTGGTTGCCCACCTGCACCACGAAGCAGGTCCCGGTGCCCGGCGCGGCCGCGTCCAGCGCCACCTGCAGGTGCTGCTCGCCGACCGCGTCGGCCACGGGCTCCGGGACCCGCCGCACCGACCACAGCGGGGTCGCCGCCGCCGGCGCTGCGGTCGTCGCCGGCCCGGCGCCGGAATCCCCGCCGGAGAAGGCGACGAACGTCACGACGGCCGCCGCGACCACGAGGAGGGCGGCGAGCACGCGCCGGGTGGTGGTGCTCACTCCGCATCCATCCGACGACGACGGCGGGCACGGTGCCAGAGGTGCTCGAGCGCGCGGACGGCGCGCGTCGCGGACGGCACGCAGTAGCCGCCGGCCTCGCGCACCGCGCGCGGCCCGGCGTTGTCGCGGTCGGTGACCGCGAGCTCGCTGGCGACGAGGATCGGCTTGCCGGTGGCGGCCGAGATCGCAGCGGCGGCCTCCGCGTACCGGGCGTCCTGCCGCTCGTGGAATTCGACGACGCGCCCCAACCCGTGCTCCGGGAAGTAGGGGCCCTCGCGCATCATGCGCGCCTCGTTCGACTGGATGCCGATGCCGAGGAACACGACCGCGTGCACCGCGTCGTGGCGGGCGACGAGGTCGAGCACCTCGGTGACGGTGTCGCGCGTCTCCGAGCCGGCGAGATCGATCGGGTTGTTGCGGCTCCACCGCGCCGGGAGCTGGTCGTCGAGCGCGGCGAGCAGGTCGGCTGGGAGCTCGAGCAGGGTCAGGTCGGAGCGGGTGACCGCGTCGGCGGTGAGCACGCCCCACCCCCCGACGGTGGTGACCACCACCACGTTCGGGCCGGCGGGCAGCGGGGTGGTCGCGAACACGGCCGCGGCGTCGAACGCCTCCTCCACCGTCTCGGCGCGCGCCACGCCGTCCTGTCGGCACACCCCCGCGAACACCCGCGCGTCGCTGGCGAGCGACCCGGTGTGCGACGCCGCGGCCCGCCGGCCTCCCGCCGTGCTCCCGCCCTGCAGCACCACCAGCGGTTGACGGTCGGTGGTGCGGCGGGCGACGTCGTAGAACCGGCGTCCGTCGCCCACCGACTCGACGTACGCCAGGCTGACCGCGGTGGCGGCGTCGTCGGCGAGGTAGTCGAGGTAGTCGGCCACGGTGGTGGCGGCAGCGTTGCCGGCCGACACCGCCCGGCTGACGCCGACGCCGGAGTCGATCGAGAGGTCGAGGAAGCTGGAGAGGAGGTTGCCCGACTGGCTGACGATGCCGATGCGGCCCGCCGGCGGGTACGGCGCCACGATCTGCGCGCAGAGCGACACCGGTGTCGACACGACGCCCTGGCCGTTCGGACCGGCGAGGACCATGCCGTGCGCGGCCGCGACCGCGACCAGCTCGGCCTGGGCGCGCTCGCCGTCCGCGCCCGCCTCGGCGTAGCCCGCGGTGGCTACGAACGCCACCTTCACACCCCGGCGCGCGCACGCGGCGAGCAGCTCCGGGTTCGCCGACGGCGGCGTGCACACGAACACGAGGTCGGCGGCGCCGTCGGGCAGGTCGTCGACCGACGTCGCGACCCGGCGTCCGAGCACCTCACCGCCTTCGAGGCTCACCGGGAGGACACGGCCCTCGTAGCCGCACGACAGGATGTTGTGCAGCGTCACGAACCCGAACTTGCCGGGATGCGCGGACGCGCCCGCAACGATGATGCCCTGCGGCTCGAAGAGCGGGTCGAGTGGATTCACGCGCGCACCACGAGCGCATCGACCGCGACCGGGCGGCCGTCGACGATCACGAGTGGGTTGACGTCGACGGAGTGAACGTCGGGCTCCTCGGCGGCGAGGTGCGCCAACGCCAGCAGGACTTCGCTCACCGCGCCGCGATCGACCGCCGGCTCACCCCGCACCGGCCCGAGGAAGGCCTGGGCACGCAGCTCGTCGAGCATGTCGGCGGCGTCGAAACCGGTCAGCGGCGCCAGTCGGAACGCGACGTCTCCCCGCGCCTCGGTGAGGACGCCGCCGAACCCGACCATCACGCACCGCCCGAATTGCTCGTCGGTGTGCACCCCGGCGATGAGCTCGCGCGAGCCGACGACCATGGGTGCGACCACCAGGTCGACCGCGCCATCGTCGGGTCGCGCGGCGGCGAGGAGCGAGGCGGCAGCGTCGCGGACCGCGTCGGGGGAGGCGAGGTCGAGACGGACCAGGCCCCGCTCGGTCTTGTGGGCGATGCCCTCCCCGTGCAGCTTCACCACCACGGGGTAGCCGAGCTCGGCCGCGGCGTTCACGGCGTCGTCCGGAGTGGTCGCGCGCCGCACCGGCACCGTGGGCACGCCGTAGCGGGCGACGAGCTCCAGTGATGCACGCTCGGAGAGCGTCGAACCCATCAGGCGGCTCAGACCGCGGTCTCGCGGTCGCGCCAGTACTCGTCGCGCAGCACACGCTTGAGAAGCTTGCCCGACTCGGTGCGCGGCAGCTCGTCGCGCACCTCGTAGTCGCGCGGCCGCTTGTACCCGCCGACGCGCGCGTCGACGAACGCGCGCAGCTCGTCGAGATCGAGGTCGGTGTCGGCACGCGGTTGCACGATCGCGTGCACCCGCTCGCCCCATTCGTCGTCGGGGATGCCGAACACCGCGACATCGAGGATCGCCGGGTGCTCGTGGATGACCGCCTCGATCTCGGCGGGATAGATGTTCACCCCGCCGGAGATGATCATGTCCTTCTTGCGGTCGCAGATGAAGAGGTAGCCCTCGTCGTCGAGGTAGGCCACGTCGCCGACCGACTTCCAGTCGCCGCCGTCGTGCTCCGACAGCCGCTCGTCGGTGTGGTGGTAGCCGTCCATCTCGAGCGTCGTGCGGATGAAGAGCTCGCCCGGCTCCCCCACCGCGGCCTCGGTGCCGTCGTCGCGGACGATGCGCACTTCGATGGGACCGTAGGTCTTGCCACACGAGCCGGGCTTGCGGAGCTGGTCCTCGGGGTGCAGCACCGTGACCACGCCGAGCTCGGTGGAGCCGTACACCTCGTACAGGAACCCGTCACCGAGCTTCGCGATCACCTCCTGCTTCAGCGCGTACGGCACCGGCGCGGCGTTGGCGATCAGCGTGCGCATCGACGACAAGTCGGCACGGGCCAGCTCGCCCGGCGGCAGAGCGACGATGCGCTTGAGCTGGGTGGGCGCGGTGAACGTGTCGGTGACGCGGTGCTCCTTGACCAGGCGGAGCCACGAGGTGGGGTCGAACTTGCGCAGCACCACGATGGTGCCGCCGACGGCGTGCGCGAACAACGCGAACGACAGCGGGCCCGAGTGGTAGAGCGGGCCCGTGGTCACGTGCACCGGGTCCGGCGCCAGCAGGCCGAGCTCGGCGAGCAGCGCGCCCACCGCGCCGGCGTCGGTGCTCGTGCGCATCGCGCCCTTCGGCTTGCCGGTGGTGCCCGACGTGTAGATCATCGTCGCCCCGGCCGCCCCGCCCGCGCCCGCGGTGTCGACCGGAGGCGTCTCGGGTTGCGCGGGCACGAGCTCGTCCCATGGCGCGCAGCCGGGCGGCGCGTCGCCGCCGAACACGAGCACGCCCCGGACCTTCGGGAGCTGATCGCGAGCCGCGGCCACGAGCGGTGCCTGCTCCGCGTCGACGAGCACGACGGTCGCGTCGGAGTTGTCGATCACGTACTGCATCTCGGCCGCGTTGAAGCGGTACGAGACCGGGACCGACGTGAGCCCGACCTTCCGGCTGGCGTGGAGGGTGGTGATCACCTCGAGCGAGTTCGCGCCGCACCACGCGATCCGCTCGCCGCGGTGCGCCCCGAGCGCGAGGAACGCGTGGCCGAGGCGGTTGGCGAGCACCTCGAGCTCGGCGAACGTGGTGGCCGACGGCCGCCCGCCCCCCGACTCGTCGACGATGACCGCGGCTTTGCCGCCGTTCGCGAGCGCGTGCTGCGTGAGGACGTCCATGGAAGGGTCGGTAGCCTACCGTCATGCCCCCGACCGTTCCGGCGCGCGACGCCGCGTCCGGCGTGTCGGTGGTGATGCCCGCTCATAACGAGGCGGGGCTCCTCGACCAGACGCTGAAGGAGCTCGTCGGCGAGCTGCGCGAGCGCGACCTGACCTTCGAGGTGCTGGTCGTCGAGAACGGCTCCAGCGACACCACACTGGCGGACGCCCGCGCCTTCGCGACCGCCGATCCGGTGGTCCGGGTGCTCACCCGCCCCCGGCCCGACTACGGCGAGGCGATGCGGGCGGGGATCCTCGCCGCCACCCGCGACGTCGTGGTCGTCTTCGACGTCGACTACTACGACGCCGACTTCGTCGACCGGGTGCTCCCCGCCCTGACCACGGCGGACGGACCGGCCATCGTGGTCGGGTCGAAGCGTGCGCCGGGGACGACCGACACCCGGCCCTGGCCCCGCCGCGCCATCACCGCGGGGTTCGCCTCGTTGCTCCGATACGGCTTCGGGCTGCGGGTGTCCGACACCCACGGCATGAAGGCGATGCGGCGCGCCACCGTCGTGCCGATCGTGGCGCGCTGCCGGAGCGGCACCGACCTCTTCGACACCGAGCTCGTGCTGCGGGCCGACCGCGCTGGTCTCCCGGTGGCGGAGGTCCCGGTGACGGTGGAGGAACGCCGTCCGTCGCGTACGCCGATCCTGCGCCGTGTCCTGCGCACCATGGTCGGCCTGGTCCGGCTCCGCGTCCAGCTCTGGAAGGAGGACCGCCGATGACACCGTCTCGCTTCGCTGCCGCCCTGTCCGAGCACCCGGTCGCGTCGCACGCGGTCGGCGAGACCGCGGGCGAGATCATGGAACGTTTCGGCGGCGACGAGCCCGACCTGGTCGTGTGCTTCGCGTCGCCGCACTTCGTCGGGGCGATGGAGGACCTCGCGTTCGCGCTCGGCAACCTCCTCGAACCCCGGGTGATGCTCGGCGCCACCGCGGTCGCGGTCGCCGGCGGACCGCGGGAGGTGGAGGACGGTCCTGCGCTCTCGGTCTTCGCCGCCTCGCTGCCGGATGCCCGGCTGACGCCCGCCGCGTTCGGCGTGGAGCAGACCGCCGATGGTGCCGCGATCACTGGGTGGCCCGACCTCGACCACATCCCATCGAACCTCTTGCTCCTCGCCGACCCGTTCAGCTTCCCGGTCGACGGCTTCCTCCGGCGGCTGAACGACGACGCGGTCGGCGATCGTGTCGCCCCCGTCCAGGTGATCGGCGGCGCGGCCTCCGCCGCGCGGGGCCCGGGCGGGAACCGTCTCGTCCTCGACTCGAGGGTGACGAGCGCCGGTGCGGTCGGGGCGTTCGTCGACGGGGTCGAGGTGCGCACCGTCGTGTCCCAGGGCTGCCGCCCCGTCGGTCAGCCCTACGTCGTGACGCGCGGCGAGGGCAACCGGATCGAGGAGCTCGCCGGACGCGCCGCGATCGAACGGGTGCAGGACACCGCGTCGGAGGCGAGCGAGGAGGACCGGTCGCTCATGCGGGCCGGTCTCCACCTCGGCGTGGTGGTCGACGAGCACCAGACCGACTTCCTCCGCGGCGACTTCCTGGTGCGCAACGTGCTCGGCGGCGACCCGGGCACCGGCGCGATCGTCGTCGGCGACGACGTCTCCGTCGGCCAGACCGTCCAGTTCCAGGTGCGCGACGCGGCGGCCGCCGACGAGGACCTGCGCGAGCTGCTCAGCGGGGTGGAGGCCGACGCCGCGCTGCTCTTCACGTGCAACGGCCGCGGCCGCCGGTTCTTCGGTGTGCCCGACCACGACGCCGGGGTGCTCGACCAGCTGCTGGGCCCCCTCCCGGTCGCGGGAGCGTTCTGCGCCGGCGAGGTGGGGCCGGTCGGGGGGCAGAACTTCCTGCACGGCTTCACCGCCAGCGTCGCGTTGTTCTGACCCCGTCACGCGGGCGCGGAAATTCCCCGCCGCGGGCGCCGCGCCCGCCGACGCCGCGGCACCGACCTCGTAGGCTGGCGCGGGCAGGCGGTGAGCTCGGTACGAGAAGGGGCGCAATGACGACGACCGACATCGAACAGAGCCTCGAGCAGCGCGGGATCAACGTCATCCGCGGCCTCGCGATGGACGCGGTGCAGAAGGCGAACTCCGGCCATCCCGGCACACCGATGGCGCTGGCTCCCCTCGCCCACGTCCTCTGGACCCGGGTGATGAAGTACGACGCCGCCGACCCGACCTGGCCCGACCGCGACCGCTTCGTGCTCTCCAACGGGCACGCGTCGATGCTGCTCTACTCGCTCCTCTACCTCACCGGCTTCGGCCTGACCCTCGACGACCTACGCGAGTTCCGGCAATGGCAGTCCAAGACCGCCGGCCACCCTGAATACCGCCACGCGGCCGGCATCGAGGTCACGACCGGTCCGCTCGGACAGGGATTCGCCAACGGGGTCGGCATCGGGCTGGCGGAGGCGAACCTGCGGGCGCGCTTCGGCGAGGAGGTCGTCGACCACCACACGTTCGTGTTCTGCGGTGACGGCGACCTCGAGGAGGGTGTCAGCCACGAGGCGGCGTCGCTCGCCGGCCACCTCGGGCTGAGCCGCCTCGTGTACGTGTACGACGACAACCACATCTCGATCGACGGTCCGACCGAGCTCGCCTACAGCGACGACGTCCAGAAGCGGTTCGAGGGCTACGGCTGGCACGTGCTCGAGCTGGGCGAGGTCGCCAACGACCTCGACGCGCTGGAGGCGGGTCTGCGGGCCGGGATGGCCGAGACCGGCCGGCCGAGCATGCTGGTGCTGCGCAGCCACATTGGTTACCCGTCACCGAAGTACACCGACACCGCCAAGGCGCACGGCAGCCCGCTCGGGGCCGACGAGGTCGCGGCGGTCAAGGAGATCCTCGGCCTGCCCCCGGAGGACTTCTGGGTGCCCGACGACGTCCTCGAGCACTACCGCGCCGCCGGGACGCGCGGACGCACGCAGCGGGAGGCGTGGGAGCAGCGCAGTGCCGCCTTCCACCATTCGGAGCCGGAGCTCGCCGCCCAGCTCGACGCCTGCTACGAACAGCGCGGGCTCGCCGGCTGGGAGTCGAAGCTCCCGGCGTGGAAGGCGGGCGAGGACGAGCTCGCCACCCGCCAGGCGTGCACCGCGATCGTCAACGCCGTGCTCGACGTGGTGCCCGGGCTGGTGTGCGGCGGCGCGGACCTCACCGAGAACACCGGCATGGAGCTCAAGGACGCGCCGGTGATCGACGTCCACCGCTTCGGGGGGCGGCAGCTGCACTACGGGATCCGCGAGCACGGCATGGGCTCGATCATGAACGGCATGGCCGTGAGCTTCCTCATGCCGGCGGGCGGCACCTTCTTCGTGTTCAGCGACTACATGCGGGGCGGGGTGCGCCTGGCCGCGCTCTCCGGGTACAAGACGCTGTTCGTCTGGACCCACGACTCGGTGGGCCTCGGCGAGGACGGCCCGACCCACCAGCCCGTCGAACAGCTCGCGGCGATGCGGGCGATGCCGGGACTGCGGGTGCTCCGCCCGGCCGACGCCAACGAGACCAGCCAGGCGTTCCGGATCCACGTCGACAACGAGGGCCCGACCGCGCTCGTGCTCACCCGGCAGAAGCTCCCGGTGCTGGCGGGCACGGCCGAGCGCGCACCCGACGGCGTGCCCCGCGGGGCCTACACCCTCGTCGACGAGTCCGGCGACGGCCTCGACCTGGTGCTGCTCGGCACCGGCTCCGAGGTCTCGGTGTGCGTCGCCGCGCTCGAGCTCCTCACCGGGCTCTCGGTGCGCGTGGTCTCGATGCCGTCGTGGGACCTCTTCGCCGCGCAGTCCGACGACTACCGGGAGCAGGTGCTCCCGGCCGACGTGCCGACGCTCGCCGTCGAGGCCGCGACCACCTTCGGGTGGGAGCGGTACGCGGACGACGCCGTGGGTATCGACCATTTCGGCGCCTCGGCGCCGGGCCCGGTGGTGTTGGCGAACTTCGGGTTCACCGCCGAGAACGTCGCCGCGCGTGCCCGCGCGCTGCTCGAGAACGGAGAGACGACATGAGCGAAGTGCCCGCGAGCCGGGTATCCCGGCTCGCAACGCAGCGGGGCCTGAGCGGCCCGGCACGGAGTGCCAGGAGCGGAAGATCATGAGTGAACGGTCCGCGATCGCCCGGCTCAACGACTTCGGGCAGAGCCCGTGGTACGACAACCTCGCTCGGCCGCTGCTCACCGGCGGCGGGCTGCAGCAGCTGGTCGACGACGATGGGATCCGCGGGGTCACGTCGAACCCGACGATCCTCGACAAGGCCATCGGTGCCGGTGACGGCTACGACGATGCTCTGGCCGACTGCGCCCGGCGCGGCCTGTCGATCGAGGACACGTACTGGGAGGTGGTGCTCGCCGACATCGTCTCCGCCGCCGACCTCCTGCGCCCCGTGTACGACGCGCAGGGAGGCGGCGACGGGTTCGTGTCGGTCGAGGTGGCACCCACGCTCGCCCACGACACCGACGGCACCATCGCGGCCGCGCGTTCGCTCTTCGGGCGCGTCGACCGGCCCAACGTCATGATCAAGATCCCCGGGACGCTGGAAGGCCTGCCCGCCATCGAGGAGTCGATCGCGGCCGGCATCAACGTCAACGTCACACTCATCTTCTCCCTCGACCGGCACGACAAGGTGATCGATGCCTACCTCGCTGGCCTCGAGCGCTTCGGGGCCGGCGGCGGCGACCTGTCGTCGGTGGCGTCGGTGGCGTCGTTCTTCGTGAGCCGGGTCGACACCGAGACCGACCGCCGCCTCCCGGAGGACAGCCCGCTGCGCGGCCGGGCGGCGGTGGCGAACGCCAAGCTGGCCAATGCGCTGTTTCGCGCGCGCTTCGCGGGCAACCGTTGGGAGGCGCTCGCGGCGAAGGGCGCGCGCCTGCAGCGCCCGTTGTGGGCGTCGACCTCGACGAAGAACCCGGCCTACTCGTCGACGCTCTACGTCGACGAGCTCATCGGGCGCGACACCGTGAACACCTTGGCGCCCGCCTCGATCGAGTCGCTGCACCACGGCGAGGGCGACCAGCGCCCCGACACCGTGAGCGAAGCGGTGCCCGCCGCGCTGCGGGCCATGAGCGACCTCGCGGCCGCCGGCGTCGACTTCGAGGACGTCACTGCGACGCTCGAGCGCGAGGGCGTCGACTCCTTCGCGGCGTCGTTCACCGACGCGCTCGGGACCATCGAGAAGCGACGCGCCGAGGTCACGTCCTGACCACGCGCCGCTGGGTGGTGTAGCACGGCAGCACACCGATGACGCCGGGACCTCAACGGCATTCGTCGGCGAGCGCGGCCGCGGCGCGGAGGTGCTCGGCGAGCGCCGCCGGAGGAACGCGCGCGTTGAGCCCGCTGGTGCTGGGCATCACGTAGACCGGTCGTCCGCCGCACGTCGTGGGCTGCACGCCGGCGACGGCCTTCCGGTCGACGGCGGCGCGCCAACCGGCGAGGCCGACGAAGCACACCGCGCCCGGCCGGAGCCAGCGCGTCAGGCGCTCGACGCGGGCGAAGCCGTCTCGGTACTCGTCGCGCGTCAGCTCGTCCGCACGGGGAGTGGCCCGCTTCACCAGGTCGGTCATGCCGACGCCCCGTCCGGTCAGGGCGGCCCGCGTGTCGCGGTCGACGGTCACGATGCCGGCCGCGAGCGCCGCGGCCCAGAACCGGTTGCCGGGCCGGGCGAACCCGATGCCCGCGTCGGCCGAGTAGACCGACGGGTTCAGGCCGCACACGAGGAGTCGCATGCCGGGGCCGACGGTGTCGGGGAGCGTGCGGGCGCGCGTGACCCGGGCCTCGACCCAGAACGGGTTGTCGTCGTCGACCGCCAGCGCGTCGATGGCGAACCCGGCGCCCACCAGCACGTCGCGCAGCGCGTCCGGGGCCCAGCCCGCGAAGTAGCGGCCGGGGAAGTCGTCGTCGTCGAGGGGACCGCTGGTCTCGCCCGCGTGCAGCACGAGGTGCACCGGCGCCCCGACCGTCGATGCCCGGTGCAGGTCGGCGAGCGCGAACGGCAGCCGCTGGTTGGGCACGTGCAGATAGCTCGCGCGCGCCCAACCGGCGCCGAGCGCGCCGCGCCGGAACGGGAGCGCCTCGAGGTCGGCCTGCACCGGCCAGGCGTCGGGGGCCTCGGCCCGGGCGAGGCCCACCATGGCGTGGGCGGCGTCGAGCGCCACGACCGGACGGCCGAGGTAGGGCAGGTGCAGGCCGGCGCCGCAGCCGAGGTCGACGCTGACCGCGCCCGGAGGGGTGGCCGCGGCGAGCGATCGCACCTGGTCGAGGAAGCGGGGGCGGCGCCGATCGCGCCACTCCTCCGCTCGTTCCTCGTACACCGCAACCGTGTCGCGCTCCATGTCCGTATCATGACCGCCGTGCACGGTGAGCTCCGGGTGGTCGACGACGTTCCGGTCGCGTTCGCCGACCTCGTCGTCGCCGAGGGGCCGCGGTCGATCGCCTTCTCCGGCGGGTCGACCGCCCGCCAGAGCTACGAGCAGCTCGCCGCGCGCGGCGACCAGGTCGCGTGGCCCGACGTCGACGTGTGGTTCGGCGACGAACGCTGGGTGCCGGTCGACGACCCCGAGTCGAACGAGGGCATGACGCGCGCCGTGCTCATCGACCGCGTGCCGGTGCGCGCGGTGCACTCGATGTGCGGCGCGGGCGACACCATCGACGCCGCCGCCGCGGCCTACGACGCCGAGGTCGCCGCGGCGCCGCCGATCGACCTCGTGCACCTCGGGCTGGGACCCGACGGTCACACCGCGTCGCTCTTTCCCGGCTCGGCGGCGCTCGAGGTTGACGATCGCCTCGTCGTGCCGAACGCGGACGACCTCCATCCCCACCCGCGCCTCACGTTCACGTTCCCCGCCCTCGCCCGCTCGCGACTCGTCGTGTTCACCGTGGCCGGTGAGGACAAGCGCGACGCGCTCGCGCGCGTCCGTGCCGGAGAGGACCTTCCCGCCGCCCACGTCGACGCCGAGCGCGTGGTGTGGCTGGTCGACCCCGCCGCGCTCGGCTGACCCGGAGGTGATCCCATGGAAGTGTGGGAGCTCGTCGCGCGCGAGAGCATCCGCGACTGCATCGCCCGCTACAACGCCAACGGCGACAGCGGTCGCATCGACCAGATGGTCGAGGTGTTCGCTCCGGACGGCATCATGGAGACGGGCAGTGGGCGCTACGAGGGACGTGAGGCCATCCACGCGTTCATGTCGTCGGTGGTGACGCGCGGTCGGCCGCAACCGTCCGCCGCCGCGGGCGAGTCGATCGTCATGACGCCCACCGAGGAGTGGATCGCGCGCGGTGGTGTCCCGTTCATCCGGCACTTCACCGCCACCACCCAGATCGACGTGCTGAGCGAGACGTCGGCCCGGTCGCGGTCCTACTACCTTTTCCTCACCGTCCACGGGCTCGACCACTGGGGCCGCTACCTCGACGAGTTCGCGCCGGTCGACGGCCGGTGGTTCATCACGCATCGACGGGAGATCACGGATGCCGCCTTCGAGGGCGGATGGGGTGCGCGCGCGGCCGGTGACGGCGACATCGACCACCTCACCCGACCGCTCCAGTTCTGAACCGGGTCGGGAACCCGGTCGTCCCCCGACGCGTGGCGGGTAGCCTCCCGCACATGGCCGCGATCGTCGACCACGGCGTCGACCCGACCGTCGACGTCGAGGCATTGCTCGAGTCGCCCGTCGCCGAGCTCATGGCGCGTGCCGCGGCGCGCCGCGACGCCGCCCATGGGGCGCGGGTCACCTTCTCGCCCAAGGTGTTCATCCCGCTCACCATGCTGTGTCGCGACAAGTGCGGCTACTGCACCTTCGCCAAGCCGCCCGCGCACCTGGTCTCGCCCTACCTGGAGCTCGACGAGGTGCTGGCCATCGCACGGCGGGGGGCGGCGCTCGGCTGCTACGAGGCGCTCTTCACCCTGGGCGAGGCGCCCGAGGCGCGCTACCCCGACGCCGCCGCCTGGCTGGCCGACCGGGGCTACGCCTCGACCGTCGACTACCTCGTCGCCGCGGCCGGCGTCGTGCTCACCGAGACCGGACTGCTCCCCCACGCCAACGCGGGGGCGCTCACCGAGGAGGAGCTGGTCCGGCTCCGGGCGGTGTCGCCGTCGCAGGGGATGATGCTCGAGACCCTCGCCGCCCGTCTCGGTGAACCGGGCGGCCCGCACGCCGGCGCCCCCGACAAGACCCCGGAACGGCGCCTGGGCACGCTGGAGGCCGCGGGCCGGGCCCGGGTGCCGTTCACCACCGGGATCCTGGTCGGCATCGGCGAGACCCGGGCCGAGCGGCTGGAGGCGCTCCTCGCCATCGCCGCCGCTCACGAGCGCCACGGTCACGTGCAGGAGGTGATCGTCCAGAACTTCCTGCCCAAGCCGGGTACGTCGATGTGGCGCGCCCCCGCGTGTGACGCCGACGAGCTCCTCTGGACGATCGCCGCCGCCCGGCTGGTGCTCGACCCCTCGATCCACCTGCAGGCGCCGCCCAACCTGTCCGAGCCCGACGACCTCGCCGCGCTGGTGGCGGCCGGGATCGACGACTGGGGCGGCGTCTCCCCCGTGACCCCCGACCACGTGAACCCCGAGCGACCGTGGCCGCAGCTCGACGTCCTCCGCCGGGCCACCGAGGCCGCGGGCAAGACGCTCGCACCGCGCCTCACCGTGTACTCCGAGTACGTGCGCGACGGCGATCGCTGGCTCCACGACGACGTGCGCTTCGCGGTGCGCTGCGCCTCCGACCTCGAGGGCCTGGCGCGCGACGACGACTGGGCCGCGGGCGGCGGGACCACGCCTCCCGCGCTGCTCCCGGCGTCGGTGCCACCGGGGTGGACGGCCCGGGCCCGCACGCCGGTGGGCGAGGTGCTCGACGGCGTCCTCGCCGGCGAGGAGGTCGACGTCGACGAGATCGTGACCCTGCTCGGCGCGCGCGGACCCGACTTCCTCGAGGTTGCCGCGGTCGCCGACCAGCTCCGGCGCGACACCGTGGGTGATCCGGTCACGTTCGTCCGCAACCGGAACATCAACTACACGAACGTGTGCACCTTCAAGTGCAGGTTCTGCGCGTTCTCGAAGGGTCCGCTCTCACTGAACCTCCGTGGCTCGCCGTACCTCCTCGATCACGAGGAGATCCAGCGCCGCGTCCTGGAAGCGGTCGACTGCGGCGCCACCGAGGTGTGCCTGCAGGGCGGCATCCACCCCGACTTCGACGGCAACTACTACCTCTCGGTCGCTCGTGCGGTGAAGGAGGTCGCGCCGCAGATCCACGTGCACGGCTTCACCGCGCTCGAGGTCACCGAGGGCGCCCGCCGCCTCGGCATGCCCCTGCGCGACTACCTGACTTCGGCGAAGGGAGCCGGCCTGGCCACGCTGCCGGGCACCGCGGCCGAGATCCTCGACGACGAGGTGCGGGCCATCATCTGCCCCGACAAGATCGACACCGAGGAGTGGCTCGACGCCCATCGCACCGCGCACTCCGTCGGGCTGCGCTCGAACGTCACCATCATGTTCGGGCACGTGGAGCGGCCGGAGCACATCGCCCGTCACCTCGTGCGCACGCGCGTCGTCCAGAAGGAGACCGGCGGCTTCACCGAGTTCGTGCCGCTGCCGTTCGTGCACATGGCCACTCCGATCTTCCTGCAGCACAAGGCGCGGCGCGGGCCCACGATGCGCGAGGTGCTGCTCGTGCACGCGGTGGGCCGCATCGCGTACCGGAATTGGATCGACAACGTGCAGGTGTCGTGGGTCAAGACCGGTGTCACCGGTGCCCGCCAGGCGCTCCAGGCCGGGTGCAACGACCTCGGCGGCACCCTGATGGACGAGAACATCTCGCGTGCCGCGGGCGCCAGCCACGGGCAGGAGCTCGACGAGTCCGAGCTGCGCGCCATCGTCGAGCCGCTGGGTCGCCCGCTCGAGCAGCGCACGACGCTTTATGGCCGCACCCGCACCGAGGGGCGTCGGCTGCGGCCACCGCCCGAGACGGTCGAGGCCGACCGGATCGCCGCCGCGGCCCAGGAGGGCGTGCCGGTCACGCTGGGCGGTGTGCGGAGCTCCACGTCGTGAGCGACCGCATCGACATCGTGGGCATCGGCAACGCCCTGGTCGACGTCCTGAGCCACGAGTCCCACGAGTTCGTGGCCGCTCAGGACCTCACGCCGGGGGCGATGACCCTGATCGACACCGCGCGCGCCGAGGCGCTCTACGCCGCGATGGGTCCCGCGGTGGAGATCTCGGGTGGGTCGGCGGCGAACACCCTGGTCGGCGTCACGTCGTTCGGCGGCAGCGCCGCCTTCGTCGGCCGGGTGGCCGACGACGAGCTCGGGGCGGTGTTCGGGCACGACATCCGCGCCGCGGGCGTCGAGTTCCGGGCCAAGCCCGCATCCGGTGGCGAGCCCACCGGCCGCTGCCTGATCATCGTCACCCCCGACGCCCAACGCACCATGAACACCTATCTCGGGGCGTCCGCCCAGCTGGGCCCGGCCGACGTCGACCACGAGCTGGTCGCCCGGGCGCAGGTCCTCTACCTCGAGGGCTACCTCTGGGACGAGCCCGATGCGAAGGCCGCCTACCGTCTCGCGGCCCGCACCGCCCACGACGCCGGCAACCGGGTGGCGTTCACGCTGTCGGACTCGTTCTGCGTCGACCGGCACCGCGACGAGTTCCTCGAGCTGGTCGAGTCCGAGGTCGACGTGCTGTTCGCCAACGAGGCCGAGATCACCTCGCTGTACGAGGTCGACGAGTTCGACGACGCCCTGCAGCGCGTGCAGCACCACTGCGAGATCGCGGCGCTCACTCGCAGCGAGCGGGGCGCGGTGATCGTCGCTCGCGACGAGGTGCACGTGGTCGACGCGCACCCCGTGGCCGAGGTCGTCGACACGACCGGGGCCGGCGACCAGTTCGCCGCCGGCTTCCTCTTCGGGCTCACCCACGGCTACCACCTGGGCACCGCCGCCCGGCTCGGCGCGCGGGCCGCCGCGGAGGTGATCGGCCACTTGGGTGCGCGGCCCGAGGCGGCGCTGGCCACGCTCGCGGCGCCGCTGCTCGGCGACTGAGCGCCCAGCCCGACCGCCGCGCCTCATCGCCCGCTCTAGCCTGCGGACGATGAAGCTCCCCAGGTATCGGACCGGCGACGCCGCCCTCGACGATGACGTCGCGGCGCTGGTCGAGCGGGTCAGCGACCCCGCCGACGCCGATCTGATCTTCGAGCTGGTGACGTCGGCGCTGCGACTGGCGAGCGACGGCGCCGACCGCGGTGACCTGAAGATCGCCAACGCCGCGCTGAAGGAGATGCGCCACTCCTTCCACGTGTTCGCGCCTTACCGCGCGGCCCGGAAGGTCGCCATCTTCGGGTCAGCCCGCACCCAGCCCGACAGCCCGCTCTACGTGCAGGCGCGCGATCTCGCCGCCGCGCTGGCCGCGCTCGACTGGATGGTCGTGACCGGCGCCGGGCCCGGCATCATGGAAGCCGGGATCGAGGGCGCGGGCACCGACAACGCGTTCGGCGTCGGCATCCTCCTCCCCTTCGAGACCACCACGAGCCAGTTCCTGGCCGACGACCCCAAGCTCATCAACTTCCGGTACTTCTTCACCCGGAAGCTGGAGTTCATCAAGGAGTCGGACGCGTTCGTGCTCCTCCCCGGCGGGTACGGCACCCTCGACGAGGCGTTCGAGCTGCTCACGCTCCTGCAGACCGGCAAGGCGCAACCGGCACCGGTGATCATGCTCGACGTCCCCGGCGGCACCTACTGGCAGCACTGGGGCACGTTCGTCGAGCGCGAGTTGGAGCGGCCCGGCTACGTGTCGCTGGAGGACGACCGCCTCTTCTGCGTGACCGACAGCATCGAGACCGCGGTCGACGAGATCGTCGGCTTCTACTCGAACTACCACTCGCAGCGCTTCGTGAAGGGACGCCTCGTCCTCCGCATGCGCCACGCACCCGCGCCCGACGAGCTGGCCTCGCTCAACCGCGAGTTCGCCGACATCGTCGCGCGCGGCGAGATCGACGTGATCGGCCCGACCCCGGAGGAGGTCGCCGACGACGACCACGTCGACCTCGAGCGCATCGCCTTCCGCTTCGACCGGCACGGGTGGGCACGGCTCCGGATGCTCGTCGACCGGCTGAACGGGCGCGCGGCGCCGGAGGCACCGGGATGAGCCAGGTCACCGAGCAGCTCTGCTCCGACGACGCCTCGTTCGTGCTGGGGCACGCGCTCGCGGTCGACGGCGGCTACGTCGTCCCCTGACCCCCTTGTGCGCGCCCGGGCCCCGGGTTAGGCTGGACGAACACACGTTCGCCTCGTTCCCCGGAGGTCGCCATGCCCGACGTCGAGCCCATCCCCGCCGAGTACCCCCGCGTCACGCCGTACCTCTGCTGTCGGGGCGCCAGCGCCGCCATCGACTTCTACACCCGGGTGCTCGGCGCCAAGGAGCGGATGCGCATGCCCGGTGACTCGCCCGAGACCATCGGCCACGCCGAGCTCGAGATCGGCACCGGCATGATCATGCTCGCCGACGAGTTCCCCGACCACGGGTTCCTGTCGCCCCAGTCGGTCGGCGGCACGCCGGTGACCATCCACGTCTACGTCGCCGACGTCGATGCCACCTACGCCAAGGCGCTGGATGCCGGTGCCACGTCGGTGCGCGACGTCGAGAACCAGTTCTACGGCGACCGCTCGGGCCAGTTCGAGGACCCGTTCGGGCACCGGTGGAGCATCGCCAGCCACGTCGAGGAGGTCTCCCCCGAGGAGATGGGCCGGCGCATGGCGGAGATGGCGCAGGGCTGACGCGCCGCCGCGCCGTCAGTCGTGCTCGGGCGTGCCGCCGAGCGCCACGATCGCGCGCTCGACGGCGCGTCGCGCCTGGAGCACCTTCTTCTCGTCGGCGAGCGCATCGGCGTCGCCGTCCTCGGCGGCGGCGCGCAGGCGGTCGTAGGCGAGGTCGCGCAGGTCGGCCTCGATCGACTGCAACCGCTCCACGAGGTGTTCGGCGTCACGCATCGGGGTGCTCCGGTTCGCTCGGCACGAGGGCGGCGGCCAGCAGCTCGGCGGGGTGACGGACGTCGATGCCCGCCGCGCCGAGGTGCATCGCGCACCCGGGGTTGGCGGAGACGACGACCATCCGGTCGGCGTCGTCACCGGCGGCCGCCCGCAAGGCGGCGATCTTGCGGTCGCGGATCTCGCCGGCCAGCGCGTGCTCCCGCACCGCGTAGGCGCCCCCGGCGCCGCAACACAGGCCGTCGTCGGCGGTCTCGTGCAGGCGGTACGCCGGCGCCAGCACCGTCCGCACCGCGCCCTGGGCCCGCTGCACGTGACGCAGGTGGCACGGGTCCTGGACCACCACCGCGCGCCCGGAGTCGCGCAGCGGGAG
>DATBBL010000215.1:0-2866 GCA_036271015.1 Acidimicrobiia bacterium
CAACGCGTCTGCCAGGTGTAGTCCCCGATCGCGTTGTCGCCGGTGAACCAGGACGGATCGTCGGTGTCGTACCGACCGCCGGTGCACACGGGGCTCCACCGGCCCATGGCGGAGACGTCGGCCAGGAGGTCGTAGATGTCCTCGGGCGAGCTCGCGATCGTGGTGCGTTCGCGACGGCGGTACGGACTGAGATCCATCGGCCCTCCGGTGCGTCTGACCCGGTCGGGGTCGCGACGGCGAGCGAACGTACCACGGTCGCCGGCATCGGCGGCCGGTACCGTCGGGTTCGACGCGAGCCGCATCGGACGCGATGAGAACTCGGCGGGCGCGCGGTCGAAGCACGAGGAACATCGCTCACCCGTTCCACGAGGAGGATCGAGATGGACTTCCGTGCGTACCTGTTCTTCGGCGGCGACTGCCGCGACGCGTTCACCCGCTACCAGGAGATCTTCGGCGGTGAGCTCGTGGCGCTGTCGATGGCCGACGCGCCGTCGGACACCCCGGTGCCGCCCGAGCAGGCCGACCTCGTCATCCATGCCGCACTGACCCTCGACGGCGCCGTCCTGATGGGGTCGGACGATCCGACCGGCGGCTTCTCCGGGGTGCAGGGGATGACCGTCACCTGCACGGTCGCCGACCCCGGCGAGGCGCAGCGCGTGTTCGGCGCCCTCGCCGACGGCGGCACGGTCACGCAACCGCTGATCGAGACGTTCTTCTCGCCGAGCTTCGGCATGTGCACCGATCGGTTCGGGATCCCGTGGATGATCGTGGCCGACGCCCCGGAGACGCAGTAGCCGATCGCGTGCCATCATGAGTGGTACGGGCTGGAGGTGAGCGATGGCCGGTGGAAACGGATCGACGGTCTCGGCGGGTCCCATCACGTTCGTCGTCCAGCATCGGGCGCTCGTGCAGGACGGCGTCGAGTCCGGTGGACCGACGGTGCGGGTGCTCGGTGGTGACGACGAGCACGAGTACCTGCGCTTCGACCTGTTCAACGTCTCTCCCCACTACCACTACGAGCCGCCGGCGGAGCAGGAGCGGATCTTGATGATCGACACCGTCGCCGAGGGCGACGTGGTCTCGTGGGGGGTCACGCGGCTCCGTGACCGGCTGGTGCCGATGCTGGTCGCCGCCGGTGGACAGGGCCTGGCCGACGCGCTCGACGAGCAGGTGCTGGCGCGGGCGGTCGACGACGTCGAGTCGCTGGTGCGGAACCCGCCGGCGCCGGCCCCGGACGCCTAGCGGCAGCGCTCGCTCACCGGTCGATTCCGCGCCGTCGACCCGCGCCACCGGCGCGTTCGAGGTCCCGGAGCGCCTTGACCGCGGCGGCCGCGATCCCGGCCCCGTCGAGACCGAGCTGCGCGAGCAGGTCGGGGACCTTGCCGTGGGGGAGGTACGCGAGCGGCGTGCCGAGGACGACGACGCGCGGGCCACGGTCGTCCCGTCGTCGCGCCAGCGCGCTCGTGATCAGCGACCCGACGCCGCCTTCGGCGATGCCGTCCTCCACGGTGACGACGAGCGGGGCGCGGGCCGCGGCGGTGAGCATGCGCTCGTCGAGCGGTACCGCTCGCACGTCCCAGATCGTCGGGCGGATGGCGTCGACGGCGAGGATCTCGGCGGCCTCGAGCGCCACCTCGACCATCTTCCCGACCGCGAGGATGCACAGGTCGCGCCCCTCGAGCACCTGTCGTGCGCGCGTCCCGGTGCCGACCCCGTGGCCTGCGGGTGCCGGTGTCTTCGGCCAGCGCAGCGCGACCGGGCCCGAGGTGATGCGCAGGGCCTCCCGCAGCATGACGCCCACCTCCGCGAACGAGGACGGCGCGAACACCGTCATCCCCGGGACCTTGGTGAGCAGCGCGAGGTCGTACACGCCGTGGTGGCTCGGCCCGTCGTCGCCGGTGATGCCGGCCCGGTCCACGCAGAAGACGACCGGGAGCCGGTGCAGACCGACGTCGTGGACCACCTGGTCCCAGGCGCGGTTGAGGAAGGTCGAGTAGATCGCCACGACCGGCCGGAGGCCCTGGAGGGCCATGCCGGCGGCGGCGGTCACCGCGTGCTGCTCGGCGATCCCCACGTCGAAGCACCGATCGGGGTGGCGGGCGGCGAAGGGGAGCAACCCGGTGGACCCCGGCATCGCCGCGGTCAGCGCCACCAGCTCGGGGTGCTCGTCGGCGAGGCCGAGCAGCGCGTCGCTGAACGCGTCGGTGTAGGTCACCGGGCGGGGCGATCGCAGCGCGCCCGACCCGACGTCGAACGGGGAGACGTCGTGCAGGCACTTCTCGGCGTCGTCTTCCGCCGGTCGGTAGCCGCGACCCTTCCGCGTGAGCACGTGCACGACGCACGGTCCCGGGTGCTCGCTCGCGGTTCGTAGCGCGTGCTCGGTGGCGGCGATGTCGTGACCGTCGACCGGGCCCGCGTAGGCGAACCCGAGCGCGGCGAAGAAGCGGGCGGCGTCGCCGTCGCGCCCGGCGACGAGTCGCGACACCGTGGGCGCGTACGAGCGGCCGTTGTCGTTCACCACGACGAGCACCCGCCGACCGCTGCAGCCGAGGTTGTTGAGCGCTTCGTACGCCATCCCTCCGGTGAGTGCGCCGTCGCCGATGACCGCGACCACGTGCCGATCGGCGGCGCCGGCGTCGCGACCGACCGCGAGCCCGTACGCGTAGCTGAGCGAGGCCGAGGCGTGGCTGTTCTCGATGACGTCGTGCTCGGACTCGCTGCGCGACGGGTAGCCCGAGACGCCGCCCGCGTGGCGGAGCCGGGCGAATCCCTCCCGCCGGCCGGTCACCAGCTTGTGGGCGTAGGCCTGGTGACCGGTGTCCCACACGATCAGGTCGAGGGGGGAGTCGAAGACACGGTGCAGCGC
>DATBBL010000216.1:0-3132 GCA_036271015.1 Acidimicrobiia bacterium
CTCGCATCCCCACGTGGCCGCGTGGAGGCGCGCCAGCTGACCGAGGCTGTCGCGCGTGGTGTCGAGGGAGTACGGCGTGTCGCACTGAGGAAACGTCCGCCGTTCGAGACGACGTCGTCCATGATGATGATCGCTTGCTGCGCGGCGTCGTCGACCGCGGTGTAGTACGCGCGCGGCATGCGAACGTCGATCCGTGGCGCGAGCTCTTCGTAGAAGTGAGCCTCCGACAAGAGGTCGGCACCCGGCGATCCGTCCAGGTGAGCCTTCACGCAGTACGCGCGGGTCCGCCGCGCACCGTCCGCCCGCTCGACCGTCACGAGGAATCGCACCTTCTGGGCGAGGGTCTGCGAGGAGTCGATCTCCTCGACCTCGATGATGCGCTCGTCCCGGTCCACGTCGTCGAGCGCGTGCCGGAGCCAGCTCGGGTCGAGGACGGCGTCGAGGGTCGCCGGCACGCCGCTCATCTCAACCGCCGCGCGCTTCGACGAGCCGTCCGCGGTTGACCTTCATCGCCTCGCTGCGCGGGATGGTGTCGACGAGCTCGATGGTCTTCGGCACCTTGTACGGAAGCAGGCGACTCCTGGTGTAGGCCTTGATCTCGTCGAAGGTCGGTGGGTCGTCCGGATCGGTCGGCTCGATGATGGCGTGCACGCGCCGTCCCCACTCGGGGTCCTTCAGGCCCACGACCACGACGTCGGCGATCTTGGGGTGGTCGATCAGCGCGGCCTCGACCTCGGCCGGGAACACGTTGGCGCCACCGGTGATGATGAGGTCGACGCGCCGATCGACCAGGTAGAGGTAGCCCTCGGCGTCGAGGTAGCCCATGTCGCCGACGGTGCCGAAGCCGTCCTCGGTCATGTGGAGCTGCGGCGCCTCGCCGAGGTAGGTCGCGCCCACGTAGTTGGGAGACCGCACGAAGATGTGCCCGATCTCACCGGTGGCGACGTCGTTGCCGTCGTCGTCGAGGATGCGGACCTCGGCGCCGTTGAAGCCGCGACCGACGCTCCCTTCGTGCTCCATCCATTCGAGTCCGGTCAACACGGTGAGCCCGAGCGCCTCGGTCGAGCCGTACGCCATGATGATCTTGTCCGCGCCGATGAGGTCCGCCCACCGGTGCACGAGCGACGGCGGCATCGGCGCCGCGCCCTGCATGATCCACTCGATGCTCGTCAGGTCACGGTCGTCGACACCCGGGAGGTCCGCGATGCGCTGGAGCATCGTCGGCGTCGCGGTGAACGTCGTGATGTGGTGTCGTTCGATGACGTCGACGATGCGAGCGGCGTCGAATTTCTCGAGCACGAACAGCTGATCACCGGTCAGCATGCTGCTCAAGGTGGCGAAGGCATTGATGTGGTACATCGGTGCGAGCACGAGGATCCTCTGGGGGCGGGTCACCCGCATGAAGGCCTCGGCGATCGGCGTTCCCATCATGGGATTGAACACCGGGGGGCCCTGGGAGAGGATCACCTTGGGCGTGCCGGTCGACCCACTGCTGCAGATGCCGCTGCTGCTCGGGGAGATCACCTCGGGGAGCTCGGGCACGGGATCCTCGGCCGTCGCCTCGATCCAGGTGAGGTCGTCGGGGCCGATGTAGACCTTCGGCTCGATCACCTCCTTGAGGCGATCGAGCTCCCAGGCGGGCACGTCCCACCTGATCGGGATCGGTACCGCACCGAGCTTCCACGTCGCGAGCACGCCGAAGACGAACTCCGGCGAGTTGCGGATGCCCAAGCCGACGTGGTCGCCGTACGCCACGCCGCGCAACGCCAGCGCAGCCGCGACCTGACTCGAACGTCGCTGCAACTCGGACCACGTCACCGACGACTCGGTGCCGTCCATCGCCAAGTGCACGTACGCGACGTCGTCTGGCTGTTGTTCCGACAGCTCGCGCAGTCGTCGGACGTTGCTGAGCGGCTCGTCGTTCACATCGTTCCCTTCATCCGCGCCGGACGTAGGTCGGACGCGGGGTGACTCGAATCCGCCGTGAGTCACGGGGTGCACCCGGGGGCCGGCGCGTCGAACCGTCCGCGATCTCAGACCGAGAGGATGGAGACGCCGGCAGTTCCGGGGGCGCCGTAGAGCTGGGTGTAGCCGACCTTCGGGCTGCCGGGGACCTGGCGGTCGCCGGCCTGGCCGCGGAGCTGGCGCACGACCTCGTGGATCTGCCGCAGGCCCGATGCGCCGATCGGTTCGCCATTGGCGATGAGGCCCCCGTCGGTGTTGACCGGCAGGGGTCCGTCGATCTCGAGCGCGCCGTCGGCGACGAGCGCCTCCTGGTCGCCGTCGGCGCAGAATCCGTTCTCCGCGAGGTGGATCACCTCGGCTCCTGCGTCGGTGTCCTGCAACTGGATCACGTCGACGTCTTCGGGCCCGATCCCCGCCTGCTCGTAGGCCTCGCGCGAGGCGTTGACCGTGGGCCCGGGCACCTGGTCGATCGGGAGCCACGGGCTGTGGACCTCGAACGCACCGAGACGACGTGTGCGTACCGTCGTCGCGCGCAGGTACACCGGTGTGTCGGTGTAGCGGTGCGCGTCTTCGGCCTTGCAGAGCACGACGGCCGCCGCACCCTCGTCAGGGCTGCAGAACATGTACTGCGTGAGCGGGTAGTTCAGCATCGTTGAACCGAGGATCTCCTCCTCCGACAGCGGCTTGCGCCGGAAGGCGTTCGGGTTGCGCGAGCCGTTGCGGTAGTTCTTGGCCGCGACCTTGGCGAGCGTCGAGGGCGAGATCCCGTGGTCGTGCATGTACTTGTTGATCTTCATCCCGAAGAACTTGGTCGTCACGAACTGACCGAGCTCGCCGTACCACGACGGGCATGCGTACAGCCGCGGATCGGCGCCGAAGGCACCGGGCGGGTGCTTGTCCATCCCCACCGCGATCCCGAGATCGTGGTCGCCGAGGCGGATGGTGTTCGCGGCCAGGGTGAGCGCGCTCGCGGCGGTGGCGCACCCGTTGTAGACATCGGTGAACGGGATCCCGGTGAGGCCCAGGAGGGCGACGACGGCGTCCGGGTTGTCGATCTCGTAGCTTCCTGCGAACGCGAACTGGATGTCGCTCCAGGCGACACCGGCGTCGGCGAGCGCGTTGCGGATGGCGACCGCACCCATCTCGATGCCGGTCGTCTCGCCGAAG
>DATBBL010000217.1:0-5753 GCA_036271015.1 Acidimicrobiia bacterium
CCTCAGCGCGCTCTCGCCAGCTCCCGAGCCGATCGCTGTAGCGCCTCGTTGGGATGTTCCGGCAGCTCGGCGAGCGGTCGGGCGATCTCCGCGACCGTCGGCCCGAACCGGTCGGCCGCCGGCCGCAGGGCCTCGAGATCGAAGCCGTAGACCTCCGCCGCGTTCCCGCCGACGATCTCCTGGATCTGCTCCGGCGCCAGATCGTGCATCACCTGCCGCAGGTGCTCGCGCGTGAACGGCAGCGTGCCCTCCTCGTGCGGGTAGTCGCTGCCCCACATCACCCGGTCGATCCCGACGCGGCCGAGCGCGGCCCGGATGTCGGCCGGCCTCGGCTGGCTCATCCCGACGTGGCAATTCTGGCGGAAGTACTCCGTCGCGCTCCGGGGCGGGACGGTCTCGCCCTCGAACCGCATCTCTCCCGTGCCGCCGCGGCGGAGCGCGACCATCAGGTCGTCGAGCTGCTCGAGCACGCCGGGGATCCAGGCGCAGCCGGCTTCGGTCAGGACGAACTTCAGGTCGGGGAACCGCTCGAACACGCCTCCGGTGATCAGGTAGACGAACGGGCGCTGGGAGTAGAAGACCATCTCCGCGATGTGCACGATCGGCATGGCGGGCGCCCGCTGGTACGCGGGACCGCCGGTCCCCGAGTGCGCGTTCACCGGGACCCCGAGCTCGGCGCACGCCGCCCAGAGCGGGTCGTAGTACGGGTCGTACAGCGGCTTCAGCCAGTCGCAGGTGATCGGAGGCGACCCGACCAGCACACCGCCGCGCAGGCCGTGCTCCTGGCACCACTGCACGTCGGCGATGGCGTCGTCGAGGTCGTTCAGGAAGATCTGCCCGATGCCGGCGCGGGCTTCGGGCTTGGCCGCGCAGTAGTCGGCCAACCAACGGTTGTGGGCCTGGATGCCCGCGTGGCGGTGCTCGTACTCGTCCGGCGTCGGGGGCGCCGCGAACAGGACGAAGTTCGGGAAGAACGGTGGCACGGTGTTGGGGAAGATCACCTCGCCGACGATGCCGTCCTCGTTCTGCTGCTGGTCGCGCAGCTCAGCATCCCAATTGCGCACGCGCAGGTCGGTGTCCTTCAGGTCCTTGAACGGGTTCTTGTACTTCCCCCGCCAGGCATCGAAGTCGTCGCGGTACCTCGGGTCCAGGTACTCGCGATACTGCGCGTGGCTCCCGCCGGCATGGCTGTCGGCGGTGATCACCACGTAGTGGTCGTCGGCCTGCATGTGACCACCTTCCCTTCGAGCGGACCCGCCACCAACCTGAGGATTCGGGCGCCGGGGAGGCAAGGGTAACGTGACGTCGCTCGACGAGCCCGATGCGTGCGCGACCCGGGGGTTGCCCGTCATGATCAGAGTCAAGGCGGCGTTCTTCAGCTTCACGCCGCCCGCACAGCCCGACGACGACGCTAGCTACCTCCGGTGGCACCTGCTCGACCACATGGTCGAGCAGTACCAATTGCCCGGCATCCAGTACGCGCTGCGCTACATCGCGGACGGCGACTACGTCACCAACCGCATCGTCGCCACCGGCCACCTGGAGGACGTCGGGAACGTCGTGAACTACCTCGTCGGCGATCCCGTGCAGCAGACCCACGACGACTTCATGCAGCTCGGCCCCCGCCTCAGGGAGATGGGCCGGTTCCCCGAGGTCCGACCGTCGCTGCAGCTGCGCATGCCCGCGCTCTTGCACTGGTATGCCGCCCCCCGAGCGCAGATCTCTCCCGAGGTCGTGCCGTTCCGGCCTCATCGCGGCGTGGTCGTGATCGTCGAGGAGCCCGCGGACGAGGACGTCGCGTCGTGGTTGCAGTGGCTGCATGCCGAGCACTACCCGGCCGTGCTCGCGACGGATGGTGTCGCAGGTGCGTGGATGTACGGCACGACGAACACCTGGAAGCTGCATCCGTCCGCCCGGGGCGATGCGCAGTACATCACGGTGATCTACCTCGACGCCGAGCCGCTCTCCGCGACCATGGCGCTCGCGCCCCTGGTGGAGGCACGCTGGCGATCGGGGGCGGTACGGCCGTTGTTCGCCGGTCCCCTGCGGACGATGATCGAGTGGGAGGCCTGGCGCTGACATGGCAGGAGCGGTGCGAGGAGTGCGGGCGTGAGCGGCGGGCGGCTCGACGGCAAGGTCGCGATCATCACCGGGGCGAGCACCGGGCTCGGCCCCGTGATGGCGGCGATGTTCGTGCGGGAAGGGGCCCGGGTGCTGCTGGCCGCCCGTCGCGAGGAGCTCGTGCAGGAGGCGGCGGCGAACGCCGGCGCGGGCGCGGTCGCGATGCGTGCCGACGTGACGAACGAGGACGACGTCGAAGCCATGGTCGCCCGCACCGTCGATGAGTTCGGGCAGGTGGACATCATGTGCAACAACGCCGCCGCTCCCGGTACGGATCTCTGGATCTGGGAGCAGACGCTCGAGAACTGGAATGCCACCATCGCCATCGACGTCACTGCCGCGATGCTGTGCACCCGCGCCGTCCTGAACCAGTCGATGCTGGCGCGACGCTCCGGTGCGATCCTGAACTTCTCGTCCACCGCGGGGTACAACGGCGTCGTTCGCAAGTCCCACTACGTCACCGCCAAGGCCTCGTTGCGGGCGTTCACCAAGGCCGTCGCGCTCGAGGTCGGCGAATACGGCATCCGGTGCAACTGCGTCGTGCCGGGCGGCATCGACACCGAGCTGTGGCGCAACTGGGTGCAGCGCATGGCCGACGAGCGGGGCGTCGATTTCGAAAGCCATCGGGCGCGGATGCTCCAGAGTGTGGCGCTGCGCGACATCTCCTCGCCCGAGGACGTCGCCAACCTCGCGTTGTTCCTGGCCAGCGACGAGAGCCGGACGATCACCGGGCAGTCGATCCCGGTCGACGCCGGTGCCTACATGCAGGGCTGACGACCGCGCGCCGCACTGATCTGGTGCGACCGCGCTGCGACGCGTCAGGATGACGATCCGAGCGACCTGATTGGAGAGCCATGCCCGACAGCGAGATCGAGGTCAACGGCGGCATCGTCGTCTACGAGTTCGTCGGTCCGGAGGACGGCGAGATCGTCGTCATCACGCCCGGGGGCCGCTTCAGCAAGGACTACGGCGGCGTGCACGAGTTGGCCGACGCGCTGGCCGAGGGCGGCAAGCGGGTGCTGCTCTGGGATCGACCGAACTGCGGCCGGTCGGAGGTGCAGGTCTACGGTCGCTCGGAGTCGCACATGCGGGCCGACACTCTGGGCCTGATGCTGCAACAGCTCGGGGTGGAACAGGTCGTCGCAACCGGCGGATCCGGCGGCGCCCGGGACATGATCATCTTCACGATCATGTGGCCTGATCTCGTCCGCAAGCTCGCGGTGTGGTCGATCGTCGGCGGGACCTACAGCACGATGTTGCTCGCCACCGCCTACGTCCTGAACGAGCTCGGCGCGGTCCGGAAGAAGGGCATCGAAGGCGTGATCGAGATGGACTCCGGATCGTTCAGCTGGTCCGCGCTCGTCGCCGCGAACCCTCGCAACCGGGATCGCCTGCTCGCCATCGGCAGCGAGGAGTTCGAGCGGGTGATGAACCGGTGGCTGGACGCGTTCATCCCCAAGCCCAACGAAGCGATCCCGGGCGTGCCGGATTGGGAGTTCGGCACCATCACCTGTCCCACGTTGATCGTCCGCGGCGGCGAAATGGACTACGACCACCCGAAGCGCACGTCGTTCGAGGTGCACGCGTTGATCAAGGGGTCTCGTCTGATCGAGCCGCCGTGGCCCGAGGACGCGTGGGAACGGGCGGTCGAGGCGACCGAAGCCGGGACGGGGAGCCTCTTCGATCCGTGGGTGAAGGCGGCGCCCGCCCTGCTCGAATTCATCGACGAGCCGTAGCGGCACCCCGCGGCGCGCTCAACCGAGCGGCCGGGACAGCAGCGCCTGGACCGTCTCGATCGAGTCCGCGGCGTCCGCCGACTTGTCGTCGCGGTATCGGCGGAGCCGTGCGAAGCGCAACGCGACACCGCCCGGGTAGCGGCTCGACACCTGGACCCCGTCGAGGGCGACTTCGGCGACGAGCTCGGGACGCACGTACACCGTGATCCCGTCGCGGCCGATCTCACGCGCCAGGAGCTCCTCCGTCTGCCACTGCAGGGTGGCGTCGGTGAGACCCTTGAAGGTCTTGCCGACCATCACGAACGTCCCGTCGGGGCCGCGCGCGCCGAGATGCAGGTTCGAGAGCCAGCCTTGGCGCCGGCCGTGGCCCCATTCCGCCGCCAGCACGACGAGATCGAGCGTCCGCACCGGCTTCACCTTGCGCCACGCGCCGCCCCGACGACCGGCGTCGTACGTCGAGTCGAGTGCCTTGAGCACCACGCCCTCGTGCCCGGCCGCGATCGCGGCGTCGAGGACCGCGGCGGCTTCGTCGGCCGACGCGGTCACCGCGCCGGGGATGCTCCGCTCGCCGGCGAGCGCACGGACCACCTCGAGTCGCTCGCCGAGCGGCCGCTCGATGAGGTCGTCGCCGTCGACGTGCAGCACATCGAAGAAGAACGCGTCGAGCGGCCCCGCGGCACCTGCGTGAGTGCCCGAGTCTCGCCCGAACGAGCTCATCGTGTCCTGGAAGGCGCGAGGACGCGCCTCGTCGTCGACGCCGATGGCTTCGCCGTCGAGCACGACTGCGTGCACCGGCAAGCGGCGCGCCCAGTCCGCGACTCCCGGCAATCGCCCACTGATCTCGTTGAGGTTGCGGGTGTAGATCCTCACCTCGTCGTCGACCCGGTGCACCTGGATGCGGGCACCGTCGAGCTTCCATTCCACCGACGCCGCACCGACGTCGTCGAGCGCGGTGGCGACGTCGGGCGCCCCTGCCGCGAGCATCGGGAGGATGCCGCGACCCACCTGGAGGCCGACCTCGCGCAGGCCCGTCGCACCTTCGGTGAGCGCGACGACGGCGGTGTGGCCGAGATCGCCCGACAGCATCGCCGCCCGGCGGACGAGCGTCGCCGGCACCGACGCCGCGCGCGCGACGGCATCACCCATGAGGCCTGCGAGCGCGCCCTGGCGCAGCTCGCCGACGAGCAGCCGCCGGAGGAAATCCGTCTCGGTGGTGGTCGCACGATCGAACACGTCGCCCAGGATGTGCTGACGGCTCGCAGCCGAACCGCTCCCCGTCGTGCTCTGGATCTGGTCGAGCGCGCGGTCGACGTCGGCGATCGTCAACGTCGGCACCGCCGCCGGGGCGACGTCGAGCCGGGCGACCGTGGCCCACCCCACGCCGGTACGGCCCTGACGGGGTTCGCCGATGAGGAACCCGACGACGGCCTCGATCTCGTCCGGTGCGAGCCGCCCGAGCAGGTCGGCGAGGGCCGCGACCTTCTCCGAGCGGGCGCGCGTCGACGTGACCGCGTCCGATGTCGTCACCACCTCCGCCAGCAACACCGCGTCAGTGTGCCCGATCGCGGTCAGTCTTCGTGGACGAGCTGCTCGAGCAGCGCGCGTGTCCGCGCGCGCGACGCCTTGCGGTCCGCACCCACGGGAAAGATCGCGGCCCACACGTCGGTCGCCCCGGCGTCGACCAACGCGGTCAGTTGCGCGGCGACCGAGTCCTCGTTGCCGACGACGCAGGCATCCGCCGAGCGCTCGAGCCCGCCGATGCGCAGGATGCGGGCGTAGTTGGGCAACTCGCTGTAGAACCCGTACTGGCGCGCCGCATCGTTGCGTGCCTCGTCGAGGTCGTCGTGCACGGCCACGGGGAGGCCGACCACGACGCGCGGTTCGGGACGGCCGGCC
>DATBBL010000218.1:0-9770 GCA_036271015.1 Acidimicrobiia bacterium
TCGGGAAACGCTTCAGCGTGTTGTCCCCCAAGATCGTGCGGGCGGTGCTGCTACGCGACCACTGCTGCCAGATCTGCCGCCGTCGCCACCGACTCCAGATCCACCACCTCCGACCCCGCTCCTGGGGTGGCACCGACGAGATCTCCGACCTGGCCGCGGTGTGCAGCACCTGTCACCCCGACCTCGTCCCCCACGGCCCCTACGCCCTGGTCGGCAACCCCAACCTGCCCGGAGACCTGCGCAAGATCCACCTCGACGACCTCACCCCCGAACAACGAGAACAGCTCGGCCTCCCACCACCCCGCGCCGGGCCCACCGCGGCATGACCACGGCCGTACGATCCCGGGCGATGCCGGTCGACGTCCTGCCCGTGCCCTACGGCGAGCCGGCGGCGCGCGCGTTGTTCGACGCGGTCGTGGCGGGCAAGCGCGGGGACCCGCTGGCGCCGGTCACCGTCGTGGTACCCACGAACTACGTCGGCGTCGCCGCGCGTCGGCTGCTGGCGCGCGGGACGTTGGGACGGATCACGCCCGGCGGCGACGGTGTCGCCGGAGTGACGTTCCTCACCACGTACCGGCTGGCCGAGCTGCTGGGTGCGCCCCGCCTCGCGGGCGCGCACCGGCGTCCAGTGTCCACCCCCGTGCTCGCCGCCGGCGTGCGCGCGGTGTTGGCGACGGCACCGGGGATCTTCGGTCCGGTCGCCGACCACCCCGCGACCGAGGCCGCGCTCGTCGACGCCTACCGCGAGCTGGCGGCGATCGACGACGCCGCGCTCGATGCGCTCGTGCGCGCCGGGCGGCGAGCCGCCGATGTGGTCCGGATCACGCGCCGGGCGCGGGCCGCACTGGCGCCGCGGTGGTACGACGAGCGCGACCTGATGGACGCCGCGGTCGACGCGGTCGAAGCCGGGATGCCGCTGCTCGACGACCTCGGCACCGTGGTGCTGCACCTTCCCCAGGAGCTTCCTGCACCCACCGCCGCGCTCGTGCGCGCGCTCGGCGAGCGCGTGCCGATCGCAGTCGTCGCCGGACTCACCGGGTGCGAGCGGGCCGATGCGCCGGTGCGCGAGGCACTCGCACACCTCGGGGTGACCGTGCCCGAGGTCGGTGTCGAGCTGCCCGCGGCCACCCGGGTCGTGTCGGCGTCGGACCCCGACGACGAGGTGCGCGCGGTGGTGCGCCTGGTGATCGACGCGGTGCGCGAGGGAGTACCGCTCGAGCGGATGGCGATCCTGTACGGCGCGCCCGAGCCGTACGCCCGCCTGGTGCACGAGCAGCTCGATGCCGCCGGCATCACCCACAACGGCGCCGCGGTGCGCACCCTCGCCCACAGCGTGTTGGGGCGTGGGCTGCTGGGCCTGCTCGCGCTCCCCGATCGCGACTTCCAGCGCCACGACGTCATGCGCCTGCTCGCCTCGGCACCTGTGTTCCATCGCGGCCGGCCCGCGCCCGCCACCCGCTGGGAGAAGATCAGCCGCGTCGCCGAGATCGTGCGCGGCACCGATCAATGGCAGCAGCGCCTCGAGCGCTACGCCCGCATCCAGGAGCACGAGCTGGCGGCGGAGCGCGCGGTCACCGAGCGCGACCCGCACCCGGAGCACTTCGAGACCGAGCTGACGGCGACGCGCGACCTGCAGGCGTTCGTGGCCGCGCTCGTCGACGACCTCGCGGTCGACCCCGCCGCCGGCTGGCGGGAGCTCGCCGCCTGGGCCGAGGGGCTCGTGCGCGACCACCTGGCGCCGGAGACCCGGCGGGCCGACTGGCCCGAGGTGGAACGGCAGGCCGCCGAGAAGGTCGAGGCCGCGTTGGCCCGGCTCGCGGGGCTCGACGCGGTCGAGGCCGCGCCCGGGGTGGCGGTGTTCCGGCGCACCCTCGAGCTCGAGCTCGACGCCGACCTCGGACGCGTCGGCCGGCTCGGCGACGGGCTCCTGATGGGCCACGTGGCGCTCGGTCTCGGACTCGACCTCGACCGCGTGTTCGTCTGCGGCCTCGCCGAGGGCCTGTTCCCGACCCGCGTCCGCGACGACTCGCTGCTGCCCGACGCCGACCGCCGCGCCACCGAGGGTGCGCTGACGTTGCGGTCCGCGCGGGTCGACGACGACCACCGCCGGCTGCTGGCGGCGCTGGCGAGCGCGTCGCACGAGCGCATCCTCCTGTACCCCCGCGGCGACCTGCGCCGCACCACCGAGCGGGTGCCGTCGCGCTTCCTCGTCGAGAGCATCGCCGCGGTGAGCACGGAGCGAGTCCCCGACGATCTCGCCGAGCTCCATGCCGACTGGTACACGCCGGTACCGTCGTTCGCGGCCGGGCTCGCGCGCGTCGAGTTCCCGGCCACCGAGCAGGAGCACCGGCTCCGAACGCTGCTCGATCACGCCCGGGCCGGCGGAATCGTCTCCACCCACGACCTGCGCGACGTCGACGTCGCGCTGCGCCGTGGGATCGACGCGGTGGTGGCGCGCGGCGGCCGCGAGTTCACGCGGTTCGACGGCAACCTCGCCGGCTGCGACGCCGGGCGCGTGACCGATGGCGACGTCGTGGTGTCGCCCACCCGACTGCAGACCTACGCCGCCAACCCGTTCGACTACTTCCTCGAGTACGTCCTGCGCGTCGACATCCCCGAGCTGCCCGAGGAGCGCTACGAGGTGTCGCCGCTCGACCGCGGCAGCCTGGTGCACGAGACGCTCGATGCGTTCCTGCGCGAGGTGCTCGAACGGCCCGGTGGTGCCCCCGCGCCCGAGGAGCCGTGGACCGACGCCGACCGCGACCGGCTGCGCGAGATCGCCGAGGTCCAATGCCGGGTCTACGAGGCGCAGGGGCGCACCGGGCGCCGGCTGTTCTGGCACCGCGACCGCCGCCGGCTGCTCGCCGAGCTCGACCGGTTCCTGACCGAGGACACGAGGACACGCGCCGGCTTCGGCCTGCGCACCATCGCCACCGAGCTGCGCTTCGGCTTCCCCGACGCCGCGCCGGCCATCGACCTCGGGCTCTCCGACGGCCGCGCCCTGCGGTTCCGCGGCGCCGCCGACCGGGTCGACCGCACCGCCGGCGGCGGGCTGTGGGTGATCGACTACAAGACCGGCCGCCCCAACGCCGTCGACCCCGAGGACCCGACCGCGGCGGGCCGGATGCTCCAGCTCCCGGTGTACGCCCATGCGGCGCGGGCGTCGTTCGGCGATCCCGACACCGCGGTGGGCGCGGCGTACTGGTACGTCAGCACCCGGGGCCAGTTCCGTTGGGCCGAGCTCGTGCTCTCCCCCGAGGTCGACGCCCGCGTCGACGAAGTCCTGCGCACCATCGCCGACGGCATCGACGCGGGGGTGTTCCCCTGCCGGGTCGATCCACCGACCACCTGGACCCGCAGGATCCGCAGCTACACCGACCCCGACGCCCGCGGCACGCGCGACCGGTATCGCGAGTGGCAGCGCAAGCGGGCCGCGCCGGCGTTACGGGGCTACGTCGGTCTCGCCGAGCCCGAGGTTCTCGCCGACGACGACCCCGAAGGGCCCGGCCATGATCGCTGAGCCGAGCCGCGACGCGGTGCAGCAGAGCTTCCTCGACCTCGACGAGGACCTCGCCACACGCGAGGGGATCGTGGCGGCGCTCGACGAGACGCTGTTCGTCGAGGCAGGTGCCGGCTCGGGCAAGACCAAGGCGTTGGTGGACCGTGTCGTCGCGCTGGTGACGCGTCGCGGGGTGCCCATGCGCGAGATCGCCGCCGTCACCTTCACCGAGAAGGCGGCGGCCGAGCTACGCGACCGGATCCGGCGCACCCTCGAGGCCGCGGCCCAGGGCACCGAGGCGATCGCCGCGGCCCGGGCTGCGCTCGCGCTCGAGGAGCTCGACGGCGCCGCGGTGTCCACCCTGCACGCGTTCGCGCAGCGTCTCCTGGCCGAGCACCCGATCGAAGCCGGGCTCCCGCCGCGCATCGAGGTGCTCGACGACATCGCGTCGCAGCTCGCGTTCGAAGAGCGCTGGACGCGCTTCGTCGACGAGCTGCTCGACGACCCCGCGATCGAGCGCACGCTGCTCCTCGCGCTCAACGCCGACACCACCCTCAACGTCCTGCGCACGCTGGCGCTGGCGTGCAACGCGAACTGGGACCTCGTCGCCGAGCGCATGGGGCCCGAGCCCGACCCACCGCCGCTCGACGGTGCCCTCGCGCCGGTCCTCGTCGCGCTCACCGAGCTGCACGAGCTCACCGGCCACTGCCGGGCGGCCGACGACAAGCTGCTGGGACTGCTCGGGAACCTGGCGACGTGGCACGAGGAGCTCGTCGCCGCACCGGACGAGTACGAGCAGCTGCGCCTCCTCACCGCGGGCACGCCGAAGGGGAGCGTCACCCAGGGCCGCAAGGACAACTGGTCGAGCGCGTGCCCGGTGGAGACGGTGCGCGACCGGGTGAAGGCGCTCCGGGTGTTGGTCGACGACACCGCGTCGAAGCTGGCCGAGGTCGTCCTGCGGCGCCTGGCGTGGGAGCTCGCGCGGTTCACGCTGCGCGAGGCCGAGGAACGCCGCCGCCACGGACAGTTGGAGTTCCACGACCTGCTGGTGCTGGCCCGAGCGGTGCTGCGCGACCCCGAGCACGGGTGGGACGTCCGGCAGCGTCTGCGGGCGCGGTACACGCGTCTCCTGCTCGACGAGTTCCAGGACACCGATCCCATCCAGTGCGACCTCGCCGCGTTGCTGGCGTCCCCGGCGCCCGACGCGCGCGCACACCGCTGGGACGAGCTGCCGGTCGACCCGGGTCGTCTGTTCGTGGTGGGCGACCCCAAGCAGTCGATCTACCGGTTCCGGCGCGCCGACATCGCCGCATTCCTCCGCGCCCGTTCGGCGTTCGGCGCCACGCCGCGCCGCCTCACGCGGAACTTCCGCACCGCCCGCCCGGTCATCGACTTCGTCAACGCGGTGTTCCGCGATCTCATCGTCGCGGAGCCGGAGTCGCAACCCGAATACGTCGCGCTCGAACCCGTGCGCGAGGCGGCGCCGGTCGGACCTCCGGTCGTGCTCCTCGGGGCGACCCCCGAGCACGAGAAGCCCACCGCCGACGAGCTGCGCGAGGGCGAGGCGCGCGACGTGGCCGAGGTCATCGGGCGCGCGCTGCGGGAGGGCTGGCAGGTCTCGCGGCGCGACGCCGACGGAACGGAGCGGTTCGCGCCGTGTCGCCTCGGCGACTTGTGCGTGCTGCTCCCCGCGCGCACGTCGCTCGGCCAGCTCGAGGACGCGCTTGACGCCGCCGGGATCCCGTACCGGGCGGAGACGTCGTCGCTCGTCTACAGCACGCGCGAGATCCGCGATCTGCTCGTCGTGTTGCAGGCGGTCGACGACCCGACCGATGAGCTCGCGCTCGTGAGCGCCCTGCGATCACCCCTGTTCGGGTGCGGCGACGACGACCTCTTCACGTTCAAGGTGCCGCACCGCGGCCACTGGAACCACCAACGCCCCCTGCCGGAGACGCTGCCGTCCGACCACCCGGTGGGAGACGCCATCCGGGTGCTCGCCGGGTGGCACGACGCCCGCCTCTGGCTCTCGCCCAGCGAGTTGCTCGACCGCATCGTGCGCGAGCGGCGCGTGCTCGAGGTCGGCTTCGCCCACGGCCGACCGCGCGACCTGTGGCGGCGCGTGCGGTTCGTGATCGAGCAGGCGCGCGCGTTCTCGGAGGCCGAGGGCGGCAGCCTGCGCGACTTCCTCGCCTGGGCCGACCTCCAGGGCAGCGAGGGGGCCCGGGTCGTCGAGACGGTGCTGCCCGAGACCGACGACGACGCGGTCCGCATCCTCACCATCCACGGCGCCAAAGGGCTCGAGTTCCCGGTGACGATCGTGTCGGGCATGACCACCCGGGCCCAGTCGCGCACCGCCGGCGTGCAGCTGCGCTTCCCCCACGACCGCGACACCTACGCGCTGCGGGTCTCGGCCCGGGTCACGACCGAGGAGTTCGAGCGCTACGCGCCGATCGACGAGCAGATGGACTTCCACGAGAAGCTGCGGCTCCTCTACGTGGCGATGACCCGCGCCCGTGACCACCTCGTGGTGTCGGTGCACCGGGCGGCGAAGGAGCCGGGCGACGACCGGACCACCTGGACGCACGCGCAGCTGCTGTGGCACGCCTCGTGCGACGCGCCGGAGTGGAGCGCGTTCGTCGCCGATGCGGCCGCGGTGACGCTCACGGTGACGCCGGCGGTCGACGGCACCCGCGGCACCGCCCCGCCGTGGGCCGAGTGGCGGCGCGAACGCGACGACGCGTTGGCCCGCGGGGCCCGCCGCAGCGTCCGCTCCGCGACCGCGATCGCGCGCGAGGTCGCGGAGGAGGCGGCGCTCGACCCCGGGTTGCACAAGGGCCCGCGTGATCTCGAGCTGCCGCCCTGGAACAAGGGCCGCTACGGCACCGCGCTCGGCCGGGCCGTGCACGCGGTCCTGCAGACCGTCGATCTCGCCACCGGTGACGGGCTCGACGAGACCGCGGCGGCGCAGGCCGCGGCGGAGGGCATCATCGGGCGCGAAGAGGCGGTGGCCGCCCGGGCGCGGGTCGCGCTGACGACGAACACGGTGCGGGAGGCGGTGACGCACGGCTTCCGCCGCGAGATGTACGTCGCGACACCGGTCGGCGCCACGACCCTCGAGGGCTACGTCGACCTCGTGTACCGGCGACCCGATGGCCTGGTCGTCGTCGACTACAAGACCGACGCCTGGCGGAACGACGCCGACCTCGACGCCAAGGTCGCCCGCTACCGGCTGCAGGGCGCGTCGTACGCGGTGGCGCTCGAGCAGGCGACCGGCGAGCCGGTGACCGAGTGCGTGTTCGTGTTCCTCGGCGAGCGTGACGCGCGCGAGCGGCCGGTCAGCGATCTGCCGACGGCGATGCGTGAGGTACGAGCGCTTCTCGCGGGGTCTGGCGCAGCCGCCACCACACCAGGACCCCTCCGATCGGGCCGGTGAGCACGACCAGCGCGATGTACCCCCAGCTCCAGCCGATGTCGGGCCGGATGATCACGGCCATGGCGACGAACGCCAACCAGACCAGCCCGTGGAAGAACCCGACCACCGCCTTGATCCCGTCGTTGGGGACGACCAGCCAGAAGTAGGCCAGCAGCAGATAGGTGAAGCTCTCGAACAGGGCCATGAACTTGAGCGCCTTCGCCTTGCGCTCCAGCTCGCTGCTCTGGTCGTCGGCGAAGTCGGGCACGTCTGGAGGCTACCTGGGCGCGCAGTCGGTATTCTGGCCGGGTGAGCGAGACCACCACCGCCCCGCCGCCCGTGATCGCGCCGGTGGAGACCCCGGTCGAACGCCCCGCCCCCGTCGACACCGACGACGGCGACCACGACCGGTTCGCGCACTACGCGCGCAAGGACGACGTCACCCGCGCCTACGTGACCGGGGAGGCGATCGTCGCGCTGTGCGGCAAGAAGTGGGTGCCGACGCGCGACCCGTCGCGCTATCCGATCTGCCCGACCTGCGTGGAGCGCAAGGCCGCGGGCTGGACCCTCTGAGTCGGCGCGGCGATCAGCCGCGCCACGGCGCGAGCGCGGCGGCGAGCTCGTCGAGCACGTCGGGGGTGTGCGGCGGCCGGAGGTACACGATGCCGAGATCGAGACCGGCGTCGCCGTAGCGCTTCGTCTGCTCCACGATGTCGTCGGTGCCGCCCCGCAGGTGCGTCGACACGGTGATCTCCGACGGGTCGCGCCCGAGATCCTCGCAGTGCCCGCGGAGCACGGCGAGCTTGGCCGCGAACTCTTCGATCGGACCCCCCGGGTAGTTCCAGTGCTGCGCGAAGCGCGCCACCGAGCGGAGCGTGCGGCGCTCGCCCCGCCCGCCGATGCAGATCGGGGGGTGCGGCCGCTGCACCGGCTTCGGGTTGCAGTACGCATCCACGAGCTGCACGTAGCGGCCGTCGAAGGTCGTGGTCTCGTCGGTCAGCAAGCCGATGATCGCCTCGCACCCCTCGTCGAAGGCGTCGAAGCGCTCGGTGAGGGTCGGGTGCAGATCGATGCCGTAGGCCTGCGCCTCGACCTCGTTCCATCCCGCGCCGAGGCCGAGCTCCAACCGGCCGTCGGACACGATGTCGAGCGCGGCGGCCATCTTGGCGAGCACCGCCGGGTGCCGGTACGGCATGCCGGTGACGAGCACCCCGACCCGCAGCCGGCGCGTCGCCTGGGCCAGGGCGGTGGTGGTGACCCACCCTTCCAGGCACGGACCGCTGATGTCGTCGGTGAAGATCGGGTAGAAGTGGTCGAAGGTCCAGGCCGACTCGAACAGCTCGATCTCGTCGGCGGCCTGCCACACCGCGAGCATGTCGGCCCACGTGGTGTTCTGAGGTGCGGTCTTGAGTCCGAAGCGCATGCCGGGGAGTCTCGCGCGCCCTCGTACCACCGGCTCCGAGCCGGACGCGGAGGAGTAGCGTCATCCGCTCGGTAGCATGCGTCGATGCCGTCGCAACCCGAGTGGACCGCTGCGCGCGGACGACGAGGGGCGGAGCGGATGCGGCTCTACCGCCGCAACCTGGCCACGTTCTGCGTCGTCGTCGCCCTCCTCACGCCCCTCGCGGTCGCCTCGCTGTGGGTGCTGAGCAACGTGGAGAACTCCACCGCCGGGAACGCCGACGTCGGGGTCGAGATCCAGCCGGGGTGGACGCCGGTCCAGGTGGGCGATGCGCTGCAGCGGGCGGGCGTGATCGACTCGTCCACGGCGTTCCAGCAGGTCGCCACCAGCTCCGGGTTCGCCGCCGGCTACACCGCCGGCCGGTACGACTTCGTCGCGAACAGCACGCCGCGGGAGGCGCTCGACACGCTGCGGGGCGGGCCCCGTCGGATCGTGCCCGACCTCAAGCTCCTGCTCCCGCCCGGGCTCACCCTCGGCCAGATCGCCGAGCGGGTGGGCAAGCTCGAGGGGAAGAGCGCGCAGGCGTTCCTCGCCGCCGCCGCCTCCGGCACCATCCGCTCGAAGTACGAGCCGCCGCTCGTGAACTCGCTCGAGGGGCTGACCTGGCCCGACACGTACTTCATCGGTGCCAACGACAGCGAGGCGCAGATCCTGCAGAAGATCGTCACCCAGTTCGACGCCAAGGCCGACGCCCTCGGCCTCGCCGGATCGGGCCCGGCCAACGGCGGCCAGTCGCCGTACCAGGCGATCGTCACCGCGTCGCTGATCGAAGCCGAGGCGGGGACCCCCGACGACGCGCCGCTCATCTCGGCGGTGATCGTGAACCGGCTGAAGGACAACACGCCGCTGCAGATCGACGCCACCCTCTGCTACGCCAAGGGCGGGTGCCCGCCGGTGCCGACCGACGCCGACCGCAAGATCGACTCGCCGTACAACACCTACAAGATCACCGGGCTGCCGCCCACACCGATCAGGACGGTGAGCGAGGTGGCGCTGAAGGCCGCGCTGGCCCCGGCACCGGTGCCCTACAAGTACTACGTGTCGGACGCGAACGGGAAGACCTACTACGCGACGACGCTGCAGGAGCACGAGAAGAACGTCGCCAAGGCGCGCAATGGGGGCTGACGGCGAGCCGTCGCCAACGGTGACCGTCCCCGGTCGCCGGTTCGTGCGGGCGGTGGAGTGGGTCAACGAGCTGCACGGCGCCCAGGCGCGCAAAGGCGGCGAGGTGCCGTACGTCGCGCACCTGCTCGAGGTCAGCGCGCTCGTGCTCGAGGATGGCGGCACGGAGTCCGAGGCGATCGCCGGCCTCCTCCACGACGCGATCGAAGACGCGCACGTGAAGCCGAAGAAGATCCGGAAGCGGTTCGGGCGCAAGGTGGCGCGCATCGTCGAAG
>DATBBL010000219.1:0-3004 GCA_036271015.1 Acidimicrobiia bacterium
TGGACCGCGCCCCACTTCCCGCTGGAGTGGGGTGGGCGCGGCTACACGCGCCGGGCGCAGGTCACCGTGTACCGCGCGTTCCGCGCCTTCGGCGCGGTGCCGCCGCCCAGCGGCCTCGGGATGATGATGGCGGCGCCCACGATCCTCACCCACGGGACGCCCGAGCAGGTCGAGCGGCACGTGCAGCCCGTGTACAACGGGAGCCGGGCGTGGTGCCAGCTGTTCAGCGAGCCGGGCTCCGGGTCCGATCTCGCCGGCCTCACGACCCGGGCCACCCGCGACGGTGACCGCTGGGTGATCACCGGGCAGAAGGTCTGGAGCTCCCAGGCGATGGAAGCCGACTACGGCATGCTCCTGGCCCGCACCGACTTCGACGCGCCGAAGCACGCCGGCATCTCGTGGTTCGCGTTCTCGCTCGACCAGCCCGGCGTGACGATCCGGCCCTTGCGGGAGATGACCGGACGAGCGCTGTTCAACGAGGTCTTCTTCGACGACGCCATCGTCGACGACGCCGACCTCATCGGGGGTGTGAACAACGGGTGGGCCGTCGCCAACACCACGCTGCTCTTCGAGCGCACCGGCATCGGCGCCGGCGGCGGCGGTGGCGGCTTCCCGCCGCCGGGGACCAAGGGTGGCTTCCTCGGCATGCGCGCGGGCGACGCGGCGCAGGTGGCGGCGCCCGAGGAAGGTCGCGGGCTGGTGGCGTCGGAGCTCATCGACCTCGCCCGGCGGTACGACCGCACCGACGACCCCCACCTGCGCCAGAAGCTGGCGCAGGTCGTCTCGTTGTCGCGCATCGGGGAGTGGAGCGCGGCGCGCACGCGTGCGGCCGCGGCGCGCGGCGGCAACCTCGCCGGTGTCCCCAACGTGGCCAAGAACCAACAGACCATCATGATGAAGCTCGCCGCCGGGACCGCGCTCGACATCCTCGGTGCCGAGGGTCTGCTCTGGGGCGCCGACGCACCCGAGGACGGCCGCTACTCCGAGCTGTTCAACTTCGTGCGCTGCATGTCGATCGCGGGCGGCAGCGACGAGATCAACAAGAACGTGATCGGTGAGCGCGCGCTCGGTTTGCCGCGCGAGCCGAACCCGGACAAGGGCGTGCCGTTCCGCGACGTGCTGGCGCGCACGAAGCCGGGCTCGCCGGCCTGATCGGGCAGGTGGGGCGCCCCGCGCCGCGGTGGTAGAAACAGGTTGGAGTCGTACCGGTACAGGGGGAGTAGCCGCATGGGACGCAAGTACCAGGTCATTTCCGGTGACGGGCACCTCGAGACACCGCCCGACTTCGTCGCCTTCCTGCCCGAGAAGTACAAGGACCGGGCGCCGAAGCTGATCACGCTCCCCGACGGTGGGGGCGACGCCTGGCTGATGGAGGGCATGCCGCTCACGTACGCCAGCCAGAACCTGCGGGGCCGCGGCAAGGTGAAGTTCGCGGGGCAGAGCTACTTCAAGGACGACGGCTCCCGGACCGACGGCGCCGGCGACGGCGCCCAGCGTCTCCGCGAGCAGGACGAGGACGGCATCGACGCCGAACTGCTCTTCGTCCCGGTGTTCGCCAGCCGGTTCCTCGAGAAGATCCCGGACCACGACGCCTACCTGGCGATGGTGCGGGCCTACAACGACTGGCTCGCCGAGTACTGCGCGGTCGCGCCCGACCGCCTCATCGGCAACGCGCTGATGCCCGTCTCCGGCACCGACGACGCCATCGGCGAGCTCGAGCGGGTGCACGCGCTGGGCTTCAAGTCGGTGCAACTGCTCAACAGCCCGAACGGCGGCACCGCGCCCAAGCCCGAGGACGACCGGTTCTGGGAGAAGGCGCTCGAGCTCGACATGCCGCTGTCGCCGCACATGTCGTTCGGTGGCGTGATGAACACCGGGGGCCCCCGCCACGACACCGCCCAGTGGCCGGTCGAAGCGGGCATGACCCAACACTCGCAGACCGCGCCCGCACCGACGATGGCGCAGCTCATCGTGAACGGCACCTTCGAGCGGTTCCCCGAGCTGAAGTTCTACTTCGCCGAGATCAACGCCGCGATCCTCCCGGCGTCGCTCTACTACATGGACCGCGACTACCTGGAGTACAACAGCTGGTTCCAGCTCGAGCTGCCGAAGATGCCGTCGCAGTACATGAAGGACCACGCGATCTACGGCATGGTGCGCGAGCCGCTGGCGGTGAAGATCGGCCAGGAGCTCCCGAACGAGATGCCGCTGGAGCTCTTCTGGTGGGGGAGCGACTTCCCCCACTCGGTCGGCACGTTCCCGCACTCGCGGAAGTACATCGAGGAGACGTTCGGCGACCTCGAGCCCGCGGTGCGGCACACGCTGCTCGTCGGCAACGCCGCCGAGCACCTGCACCTCGACCTCGACGCCGACCTCACCGAGACCCCCGCCGCCGCCTGACCCCGGGGCCCCTGACCCCCGGGGCCTCCAGACCCCGAACATCCGGCAGTTCGCGGTCGTATGCGCGCCCGTACTGACGGATGTTCGGGGAAAATGAGCCGGCGCGGACCGGCGTCAGCCGCTGGGGCCGAACCGCTCGACCTTCACCCGCTCGGCGCGCACGCCGAGGTCGACCACGAGGTCGCCGACCGCGTCCGTGAACGGCGCCGAGCCGCACACGTAGACGGTGGCATCGTCGCGCAGATGGGGCTCGACGTCGACCGCGGTGAGGCGACCGGCGGGACGGGTCGACGACGGTGGCGCCTGGCGGGTGTACACGACGGTGGCGTCCGGACCCGGGAGCTCGGTCGCGTAGTAGAGGTTCTCCGGCGATCGCACCGACACCACCAGGTGGACGAGGTCGTCACGACCGGTGGCGCGCGCCAGGCGCAGCATCGCCATGAGGGGCACGACCCCAGAACCACCGCCGAGCAGGACCGCGGGCTCGGTGCCGTCCCACACGAAGTAGAGGCCGATCGGGCCCCGGACCTCGAGCTCGTCGCCGACCTCCACCACGTCGTGGAGGAACATCGACACCTCACCGTCCTCGAGCCGCTCGACCGTG
>DATBBL010000220.1:0-22864 GCA_036271015.1 Acidimicrobiia bacterium
ACACGACGATCGTGATCCTCCCCGCGCACGACGAAGTCGCGGTGGCGAAGCAGCTGGCGTCGATCGACGTGCTGTCAGAGGGCAGGCTCACCGTCGGTGTCGGCGTCGGCGGCCGTGAGCACGACTACCGCGCCATCGGCGGGTCGTTCGAGCGTCGTTGGCAGCGCATGGACGAGCAGGTGGCGCGCATGCGCCGCATCTGGGCCGGCGAGCCACCCTTCGACGGTGCGGACCCCGTCGGCCCCGCACCGGTCCAGGGCGCGTCGATGCCCGTGATCGCCGGGGTCATGGGCCCGAAGGCGATCACCCGCGCCGCGCAGTGGGCCGACGGCGTCGACGGCGCGTGGACGATGGACGGCGACCGCGACGCCATGGCCGCCGCGTTCGCGGAGATCCGCCACGCGTGGGAGACCGCCGGCCGTACCGAGGCCCCGCACCTGTCGTCGAGCATCTGGTACGCGCTCGGCGACGACGCCGAAGCTCGGTTGCGGGACTACGCACACACGTACATGAGGATCATGGGTGACGCGGTGGGCGACTGGGCTGCCGCGTCGGTCACCTGCTTCACGCGCGATGCGCTGCGCGCCGCGGTCGACCACGCGCGAGACGCCGGCGCCGACGAGTTCTTCCTCGTGCCGACGACGTCGGATCCCGACGAGCTCGGGCGCACGCGGGACGCCCTCGACATCTGATGGACGTCGACGGGTTGCTGGAGGAGGTGTCGGCCGGGGCCGGTCTCGACGACTACGGCGACCCGACGTTCCGCGACGGCCTCGACGCGCTCTGGGCGTCGGGCACCAAGGAAGCGGACCTCAACCAGATCGGCACGATGGCGCTCGAGGCGCAGGTGCGGATGTACCTCGCCAACCGGCTGCGGGTCCGGGAATGGCACCGCACCCATCCGAGCTTGGCCACCGCGCCGGTGACGGCACCGTTGATCCTGGTCGGCATGCCCCGCAGCGGCACCACTGCGCTGAGCCACCTGCTCGCGGCCGATCCCGACAACCGCTCGCTGCTCGCCTGGGAGGCCAACGACTCGGTGCCGCCACCGACCCGCTCCACCTACCACGACGACCCGCGTTTCGTCGCCGCCCGCGCCGCGCCGAGCGCCGTCGACCTGATCAACCCCGGGTTCAGGGCGATCCACCACGACGAGCCCGACGACGCGATGGAGTGCACCCTGCTGCACGCGCAGCACTTCCAGAGTCTCATCTACTCGACCACCTTCAACCTGCCGAGCTACGACGAATGGCTCCTGGCGTCGGACTGGCGCGGCGCGACGGCGCACCACCGCCTCGTGTTGCAGGTGCTGCAGTCGGAGTGCCCGGGGCGCTGGCAGCTGAAGTCGCCCCAGTACGGATTGCTGCTCGACGCCGTGCTCGAGACCTATCCCGACGCGCGGCTGGTCGTCACCCACCGCGATCCGGTGAAGATCGCGGCGTCGACCTTCAGCCTGCTCCGGTCGCTGACCGGGACGTTCACCGACGTCGACCACACCGACTACATCGTCGGGCACTGGCCCGACACGCTCTCGGCACTCATCGACCGGGCGATGGACGCCCGCGACCGTATCGGGGAGGACGCCTTCTTCGACGTGGCCTACGCCGAGGTCGTGCGCGATCCGGTCGCCGTCGTCGGCACGATCTACGAGCGCTTCGGCATCGAGTGGAACCCGGAGAAGGAGGCGCGCCTCCGGCGGTTCGACGCCGAGCACCCACAGCACAAGTACGGGACGCACACGTACTCGCTGGCCGAGGTGGGCGTGGAGCGCGCGCCCCTGGAGGCGCGTTTCGCCCGCTACTACGAGCGCTACGACGTGCCGCGTGAGCACGCGTGACCTGGCACGATGGGTGTGGTGCGGCACGAATTCGAGGCGACGATCGTGGCGGCCGATCGCGGCGGTGCCTACGTGGCGGTGCCGCCGGTGGTCGCCGACGCCCTCGGCGGCCGGGGCCGGACACCCGTGGTCGCGACCTTCGACGGGGTCGAGTACCGCGGCTCGGTGGTGGCGATGGGGAGCGGCATGGTCGTCGGGGTCCTGAAGCAGATCCGCGCCCGCCTGGGCAAGGAGCCGGGCGACAGGATCGCGGTCACGCTCGTCGTCGACGACGAGCCGCGCCGGGTCGACGTGCCCGACGACCTGCGCGCCGCGTTGGCGGCGGCGAACGTGCGGTCACGCTTCGACGCGCTCTCGTACTCGCACCGCCGCGAGTACGTGCAGTGGATCGAGGCGGCGAAGCGTCCGGCGACGCGTCAGCGTCGCATCGAGCAGACCGTCGAGCGGGTCGGTCCGACCGGAGGATCCTGACGTGACGACCGAGGGAGAGGGCCGATGAGCCTCGGCTTCGAGACGACCACCGCCGACGTGCTGGAGGGTGTGGACCTCCACGACAAGGTCGCGGTCGTCACCGGCGCGTCGACCGGGCTCGGACTCGAGACCGCGCGCGCGTTGGCGTCGGCCGGCGCGCACGTCGTCCTCGCCGGTCGTGACGCGGCGCGACTCGACGCGGCCGCGACGACCGTGCGCGACGACGTTCCCGATGCCGAGCTCGAGTCCGGCGTGCTCGACCTGACGTCGCTCGACAGCGTGCGCGGGTTCGCCGAGTGGTTCGGCGCGACGCACACCCGGCTGCACCTGCTGATCAACAACGCCGGTGTGATGTACACGCCCTTCGAGCGGACCGCTGAGGGCTTCGAGATGCAATTCGGCACCAACCACGTCGGCCACTTCCTGCTCACGTGCCTGCTGGTGCCGCAGCTGCTGGCCGACCCTCCGTCTCGGGTCGTGAACCTGAGCTCCGGCGGCCACCGCGGGTCCGACATCGTGTGGGACGATCCCAACTACGAGCGCCGGGAGTACGACAAGTTCTCCGCCTACGGGCAGTCGAAGACCGCGAACATCCTGTTCTCGGTGGAGCTCGAGCGCCGGCTGGGCGAGCGCGGCGTGCACGCGTACGCGGTGCACCCCGGGATGATCGCCACCGAGCTCGGGCGGTACATGACGAAGGACGACTTCGCCGCCATGGCGGAGCGGGCCAAGGCGGGGCCGTCCGGGGGACTGCCCCCGCGCAAGACGGTCGAGCAGGGCGCGGCCACGTCGGTGTGGGCCGCCACCGCACCCGAGCTCGACGCGGCGGGCGGCACGTACCTCGCCGACTGCCGGGTCTCCGACGACCACGCTCGCTGGGCGCTCGATCCCGAGTCCGCCGCCCGCCTCTGGACCCTCTCCGAGGAGCTCGTCGGCCAGCAATTCCCGCTCCCCTGACTGAACTTGCGTCACCTCGCGCGCGAAACCGCAGCTCACCCGTCCACAGGTGACGCAAGGTCGCCCCTTCCTCTCTCCCCCTCGGGGGTACCTAGTTGCTGGACTCAAGCAAGTTCTGTAGGGTCCGGCGAGTGGACGACCTCGCCCGGACCCAGCAGGCGCTGGAGCAGCTCGATCGCCTGCGGGCGAGCCGCAACGGGCACGCCGGGCTCGCGGCCGCGGCCGGCGTCGACCTGTCCCGCCCGGCCTACGCGCTGCTGCGACGGATCGACGAGCACGGCCCGGCGCCCCTCGGCGAGCTCGCCCGGTCCACCGGCATGGACGCGGCATCGACCGGTCGGCAGGTGCGCAGGCTGCAGGAGCTCGGGTTCGTGGAGCGGGTCCCCAGCGCCGACGACGCCCGGGTGGTCGTGGTGGAGATCACGGCCGCCGGGCGGGACGCGCGTCGCGGGGTCGCCGCCGTCCTCGAAGCCCACCTGCGCGACGTGCTCGACCGCTGGTCACCCGCCGACCGGCGCGCACTCGCCGACCTGCTGCAGCGACTCGTCGACGACTTCCGCGCGATCCAATTCCGCAACCCGTCCCGTACGAGCAACGGCGAGAGGAGCCCCGCGTGACCATGCCCACCGACATCGGTGCGATCGACCTGATGATCGGCTTCCCGAAAGCCGATGCGTCGAAGACCTACGACTACCTCCGGCAGACGACGCACGCGGAGGACGAGTCCACCAAGGAGTTCCCGGCCGGCTACATGTTCAAGGACGTGCCCAACCGGCTCGACGAGGGTGACGACGGCGTCGAGGTGACGGTCGCCGAGATGGACAAGTGGGGCGTCGACATCGGGATGGTCGGCGCGGGAACCGAGGCCACCGTCCGCGCCATGAAGGACCATCCCGGCCGCTTCGTCGGCAGCCTCGAGATCGACCCCAACGACGTCACCGGCGCGGTGCGCAAGATCCGGCGGTACAAGGACGAGCACGACATCAAGGCGGTGACGACGTTCCCCGCCGGGTGCAACCCGCAGGTGCCGGTCGACGACCGCCGCTACTACCCGATCTACCAGACGTGCATCGACCTCGACATCCCGATCGTGTCCAACGCCGGCATCGCCGGGCCGCGCTTCCCGTCCGCCTGCCAGGACGTCATGCTGTTCGACCAGGTCTGTTACGACTTCCCCGAGCTGCGCATCGTGATGCGCCACGGCGCCGAGCCATGGGAGGAGCTGGCGGTGAAGCTCATGCTGAAGTGGCCGAACCTGTACTACATGCCGAGCGCGTTCGCGCCCAAGCACTACCCGAAGGCGATCATCGACTACGCCAACACCCGCGGCGCCGACAAGATCATGTACGCCGGCTACTACCCGATGGGCCTGAGCCTGGAACGGATCTTCACCGAGATGCCGAACGTGGCCTTCCGCGACCCCGTGTGGCCCAAGTTCCTGCGCGACAACGCCATCCGTGTGTTCAACCTCGACGCCGAGCCCACGTCGTGAGACCCGACCAGCGGCGGATCGAGTACGCGGGCAGCGTCCACGGCGAGGAGGAGATCGAGGCCGTCGTCGAGGTCCTGCGCGGTGGCGCGTCGGCGTTGCGCATCGGCAAGAACGTCAAGGCGTTCGAGCAGGGCGTCGCCGAGTACTTCGGGAAGCGGCGCGGCATCATGTGCAACTCGGGCTCGTCGGCGTTGTACCTCGCAGTCGAGCTCCTCGACCTTGAGCCCGGCGACGAGGTGGTCACGTCGGCGGTGACGTTCTCGACCGACGTCGCACCGTTGGTGCGCGCCGGGATCGTCCCTGCGTTCGTCGACGTGGAGCCGGACACCTTCAACCTCGACGTCGACGGCATCGAGCCGATGATCTCGCCCCGCACCAAGGCGATCCTGGCGCCGAACCTGATCGGCAACGCGCCCGACTGGGACCGCATCCGCGCCATCGCCGACGCCCATGGTCTCAAGGTGATCGAGGACTCGTGTGACGCGCTCGGTGCCACCCTGCGCGGCACGCCGACCGGTACCCGCTCGGACATCAGCGTCACCAGCTTCGCCCTCGCGCACATCATCACCGCGGCCGCCACCGGTGGGATGGTGCTCCTCGACGACGACGAGTGGATCGACCGCTGCCTGCTCCTGCGCCGATGGGGTCGCCGCTCGGAGCCGCAGTTCTTCGGGACCAAGAAGGGTGACCGCCAGTTCTTCACCGACGTCGACGGCATCGAGTACGACAACCTCTTCATCTTCGACGAGGTCGGATGGAACTTCGAGCCGTGCGAGATCAGCGCGGCGTTCGGGAACGTGCAGCTCCGACGACTCCCGGCGAACCTCGCCCGGCGCCAGCGCAACTTCGACGTGCTGTCCGCGTTCTTCGGCACCTATCCGGACGTGTTCACGCTGCCCCGGCAGCTGGAGGGACTGGAGACCGGGTGGCACATGTTCCCGATCCTGCTGCGGCCGGAGTCGGGCATCCGTCGGGGTGACTTCCAGGAGCACATGGAGGGTCACGGCATCGACACCCGCATGGTGTGGACTGGCAACGTGACCCGCCAGCCCGCGTTCGCCGGCGTGCCGCACCGGGTGCCGGACGGTGGGTTGCCCAACGCCGACCGGGTCATGGAGCAGGGGCTCATCCTGCCGTCGAACCACGGGCTCGACGACGACGACCTCGAGTACCTGTGCGTCACCGCCGGCGAGTTCCTGAAGGAACACGGCTACGCGCCTGCGGCGGTGAGCTCGTGAGCGCGGGCGGGCGCTTCGCCGGGCGTCGAGCCGTCGTCACCGGTGCGAGCCGCGGCATCGGAGCCGGGATCGCGCAACGCCTGGCCGCCGAGGGTGCGGCGGTGGCGATCGTCGCCCGCACCGTCGACGCGCACCCCACGCTGCCCGGCAGCCTCACCGAGACCGCCGACTTGCTGCGCGGCTACGGCAACCCGGTGGCGGTGATCGCCGCCGACCTCGCCGACGGCGACGACCGCGCCCGCATCGTGCCCGAGGCGGCCGAGCAGCTCGGCGGTCCGCTCGACATCCTCGTGAACAACGCGGCGGCGGCGATGTACGCACAGCCCTCGGAGATGCCGCTGAAGCGGCGGCGCATCACGTACGAGGTGAACGCGCACGCGCCGCTCGACCTCGCCCAGGCCGCGCTGCCGGCCATGCTCGAACGGGGCGAGGGGTGGATCGTCAACGTCTCGAGTCACAGCGCGGTGCACGCGCCGGGTCCGCCCTTCGAGCACCAGGGCCTCGCCGCCACCATCGGGCTCTACGGGTCGTCGAAGGCGGCCCTCAACCGGGAGACGAACGCGCTCGCGCACGAGCTGTGGGGCCGGGGCATCCGGGTCAACACCGTCGAGCCGCGTGCGGCGGTGATGAGCGAGGGAGCCGAGGCGCTCGCCGGGCACGTGATCCGCGAGGACCAGAAGGAGTCGATGGAGGAGATGGTCGAGGCGGTCGTCCACCTCTGTGACTGCGACGAGTCCAGCACGGGCGCGGTGCACGTGAGCCTCGACCTCATCGCCGAGCGCGGCCTCACGGTGAAGGCCCTCGACGGGTCGCCGTGGGTGAGAGCGTGACGGCTCCGGCGTAGCATCGCTCGCATGGCCAGCACCGAGGCGCGCGTCATCGACCTGCTCGACGGCGACCTGTACGCCGGCGACCCCGGACCGGTGTACGCGTGGCTGCGCGAGCACGCTCCCGTCTACTGGGACGCGGCGAACGAGCTGTGGGGCATCTCGCGGTACGACGACATCCTCGAGATCGAGAAGGCGAAGAGCGTCTTCATCAGCTCCGACACCGCGAAGGGCGGCTACCGCCCGAACCTCCCGTCGGACCCGTCGATCATCGGCCTCGACGACCCGCTGCACACCAAGCGGCGTGTTCTGGTCAACCGCGGGTTCACGCCGCGCACGGTGCTGCGCTGGGAGGATCAGGTGAAGGCGACGGTCGCGGCGTTGCTCGACGCCGCGACCGCGAAGGACCGGGTCGAGCTGATCCAGGACCTCGCCGGCCCGCTGCCCGCGCAGATGATCGGCCTGCTGCTCGGGTACCCGCACGAGATGTGGCCCAAGCTCATGGACTGGTCGCAGCGGACGATCGTGGGCGGTGGGGGTCCCCGCTACGTCGACGAGGACGTCATGACCGCGGCGATGGAGTTCGCCAGCGCCTGCGCCGACCTGTACGGCGAGAAGCAGCGCTGCCCGGCGGACGACATCATGACGGTCTGGACCGCGGCCGAGATCGACGGCGAGCCGCTCGCCCTCGACCGGGTCATCAACGACTGCCTGCTGCTGCTCGACGGCGGCGCCGAGACGACCCGCACCGTGATCGCCCGCACCATCATCGAGCTGGCCGCCCGGCCCGATCAGTACCAGTTGCTGCGCGACGGCGCCGACATGACCGTCGCCACCGAGGAGTTCATCCGCTGGGTCACGCCGGTCCTCAACATGTGCCGCGTCGCCTCGCGCGACTACGACCTGCACGGCACGACCATCCGTCAGGGCCAACAGGTGGTGCTCATGTACCCGTCGGCCAACCGCGACCCGGCTCACTTCGTCGACCCCGATCGCTTCGACGTGACCCGCACCCCGAACCAGCACCTCGCGTTCGGGTTCGGCACCCACTTCTGCCTCGGTGCCGCGCTGGCGCGCCTCGAGATCAAGCTCTTCTTCGAGGAGTTCGTGCGCCGCGTGCGCGAGATCCGGGTCGTACCCGGCACTGTCGACTACCTGCCCAACTCGTTCGTGAACGGCGTCAACCGCGCCGAGGTCGAGCTCAGCCTGGTTTAGGGGGAGATGAAGCGGAGCCGTGCGCGGAGCGCGGGACGGCGAAGCGGAATCGACCCGGAGAAAGGAATCACATGTACGACGTGAAGATCACCAACGGCATCGTCGTCGACGGCACCGGCGACACGCGTTTCGTCGGCGACGTCGCGGTGAAGGACGGCGCGATCGTGGAGGTGTCGCGGTCGCCGCTCCCGGGCGAGGCCGCTGAGACCATCGATGCCACCGGGCTGCTGGTGACCCCCGGCTTCGTCGACGTCCACACCCACTACGACGGCCAGGCGACGTGGGACCCGCTGCTCGAGCCGTCGTCCGGGCACGGCGTCACCACCGTCGTCGCCGGCAACTGCGGCGTCGGGTTCGCGCCCGTGCGCCCGGGCGACGAGAAGTGGCTGATCAGCCTCATGGAGGGCGTCGAGGACATCCCGGGCACCGCGCTCACCGAGGGCATCGACTGGAGCTGGGAGACGTTTCCGGAGTACCTCGACGCGCTCGACCGGCGCCGCTTCGGGATCGATGTCGGCGTGCAGGTGTCGCACGGCGCGGTGCGCGCGTACGCGATGGGAGAGCGGGGCGCCGCGAACGTGCCCGCGACGCCCGAGGAGATCGCGGCGATGGCCGCCATCGTGCAGGACGCGGTGGAGGCCGGTGCACTGGGCTTCTCGACCTCGCGCACCCTCGGTCACCGCGCGATGGACGGCCGGCCGGTGCCGGGGACGTTCGCAGCCGAGGACGAGCTGTTCGCGCTCGGAGGCGCCATGCGACGCGCCGGCGGCGGCGTGTTCGAGCTCGCGCCGCTCGGTGCCTCGGGCGAAGACCTGCTGGCGCCCCAGCAGGAGATGGCGTGGATGCGCCGGCTCTCCGAAGCGCTCGACCTCCCGGTCTCGTTCACCCTGTTGCAGATCGACGCCGCACCGGACGCGTGGCGGGGACTGATGGACGAGTCGCTGCGCGCGCACGACGACGGCGCGCAGGTGGTGCCGCAGGTCGCGGCGCGACCCTTCGGCATGCTGCTCGGCTTTCCGACGCGTCACGGCTTCAGCGGTCGGCCCACCTACCGCGAGCTGGCCGCCCGCTTGTCGCCCGAGGAGCTGCTCGTCGAGCTGGCGCGGCCGGCGGTGCGAGCGCAGATCCTGGCCGAGCCCGACGTCGAACCCGACCCGACGGTGCTGTTCGACGGCATGTTCCAGCTGGTGCAGGCGTCACTCGACCGTCTCTACGCGCTCGGCGACCCGCCGGTCTACGAGCCGACGCCCGACCGCACGGTCGCGGCGATGGCGGCGGAGGCCGGCGTCGAGCCGATCACGATGTTGTACGACGTCATGCTCGAGCACGGCGCCCAGCACCTCCTCATGCTGCCGTTCTTCAACTACGCCGAGCGCAACCACGACGCCATCCGCGAGATGCTGCTGCACCCGGCGGCGGTGTCGGGGCTGTCCGACGGCGGCGCGCACTGCGGGCTCATCTGCGACGCGTCGATCCCGACGTTCATGCTCACGCACTGGGCGCGCGATCGCACCCGCGGCGACACGCTGCCGCTCGAGTACCTGGTGAAGAAGCAGACGTCAGACACCGCCGCCCTGTTCGGGCTCGGCGACCGCGGCGTGCTCGCGCCGGGCAAGAAGGCCGACGTCAACGTCGTCGACTTCGAGCACCTCTCGTTGAGCATGCCGCGCCTGGCCCACGACCTGCCCGCCGGGGGCGGGCGCCTCCTGCAGGACGCCCACGGCTACGTCGCCACCATGGTCGGTGGCGAGGTCACCCGCCGCCACGGCCTCGACACCGGCGCCCGCCCCGGTCGCCTCGTCCGCGGCCCCCGATGACCCACCCCGACGACGAGTTCCACCCGCCCACCAACGACGACCCGTTCTGGAGCGAGACCGCCTGGTTCGCCTTCTCGGTGCCGGAGCGCAAGCTCGCCGGCTGGACGTACCCGTTCTTCCGTCCGAACCAGGGGGTGTGCTCGGCGGCGGTGTTCGTCTGGGACGCCCAGGGTGACTCGCCGTTCGATTGCCGCTACTACAAGCAGTTCTGGCATCTCCCGCTGCCCGACGGTCCTTTGAGCGACTTCGAGCTCGCGAACGGCCTCGGCTACACGGTGCGCGAACCGCAGCGGGTCTTCGATCTCACCTACCGCGACCCGGATGGCGACGACCTCTCGTTCGACCTGACCTTCACCGCGGTGATGGACCCGCTGTCGACCAAGACGTCCGGTCCCGACGGCGGCCACCTCGACCAGCTGGGTCGCTTCACCGGCACGCTGGTGCTCGACGGCGAGACCATCGAGGTCGACTCGTACGGCGCACGCGACCGCTCGTGGGGCGCCCGCAACCCGTATGGGCCCTACCTGATGTCGGCGGGCGAGTGGAAGGCCACCGAGATGCCGTACAGCCACGGCACGTCCGACACCGCGTCGTTCCAGGCGATCACCGCGAACGTCACCGACGACTACCCGATGATCATGGGCTTCTTCCTGCGCGACGGCGACGTGTCTCGCCTCACCAAAGGTCGCCGCGAGATCCTGGGTCGCGACGACGCCACCGGCACCGTGACCCGCGTCCTGGTCGAGGGGGTCGACGAGCTCGGGCGCGAGTTCCACGCCGAGGGCGAGCCGGTGAGCCGCTTCGTCAACTTCTGCAACGAGAACCTCGTGGGCTGGAACTACCTCGTGCGCTGGGACATCGACGGCGTCGAGGCCTGGGGCGAGCAACACGAGAACTACAGCACCGGCGCCTTCCGCAGGTTCCTCCGAGCCCGCCGGGGCTGGTAGCGCTCAGGCGCCGCGGGCCGCGTTCTTGACCGCGGCCGACGGATCGACGAAGAACTCGCGCGTCGACTCGAGGTTGCCGGCCAGTCCCTGCAGCTCGGAGCCGGCGCGGGTCGCGGTGCGGACGCCTTTGAACTCCATCGCCCGGTGCACCGTGCGCTTGTTGATCTGCAGGAGGTCGCTCGGGATCGACGCCACCCGGACCGCCATCGCCAACGTCTCGCGCTCGAGGTCGCCGTCGGGGAACGCGCGGTTGGCCATGCCGATGCGCACGGCCTCGCGCCCGTCGATGGCGTCGCCGGTGAGCATGAGCTCCATCGCCGCGCGCATCCCGACCAGCCACGGATGGAACTGGAAGTCGGGCGGGCTGAGCACGCGCACGACCGGGTAGCTGAATTGCGCGTCCTCGGCCACGTAGACGAGGTCGCACGCGGCCGCCAGCTCCGTCCCGCCGGCCATCGCGTAGCCGTGCACCTGCGCGATCACGGGCTTGGCCAGGTCCCACAGCTGCGACCAGCCCTCGGTGACGTGGCGCGACCAGGTGCCGTCGCCGCCGGGCGTGTAGAACGGCCGGTCCTCACCGAGGTTCGACTTCAGGTCGTACCCGGACGAGAAGCACGGGCCCGCGCCGCGGATGATGCTCACGCCGACGGCCGGGTCGCGGTCGGCGGCGTGGAGCGCGTCGTACAGCTCGCGGCGCAGCTCGTTGCTGATCGCGTTGCGCTTCTCGGGCCGGTTGAGGGTGAGGCGACGCACCCGGGGCGCCGGGTCGTCGACGACCAGGATCTCGCTCATGCGTGGCTCCGCTGCATCTCATAACCTCCGCGACCATGGCTGAGGACGACGCCCCGATCGCACTGGTGACCGGTGCCAGCCGGGGCATCGGGAGAGCGACCGCGCGGGCGCTGGCGGTCGCAGGTTACGACGTCGTCGTCGCCGCTCGCACGGTGCACGAGGGCGACGGCCGCATGATGCCGGGATCCGTGCGCGATCCGCAGGAGACCCGCGTGGTCGAGGGCAGCCTCGAGTCCACCGCCGCCTCGATCGAGTCCGTCGGCCGCCGCGCCCTGCCGGTGCGGATCGACCTGCTCGACCGCGCTTCGATCGACGCCATGGTCGACACCGTGCTCGGCGAGTGGGGCCGGGTCGACGCGCTCGTGAACAACGCGATCTACCAGGGCCCCGGTCGCATGGACCGCGTGCTCGAGCTCGACCTCGATGCCGCCACGAAGCTCGTCGTCGGGAACTACGTCAACCAGCTCCATCTGATCCAGCTCCTCGTGCCCCACATGCTGGAGCGCGGCGGTGGCCGCATCGTCAACCTGGCGTCGGCCACCGCCACCATGGATCCACCGGCGCCCGCGGGCGAAGGCGGCTGGGGCCTCGGCTATGGCGCGTCGAAGGCGGCGTTCCTCCGGGTCGCGGGACAGTTGCACGTCGAGTTCGGCGAGCGCGGGTTGCTGGCGTTCAACGTCGATCCCGGCTTCACCACCAACGACAAGCCCAGCGATGCCGAGTTCGCCACGCGCTTCCGCGGCGCGCCGCCGGAGGTCACGGGAGCGTCGATCGCGTGGCTGTGCGCATCGCCCGAGGCGGCCGAGCACGCGGGCACGCTCGTGTACTCGCAGAGCCTGTGCAAGCGTCTCCAACTCCTCGAAGGGTGGCCGCCATGAGCACCATGACCGCGTACCAGCTCGTGGAGTGGGGTGCGCCGCCCGAGTTCCGCGAGATCGAGGTCCCTACACCGGCCGCCGACGAGGTCCTGATCAAGGTGGCGGGCGTCGGGCTGTGCCACAGCGACTTCCTCTTCCTCGACACGCCGCCGGGGATCATCCCCTGGGAGCTGCCCTTCACGCTGGGGCACGAGAGCGCCGGCTGGGTCGAGCAGCCCGGTGCCGACGTCGACGACCTCGAGGTCGGCCAGCCGGTCGCGGTGGCCGGGATCCACTCGTGCGGCCGTTGCCAGTACTGCCTGCGGGGGCACGACAACTACTGCCCGCGCGGTGCGAGCGGCCGCGGGTACGGCGAGGACGGCGGCCTCGCCCAGTTCCTGGTGGTCCCCCGGCGCGAGCTGGTGCCGCTCACGACGCTCGACCCCCGCCGGGTCGGCCCGCTCACCGACGCCGGGGCCACGTCGTACCACGCGGTGAAGCGGGCGCTGCCGAAGCTCATCCCCGGCTCCACCGCGGTCGTGATCGGCGCCGGTGGTCTCGGCTCGTACGCGGTGCAGTACCTCCGCCGCCTCACCGGCACGCAGGTGATCGCGGTCGACCTCGTCCAGCAGCGCCTCGACCTCGCGCGCGAGCTCGGCGCGCACCACGCGCTCCTCTCCGACGAGGAGACGTCGACGCGCGTCCGCGAGCTCACCGGTGGGCTCGGTGCGACCGCGGTGTTCGACTTCGTGGGCGACGACGCGACCATGCCGATGGCGCTGGCGAGCGCGGCGACCCTCGGGACGATCGCGATCGTCGGCGCCGGCGGGGGCACCGCCAAGGTGTCGTGGGGCCTGCTCCCGCTCGAGTGCGACCTCTGGATCCCGATGGCGGCGTCGATCGCCGACCTCCACGAGGTGATCGCGTTGGCGGAGGCGGGTGAGCTGCGCGTCGAGGTGGAGCTGTTCGACTTCGAGCGCGCGCCCGACGCCTACGAGCGGTTCCGCCGCGGCGAGCTGCGGAGCCGGGCGGTCGTCACCCCCAACGGCTGAGCAGGCCACTGGTACGGTCTGCGCCCGTGACCCGGCTCGACGACCTGCAGCGCGTGGAGAAGGCGATCGTGCGGATCGCGCGCATCGGCGGCGGTCGCGACGCGGCGCGCAACCGCGCCGAGCGTTCCGGTGTGTTCTTGTCGCGGCCGGCCATCAGCATCATCTCGGCGTTGCACGCGTCTGGCCCGGTGCGGCTCTCGCACCTCGCCGACCTCACCGACCTCGAAGCCCCGCTCGTCAGCCGCGAGATCGCGCGCCTGTGCGGGGACGCCTACGTGAAGCGGGCGGCGGATCCCACCGACGGGCGCGCCACCATCGTCACGCTCACATCGAAGGGCCGGCGGGCGTACCTCGCGTACCGGCAGGCGACCGACGAGATCGTCGTCGAGGCCTTCGCGGGGTGGAACGCGGGGGAGCTCCGGACGCTGGCCGACTACCTCGAGCGGGTCGTCACCGACGTGAGCCGGCGCCCGCAAACGCGGTAAGCCTGCCGCCGCGCTCGGCCGCGCGCGGCTTTGCGCGGTCGATCGGCGGTCCCATAGGTTGCTTGCAACGGTCAAGTAACTCGTCGACCCCGGAGTCTGCATGCCCGCCCCGCTCGTCAAGATCGATCTGGAGTTCCCGTACACGCGCAGCGTCGGCCCCGTGATCGGCGCGTACCTCGACGGCCTCCAGGAGCGCCGGTTGCTCGCCTCACGTGCGGGCGACCGCACGCTGTCGCCGCCGCTCGAGTACGACCCCGCCACCGGCGCCGCGGTCGAGCCCGAGCTGGTGGAGGTCGGGCCCGAGGGCGTGATCACGTCCTGGACCTGGGTCGCCGAGCCGAACCCCAACCACCCGCTCGACCGGCCGTTCGCGTTCGCCCTGATCCGGCTCGACGGTGCCGACACCGCCATGGTCCACGTGGTCGACGGACCGGAGTCGGCGCTGGCGACCGGTGCCCGGGTGCGCCCGCGGTGGCGGGACGAGCGCACCGGTTACGTCACCGACATCGAGTGCTTCGAAGTGACCACGTGAGCGGAGTGGCCGCGAGCCGGGTATCCCGGCTCGCAACGCAGCGTACGCCGACGGGGGCGCAGTGCGGCCCGGAGCGCAGCGACGAGAGCGGGAAAGTATGAGCGCGGCGAAGGACACCAGGGACGACGGCCCGCGCATCATGCCCTTCCCGGTCGCGCTCCACTACGAGATGCCGGCCGCGCCCGCGATCACGCGCTACGGCGAGGCCCTGATCGACGGCCGCATCATCGGGCAGCGGTGCACGGGCGACTGTGGCTTGGTGTACGTGCCGCCGCGCGACTACTGCCCGATCGACGTGATCGAGCTCACCGCCGCCGACGACGTGGAGCTCGGTGACCACGGCACCATCGTGAACTTCACCGTAGTGACGCCGGTGCAGTACCCGGGGCAGGAGGAGACCGAGCCCTTCGCCCGCGTCTCGATCGCGCTCGACGGCCCCGGTGGCATGCTGCAGCTCCAGGACGTCCTCGACACCCCGGTGAGCGAGGTGCGCGTCGGCATGCGGGTGGCGGCGGTGTGGCGGCCCGAGGGCGAGCGCAATCTCGACGAGCTCGCCGCCGGCGGGTGGAGCAGCACCGGCGGCGGCATCGAGGGGTGGATGCCGACCGGCGAGCCCGACCTCGACGTGAGCCGCCTCGCCGGGAAAGGGTTCTGATGGTCGACGTGGCGATTGTGGGCTACGGGCAGGTCCCGTCGGTGCGCTGCACCGAGATCACCGAGACGCAGATGGTGCTCGACGTCACCCAGCAGGCGCTGCGCATGGCGGGGGTCGACCGTCACGACATCGGGTTCACCGTGTCGGGCAGCTGCGACTACCTGGCGGGCCAGGCGTTCGCGTTCGTGCAGACCATCGAGGCGATCGGCGCGTGGCCGCCGATCTCGGAGTCGCACGTCGAGATGGACGGCGCGTGGGCGATGTACGAGGGCTGGACCCGCCTGCAGGAGGGCGACGTCGATCTCGTCCTCGTGTACTGCCACGGACGGTCGTCGCCCGGCACGCCCTGGCAGGTCTGGCCGTTGCAGCTCGACCCGTATCATCTGGCGCCGCTGGGGCTCGACCCGTGGTCACTCGCTGCGCTGCAAGCCCGCGCGCTGCTCGACGCCGGCGTCGCGAGCGAACGCGACTTCGCGGAGGTCGTGGCCCGCAACCGCGCCAACGCCGTCGACAACGAGTACGCGCAGGTGAGCGGGAAGTTCGACGTCGACGCACTGCTCGCCGAGCCGTATGTGCGCAACCCGCTCCGCCGCCACGACCTACCACCGATCTCCGACGGCGCCGCGGCGGTGGTCCTGGCCAGCCGTGACCGGGCCGCGGCGCTGGCCGAACGGCCGGTGTGGATCACCGGGATCGACCACCGCATCGACATCCACCAGCCGGGCATGCGCGACCTGACCCGGTCGGAGTCGACCACCCGCGCCGCGCAAGCGGCGGGCCTCGCCGACCGTCCGGTCCAGGTGGCCGAGCTCTCGGCGCCGTTCTCGCCGCAGGAGGTGATCCTCCGCGACGCGCTGGCGCTCGACGGCTCGGTGGAGATCAATCCGTCGGGCGGCGCCCTGGCCGCGAACCCGGTGATGGTGACCGGCCTCGTGCGCGTCGTCGAAGCGGCGCGTCAGGTGCGCGAGCGCGGTCGCGACCGGGTGCTGGCCCACGCCACCGCCGGCCAGGCGCTCCAACAGAACCTCGTCTGCATCCTGGAGGGACCGTGAGCGAACGACCCCCCGGCGTCATCGGGATCGGTCAGACCAAGTACTCGAAGGCGCGCACCGACGTCTCCATCCCGGGTCTCGTGCGTGAAGCCGCCGGCCGCGCGCTCGACGATGCCGGCCTCGACTGGGGCGACATCGACGCGCTGGTGATGGGCAAGGCGCCCGACATCTTCGAGGGCGTCATGCAGCCGGAGCTGTTCCTCGCCGACGCCCTCGGTGCCGCGGGGAAGCCGATGCTGCGCGTGCACACCGCGGGGAGCGTCGGCTGCTCCACCGCCAACGTCGCGACCGATGCCGTGCGCGGCCGCCGCTTCCAGCGCGTGCTGGCGGTGGCGTGGGAGAAGCAGGCCGAGGGCAACGCGCAGTGGGGCCTCGGGGGTGGCAAGTCGGGCAGCATGGGCGCCGGTGGCATCTTCGCCCCCTGGGTGCGCGCCTACATCAGCCGTTCAGGGGCACCCGAGCACATCGGGTGGCAGGTCGCGGTCAAGGACCGGCTCAACGCGGTCAAGAACCCGTACGCGCACCTCAAGCTCCCCGACATCACCATCGAGAAGGTGCGCGACTCGATGATGCTGTGGGATCCCATCCACTTCCTCGAGTCGTGCCCCTCCTCCGACGGTGCCTGTGCGATCGTGGTCGCCGACCACGACACGGCCCTTCGCCATTCGACGCCGGCGTGGGTGCTGTCGACCGCGATGCGCTCGGAGCTCGGTCAGTTCCCGGGTCGCGACACCGTCCGGCCGCAGGCGGGGCTGGACTGCAGCGCGGCCGTGTACCGGGACGCCGGCATCACCAACCCGCGGGAGCAAATCGACGTCGCCGAGCTCTACGTCCCGTTCAGCTGGTACGAGCCGATGGGGCTCGAGGGCCACGAGCTGGCCGCGCCCGGGGAGGGCTGGAAGATGACCGACGACGGCACCACCGCCATGACGGGCTCGTTCCCGGTGAACCCCTCGGGCGGGGTGCTCTCCAGCAACCCGATCGGCGCCTCGGGCATGATCCGCTTCGCGGAGGCCGCTCTCCAGGTGCAGGGCAAGGCGGGCGAGCACCAGATCGAGGGTGCCCGAGTCGGCCTCGCGCACGCGTACGGTGCGATGGCGCAATACTTCGCCATGGCGGTGCTGTCGGCGTCGCCGTCGCCCTGGTAGGGACCGACCTGGGTCGACCGAGCGAGAAGGGGGAGTCGTGATGGCCATGTCGTTGCAGGAGATCTCCGACCGGATGGAGATCCAGGACCTGATGGTCCGGTACAGCTACGCGATCGACACCCGGAACTGGGACGCCCTCGACGACGTCTTCACTCCCGACGCGCACATCGACTACTCGGTGTTCGGCGGAAGCGTCGGCGACCTCCCCAGCACCAAGGCGTTCCTCGCCGAGGCGATGCCGAACTTCCCCGTCTACCAGCACATGGTGTCGGGCACGACCATCAGCTTCGACGGTGACACCGCGGAGACGAGGACGCAGTGCCACAACCCGATGACCATGGGGGATGCCGACGACCCCGACCTGATGGTGTGCGGGCTCTGGTACGTCGACAAGCTCGTGCGCACCGACGAGGGGTGGCGGATCAAGGAACGAGTCGAGGAGAAGGTCTACATGCGCGTCTTCCCCGGGAAGCAGTCCTCATGACGGTGGTCGACACCGACCCGACCCCGTACACACTGATCTCGTCCGACTGCCACGCGGGCGCGAGCCACGACACCTATCGCACCTACCTCGAGGAGCGGTACCTCGACGACTTCGACGCGTGGCGGGCGAAGTACAAGAACCCGTTCCGCGATCTGCAGGGCGACGAGCGCGACCGCAACTGGAACAACGAGCGGCGCATCTCGGAGCTCGAGGACGACGGCATCGTCGGCGAGGTGATCTTCCCGAACACCGTCCCCCCGTTCTTCCCGAGCATGGCGCTGCTGGCGCGCCCGCCTTCCCCCGAGGACTTCGAGCTGCGTCTCGCCGGCATCCGGGCGCACAACCGCTGGCTCGCCGACTGGTGTGCCGAGTACCCGGAGCGACGCGCGGGCATCGGCCAGATCTTCCTCAACGAGGTCGACGAGGCGATCGCCGACGTCCGGTGGATCAAGGAGCACGACCTGCGGGGCGGGATCCTGATCCCGGCGGTGCCGCCCGACGCCAAGCACATCGACCCCCTCTACTCCGAGAAGTACGACCCGCTGTGGGCGGTCTGCGAGGAGCTCGGGGTCGTGATCAACAGCCACTCGGGCAGTGGGCAACCCGACTACGGCCGGCACCTCGCCACGCCGTTCGTCATGCTCACCGAGATCCCGTTCTTCACCCACCGCACCCTCGTGCACATGCTCGTGGGCGGCGTGTTCGAGCGGTTCCCGGGGTTGCGGTTCGTGCTCACCGAGCAGGGTGCGAGCTGGATCCCGTCGACGCTGCACCAGCTCGACGGCTTCCACAAGGAGATGACCGCGACCGGTCGGATCGGCGAGCTGCGGTTCGACATCGCCAACATGCTCCCGCGGCTGCCCAGCGAGTACTTCGCGACGAACTGCTGGGTCGGAGCGAGCTTCCCGAGCCCGACCGAGGTCGGTGTCCTTGAGAGCATCGCCCTCGACCGTTTCATGTGGGGGAGCGACTACCCGCACAAGGAAGGGACGTACCCGTACACGCGCGAGAGCCTGCGCCGGTCGTTCTCGTCGATGCCCGAGCCCGACCTGCGCAAGATCTTCGCCGCCAACCTCGCCGCGGTCTACGACTTCGACCTCGGGAAGCTCGACGCGCTGGCGGCGACGGTCGGTCCGACACCGTCGGAGATCGCGGTGCCGCTCGATCAGATCCCGGCCGACTCGGTGAGCCCGGCGTTCACGCGCTGACTCACGGCAGCCGGTCTCGCATGGCTCGCGACGCGACGGACACCCGGGAGCGGTTGCTCACGACGGCGCAGACCCTCTTCGCCCGTGACGGCATCTACCAGGTCCCGCTCAAGCGCATCGTCGAGCGGGCCGGGCAGCGGAACGCGTCGGCGCTGCACTACCACTTCGGCGGTCGCGACGGCCTGCTGCACGCGATCATCCTCCGTCACGACGGCCGCATCCAGGACGCCCGTCACCGGATGATGACCCTGCTCGAGACCGACGATCGGACCGACGACCTACGCGCCCTGGTCGAGGCGCTGGTCGAGCCGTTCAGCACCGAGCTCGACACGGCCAGCGGACGCGAGTACCTGCAGATCGTGTCGCAGCTCTCCATGCTCTTCGACCTCTGGGACGTCGACCTCCCGGACGGCCCGACCGAGACCCAGCGCATGTTCCGCTCGATGGACGGCTGCCTGCCGCACCTCGCACCGCCGCTGCGCCACGAGCGCATCACCACGTTGCTCGGGCTGGTCACGGAGGCGCTGGCGATGCGGGCCCGGGTGCTCGACGCGCCCGGGTCGCGACCGCCGGCCCTCGACCACCACGACTTCGTCGCCAACCTCGTCGACATGGCCGTCGGCGCGCTCTCGGCACCGACCACGACCCACGCCAACTGACCCGAGGATCCCCCGTGCCCGACGTCCCGCCGTACGTTCCCGCCCACGGGCTGTTGGCCGGCAAGACGGTGCTGGTCACCGCGGCCGCGGGCACCGGCATCGGGTCGTCGGTCGCGCAGCGGTGCCTGGAGGAGGGTGCGCGAGTCGTGATCTCCGACAAGCACGAGCGCCGTCTGGCCGAGACCGCGGCGCAGCTCGGCGTGGTCGGCATCCCCTGCGACGTCACCGACGAGGGGACCGTCCAGGCCCTGTTCACGGCCGCGGCCGACGAGCTGGGCGCCATCGACGTGCTGGTGAACAACGCCGGGTTGGGCGGCACCGCCGAGCTGCACGAGATGACCGACGACCAGTGGTCGCGCGTGCTCGATGTCACGCTGAACGGGACGTTCCGCTGCACCCGCGCCGCGCTCAACCACATGTACGCCAACGACCGGGGTGTCATCGTGAACAACGCGTCCGTGATCGGCTGGCGCGCGCAAGCCGGTCAGGCGCACTATGCGGCCGCCAAGGCGGGCGTGATGGCGCTGACGCGCTGCGCAGCCATCGAGGCCGCGCCGCACAACGTGCGGGTGAACGCGGTGTCACCCAGCCTGGCCATGCACGCGAACCTGGCCAAGGTCACCACCGACGAGCTGCTCGAGGAGCTGTCGGCCCGCGAGGCGTTCGGCCGTCCGGCCGAGCCATGGGAGGTGGCCAACGTGATCGTGTTCCTCGCCTCCGACTACTCCGGTTACATGACCGGTGAGGTCGTGTCCGTGTCCAGCCAGCATCCGTAGAGAGGTCCTCATGGAATTCGGTGTGTTCGTCGGCATGTACCACCCGGAGCACCGGCGCGCCGCGGGCGAGACCGAGCAGGACATCCTGCGGGCCGAGCTCGACGTGGTGCAGGCGGCTGATCGCTCGGGGTTCAAGTACGTGTGGGTCACCGAGCACCACTTCCTCGACGAGTACTCCCACCTGTCGGCGAACGAGGCGTGGATGGCGTACGCGCTGGCCATCACCGACAACATCCACATCGGCTCGGGGATCATCAACATCACGCCGCCGGTCTCCCACCCGGCGCGCGTCGCCGAGAAGGTGGCCATGCTCGACCAGCTCGCGCCCGGACGTTTCGAGTTCGGCACCGGGCGCGGCTCGTCGTCGATCGAGGTGCTCGGCTTCGGCATCGACACCATGGACACCACCCGCGACATGTACGACGAGGCCCTCCCCGAGATCATCAAGATGATGGGGCCCGAGGAGTACGGCCCCTTCCAGGGTCAGTTCTTCTCCCTCCCGCGCCGCCAGGTGCTGCCCAAGCCGGTCACGAAACCGCATCCGCCCCTCTGGGTGGCGGCCGGCTCGCCCGGCACGTTCGAGAAGGCGGCGCGCATGGGCATCGGCGTCCTCTGCTTCAGCTTCGCCGGCACCGAAGCGCTGAAGCCGCTCATCGACATCTACAAGACGACCATCGAGGACGCCGACCCCGTCGGCGGCTACGTGAACAACAACGTGATGGTCACCACCGCGATGATGACCCTGGAGGACGGTGCCCGCGCGCGCGAGGTGTTCCGTCACAACCAGACCGGCTACCACACGTCGCTGGTCGCCAAGTACCTCGACAGCTTCCCGCAGGCCGCCGGTATCGACAAGACACCGACGCTCACGCCGCCGATCCCGCTCGAGCAGGTGAACAAGGCGATCGAGATGGGCGCCATCGCGGTCGGCACCCCCGAGGAAGCCATCAACACGATGCGCAGGTACGAGGCGATCGGCGCCGATCAGGTGTCGTTCGGCGCCCTGTCGGACGACACGCCGTTCGCCGCCGCGATCGAGTCGGTGGAGACGTTCGGCAAGTTCGTGCTGCCCGAGTTCGACAAGGACCCCGTGCACTCCACCGCCCGCCAGCGGGAGGCGCAGCTCGGTCGGTGAGTGGAGCGGAGCCGTGCCCGGAGGGCGGTACGGCGCTGCGGAATCGACCCGTCGGCTCGGTCGGTGAGTGGGACCGGTCAGCGCCCGGGCCACTCCGGCGGCCGCTTCTCGAGGAATGCGGCGATGCCCTCCTGGGCGTCGGGGTCGGCGGCGTTGGCGGCCATGACCGGCCGGACGTGCTCGTACGCATCCGGCTCGGCCCGCTCGATCTGGTCGTAGAAGGCGCGCTTGCCGAGGCCGATCACCCGGGGGCTGAAGCGGAGGATCTGGCCGAGCAGCGTGTCGACGGCGTGGTCGAGCTCGGCGACGGGGACCACCTGGTTCACGAGACCCCAGGCCAGCGCGGTCGGCGCGTCGACCGGCTCACCCGTGAGCAGCATCTGGAGCGCGCGCTTGCGGCCGATGGCGCGCGTGAGCGGCACCATCGGTGTCGAGCAGAAGAGGCCGATGCGCACGCCCGGCGTGGCGAAGGTGGCGGTGTCGGCCGCGACCGCGAGGTCGCAGGCGGCGACGAGCTGGCAGCCGGCGGCAGTCGCGACGCCCTGCACCTTCGCCACCACCGGCTGCGGGAGCGCGTGCAGCCGCAGCATCATGTCGGTGCACACCGCGAACAGCTCGTCGTAGAACTCGTCGTCGCGCGCCACCATCTCGGCGAGGTCGTGCCCGGCCGAGAACGCGGGCCCGGCGGCTTCGAGCACGACCGCGTCGCAACCCTCGGGAAGCCCGTCGAGCGCGGCGATCACGTCGCGCATGAGGTCGAGGCTCAGCGCGTTGCGGCGCTCGGGGCGGTCGAGCACCACCCGGGTGACGGGACCATCGGAGACGACGTCGACCTGCTCGAGCTCCATCGACACGCAGAGTAGGTTTCGCGCGCATGGCCATGGACGTCGCCGTGACGCTGCCCCAGCTGGGGCACGCGGCGAGCCCCGTGTCGATCAGGCGGGCCGCGATCCAGGCCGAGGAGCTCGGCTTCAGCCACGTGTGGGTGAACGACCACATCACCTTTCCGCTCGGGCAGACCCACCCGTCGCCCTACATGTACGACCCATTGCTGACCCTCGCCACCGCCGCGGCCGTGACCGAGCGGATCGGGATCGGCGGTCAGGTCACCGCGGCGTACTACGCCCCGCTGTGGCTGGCGAACGCGCTGGCCAGCCTCGACTCCCTGAGCGACGGCCGCCTGACCGTCGCCATCGGTGTGGGGTGGTCGCGGGCGGAGTTCGAGGCG
>DATBBL010000221.1:0-14147 GCA_036271015.1 Acidimicrobiia bacterium
GTGCAGCTCGCCGTCCGGGAACACGTAGCGCTCGGTGAAGTTGCGATCCAGCCTCCCCGGCGCCCAGCGGTGGTGATGCATCTTCCCCGCGTGATGGGGACGGCTGATGCCGTGGTTGAGGAGACGGCCCTGCGGGCGCAACAGCGCGCGGCAGCGGGTGAAGTAGGCGTCGAGCTCCGACAGGCCGACGTGCTCGAACATGCCGATCGAGCTGATGGCGTCGTACGGCCCGTCGTCGACGTCGCGGAAGTCGGCGAAGCGCACCTCGATGCGGTCGCCCAGGCCGCGCTCGGCGACCCGCTTGCGTGCCAGCTCCGCCTGGGGACGGGACAGCGTGACGCCGACCGCCTGCACGCCGTGGTGCTCGGCCGCGTGGAGCAGCATGCCGCCCCACCCGCAGCCGACGTCGAGGAGGCGCATGCCGGGCCGGAGGTCGAGCTTGCGGCAGATGAGCTCGTGCTTGTTCGCTTGGGCATCCTCCAACGTGGTGGTGTCGTCGTCCCACACCGCGCAGGAGTAGGTGAGCGACGGCCCGAGCACCATCCGGTAGAAGTCGTTGGAGAGGTCGTAGTGGTGCGCGATGGCGGCGGCGTCCCGCTGGCGCGAGTGGCGCCGGCCGTGCATCCGCGCCTCCTCGGGCGGTGGCGGGAGCGGCTTCAGACCCTTCCACCCGACCAGCCTGGCGGCGGCCGCGATCTGGCGAGGCCCGAGCCGCAGCTCCTCGATGTAGTTGGCGACGGCCATCACGTCGAAGATGTCGCCGTCGACCTCGAGCTCTCCGGCGACGTAGGCGCGCCCGAACCCCAACTCGTCGGGGGCGGTGACGATGCGACGGAGCGCGTCCGGGGAGCGCACGACGATGGTCGTGCGGGCGTCGGGCGGCCCGAAGCTCGATCCGTCGTAGGCCCGGAACGCGACCGGCACTTCCTTGCCGAGCACGTCGCACAGGAGATCCGCAACGCTCATGACTGCCCGCTCTCGGCGCTGGCTCGATGGCTCGCTCTCTGCGGGCCGGGATACCCGTCCCGCGGCCGTTCGCTCGCGTGCGCCGGCTGGCTCGCGGTCACTCCGCTCATGACTGCCCGCTCTCGGCGCTTCGCGCCGGGGCGCTCGGCCCCCGCTTCGTTGCTCGCCGGGGTACCCGGCTCGCGGTCACTCCGCTCATGGTCACCCGCTCTCGTCGGGCGCGTCCCATGGAGGGCATTCGCGCCGTTGCCGTGCGGGGATACCCGCCCCGCAGGTCCTCCGCACATTTCGGGCCGAGAGGATTGCAGACGCGGGCGTCGTCCGCACGCCGGGATCAGGCGCGGACGAGCATCGCCACCAGGATGAAGTGGCAGGCCGCGGCGGCGACGGTCATCGCGTGCCACACCTCGTGGTACCCGAACACCAGCGGCCGCGGGTTGGGGCGCTGCAGGCGCAGCCCGATCGCGCCGAGGGTGTAGAGGATGCCGCCGGCGAAGAGCAGCACGAGCTCCTGGGTGTCGAGCGACCGCACGACGGCCGGGAGCGCGATCACCACGATCCAGCCCATGCCGATGTAGAGGTACCCGCCGGCCCGGTGCAGCGCGGTGAACTTGGCCAGGGCGAGCGTCACCCCGACCACGGCCACGGTCCAGACCACCGCCAGCAGCGCGATGCCCCACGCCGGTTGCAGCGCGAGGAGGGTGATCGGCGTGTAGGAGCCGGCGATGAGGACGAAGATCATCGCGTGGTCCATGCGCTGCAGGCGGGCCCGCGCCCGCGGCGCCCAGGTGCCGGTGTGGTACGTGGCGCTGGTGCCGAACAGGCCGGCGAGCGACAGCGCGAAGAGCGCGGCGGCGACGTGGGCCGACACGCCCTGGCTCCGGAGCACGAGCGCGAGCCCGGCGGGAATCGACACCACGAAGGCGGCCAGGTGGATCCGACCCCGCCACTGCGGCTTGGGCGAGGACGCCTCGAGCTCCATCGGCATCACGTCAGGCTAGGGGCCGGGGAAAGGGGCCCGCGCGCGCGACACTGGTGGCTCCCCGTCCGCAATTCCTCTGGAGCTCTCCCCGTGTTGACCGTGCAGGACCTGGTGGTCGAGGTCGGGGGGAAGCGGATCGTGGACCGCGCGTCCTTGCAGGTGCGACCGGGCGACAAGGTCGGCCTGGTGGGTCGCAATGGCGCCGGGAAGACCACGCTCCTACGGGTGCTGGGCGGCGCCGCCTCGCCCCGGGCCGGCGTCGTCCGGCGGTCTGGCGCCACCGGATACCTCTCCCAGGACCCTCGCGGCGACGCGGTGCCCGACGACACGACGGTCATGGCCCACGTGTTGTCCGGGCGCGGGCTCGACGAGCTCCAGGCGCGGCTGGAGAAGTTGCGGGTGGCGATGGACGAGACGCCCTCGAGTCGCAACATCGAGCGCTTCGGGACCGCACAGGAGCAGTTCGAGTCCGCGGGTGGCTACGCCGCCGAAGCGGAGGTGCGCAAGCTCGCCGCCGGCCTCGGCCTGCGCGAGGACCGGCTCGACGTCAGCCTCGGTGCCCTCTCCGGCGGTGAGCGGCGTCGTGTCGAGCTCGTGCGCATCCTCTTCGGCGGCAGTGATCTGCTCCTCCTCGACGAGCCCACCAACCACCTCGACGCCGACGCGCGCACCTGGCTCCTGAAGTTCCTGCGCTCGTACCGGGGTGGGCTGCTCGTGGTCAGCCACGACCTCGACCTGCTCGACGAGGCGATCACCCGCGTCGTCCACATCGACCGTGAGTCGGAGGACGCCACCGGGACGCTGGTCGAGTACAAGGGCACGTACTCCCAGTACCTCGCGGCACGCGACCGCGACGAGGAGCGCCAAGCCGCGATCGCGGCCCGGCAGACCAAGGAGATCGCCCGCCTCAGCGCGCGTGCCGACGCGATGCGCGGCCAGTCGGCCAAGCGGGCACGAGTGGCCCGCAACTTCGACGGCCGGGTGGCGCGGCTCGAAGCCGAGCGGGTCGCCGGCCCGGCGCGCAAGCACGCCAACGCGCTGCGGTTCCCGACCCCACCGAACGCTGGTCGCACGGTGCTCACCGCCACCGAGCTCTGGAAGTCGTTCGGCCCGCTCGACGTGTTCGCCGACGTGTCGTTCGACGTCGGTCGCGGCGAGCGCCTCCTGGTGATGGGGCTCAACGGCGCGGGCAAGACGACGTTGCTCAAGGTGCTGGCCGGGGAGCTGGCGCCCGATCTCGGCACCGTCGAGCTGGGGCTCCACGTGGCGGTGGGCTACTACGCGCAGGAGCACGAAGGCATCGTCGACGGCCGCACCCTCCTCGACCACATGCGCGACGCGTCGACGGTGGGCGACGGCGCGCTGCGCAACCTGCTCGGGATGTTCGGGCTCAGTGGCGACAAGGCGTTCCAGGATGCAGCCACGCTGTCGGGCGGCGAGAAGACGAAGCTCGCGCTCGCGCAGCTCGTCGCCGGTCGCCACAACGTGCTGCTCCTCGACGAGCCCACCAATAACCTCGACCCCGCGTCGCGAGCCGCAACCGGTGCGGCCCTCGCCGCCTGGCCGGGCACGATGGTCGTGGTGAGCCACGACGAGGAGTTCGTCCGTTCGCTCGCGCCCGATCGCGCACTGCTCATGCCCGACGCCACGCTCGACTATTTCGACGACGACATGCTCGAGCTGGTCGAGCTGGCGTGAGTTTCCTGGACCGAGCGACCGGGTAGCTGCGGCGGGTGAGCGGCAACGGCCCCACCCGGGCGTTCGAGTGCATCGTCCAGGGCCTCGAGTACCCGATGTTCGTCGTGGCCGCGGCCGCCGACGGCGACGCCGACGCGTGCCTCGTGGGCTTCACCACGCAGTGCAGCATGGAGCCGCCGCGCTTCGCCGCGTTCCTCTCGAAGTCGAACCGGACCTACGAGATCGCCACGCGGGCCACCGTGCTCGTCGTGCACCGGATCCGCCCCGACCAGCACGAGCTCGCCGAGCACTTCGGCGGCACCAGCGAGAAGGACGATCCGGCCAAGCTGGCCGAATGGCCGTGGCGCCCCGGACCGGGCGGCGTGCCGGTCATCGAGGAGTGCGACTGGTTCGCGGGCACGATCGAGGCGCGACTCGACGCCGGCGACCACGTGGCGTTCGTGCTCGCGCCCTTCGACGGCCGGTGCCGGGATGACGGCCAACTGGGCTACCAGGAGGTGCGCGACATCGACGCCGGACAGCCACCGGGCGAGCCCGACTGACCCCGGGAGGCGCGCCGTCCGCTCGGTTACGTTGTGGCGCCATGGCCGCCCGCACCGAGCCCGACCATGACGCGTTGCGGGCGCACGTCCGCACGCTGGTCGCGGGATGCGAGGTGCCGAAGGAGATCCACGTGCTCGACACGATGCAGCGCACACCGTCCGGCAAGCCCGACCGCCGGGGGGCGAACACGCGGGCGACCGCGCTCGCCGTGGAGGCGAGGCCGTGAGCGCGCCCGAGTTCCACCTCTACCTCCCGCAGATGCGTCTCGGTCTCGACGCGATGGTCGACAAGGCTCGAGCAGCCGAGTCGGCCGGCTTCGTCGGCATGGCGGGGATGGACCACCTCGCGCCGCCGTTGGCCGAGCAGCACGACATGTACGAGGCGCTCACGACGAATGCCTGGTTGCTGGCCCACACCGAGCGGCTGGTCCAGGGCCAGCTCGTGTTGTGCGACGCGTTCCGGCACCCTTCGGTGCTCGCACGTGAGGCCGTCACCCTCGACCACGCGTCCGGGGGGCGGTTCGAGCTCGGGATCGGATGGGGCTCGGTGATCGAGGAGTTCACCACCTATGGCGTCGGTCCCACCAGCGCGCGCGAGCGGGTGCAGCGCCTGTCCGAGACCCTCGACATCCTGCGCGGGCTCTGGTCCGGTGAGCCGATCGACTACGACGGACGCTTCTTCCGGCTCGAAGCGGCACAGCAGGTGCCGACGCCGCTCACGAAGATCCCGATCGTGATCGGGGGCACCGGCAAGCGCACGATGGAGCTCGTCGCCGCGCACGCCGACTGGTGGAACGTGCCCATCCACCAGCTCGACCGACTCGACGACATGCGACCCTCCGCAGGGGCCGCACGCGTCTCCGTGCAGCAGATGTTCGCGTTCGTCCCCGAGGGCGTCGAACGCGCCGTGATCGAGGAGCCCGCCCGCCGGCGCTTCGGCTACCAGAGCCTGGTGGTCGGTGGCCGCCAGGAGCTCGTCGACCACTTCTCGGCCATGCGTGAGCGCGGTGTCGATCGCTTCTACGTGTGGTTCGCGGACTTCGCGCCGCCCGCCACCCTCGAGGCGTTCGGGGCCGAGGTGATCAGCTCTCTCGCCTGACGATCACGCGTCCGGGCCCTCGGCGAGCATCTCGTCGGGCCGGTCGTCGTAGTCGCGGATGAGCCCGCGGTTGCGGAAGGCGACCGGCGCCCGCGTCGCCTGCATCGAGAAGCACAACGGCCGGAGCCCGGGCATGTCGGCCAGGGTGGGGTACTGGTCGAGATCGAGACCGCGGCTCATCCCGATGCTGGCGGCGCGCCGGAGCACCACTGCCGCCTCGGCGTCGTCGGGTGCGAGGGTCGCGTCGGCCCACTTCGCGAACCCGCGCGGCGCGTCGGCGTACGGGCTCGGGGCGATGATGGCGGCTCCCTGCAGCACCCACTCGAGGCGACGCTCGCCGTCGCGGTCGAGCGTGATCGTGTGCTCCTCGCCGTCGAGCAACCCGAACGGCACCACCGCGTCGTACTGGCGCGTGCGCGCACCCCCGGCCACGACCCGGGCGGCGTGCGCGATCGCGAGGCCGGCGAGGTCGAGCTGATGCGTGCAGTGTTGCACCGACTCGGTCCAGTTCGTCACCGCGAGGCAACGGTCGGACAGTGGCATGCCCGCCAACGTCCGCAGCGGCTCCGCCGCCGCCGCGCACGTCGACCACGGCGCGCGCACGGACCCGCTGGTCACCGACTGCACCGTCGTGTCGTCGTGGTGCAGGGTGACCGTGAAGTAGTGCTGATCGTCCTCGAGCCCGCCCTCGATCACACCCGGCTCCCGGGAGACCATCCTGATGCGACGGCGGTAGCGCCCGTACGCGAAGAACGTGGGAGCCTCGGACGACGGCACGGTGCCGAGGGTATCCGCGGCATCGCTTCGTGCCGACCGCGTGTCGGTCATAATGCGCGGATACGCCGCGCGTGAGCGCGGCGCACGGAGGGGAGCACCGGCATGAGCATGCACTTCGGTTTGTCCGCGGAAGACGAGCGCGCCGTTGCGGAGGCGTACGCGCGCTCGTGGTGGCTGTGGCTCGTCGCCGGGATCCTCTGGTTGCTGCTCGGCTTCATCGTCCTGTCGCTCCGCCCCGTCTCCATCTCGGTGTGCGTGATCCTGATCGCAGTCGCGTTCTGGCTCGGCGGCGTCACGCTGTACGCGTTCGCCATGGTGCTGACCGGTGGGTGGCGGTGGACGGCCATCATCTTCGGCACCCTCGCCATCGTCGCCGGCATCGTCGCACTGGTGTGGTCGGAGCCGACGCTGGTCGTGATCTCCATCTTCGTGGCCTGGTACCTCCTCATCCGCGGGACCTTCGACGTGGTCATGGCGTTGTCCCACACGAACGTGCGCGGATGGTGGATGCCGTTCATCGCCGGGCTCATCGGCATCGTCCTGGGGGCGTGGGCGATCGGGAACCCCGACCGCTCGGTGCTGCTGATCATCTCGATCATCGGCATCTGGTCCATCTTCAAGGGGGCCGCCGACCTCGTCGCCGCATTCGAATATCGCAACCTGAAGCAGGACCTCGCCGCGTGAACGATCCCGACGACACCGAGACCGGCGATGCCGCGGTGACGACCGAAGCGGCCTCGGGCGGGCCGAGGCGCGCCAAGCGGTGGCAGCGGATCCTCTCGGTCGTTCTCCTGGTCGTCGGCTTCATCCTGGTGCCGCTGTCCGCGATCGCGATCTGGTCGCACAACCAGCTGACCAACACGGATCGCTACGTCGACACGGTGTCGCCGCTCGCCGAAAACAAGGACATCCAGCAGACCGTCGCCGCGGTGGCGGTCAGCGCGCTGTTCGAGAATGCGGACGTTCCCCAACGCATCGAGAGCGCGTTGCCGAAGCGGGCCAACTTCCTCGGTGAGCCCCTCGCAACCGCGATGCGGACCTACGCCACCAACGTCACCGAGAAGCTGCTCGCGTCCAGCCAGTTCCAGAAGCTGTGGGACGGCGTGAACCGACGAGCGCACAACCAGCTCGTTGCACTGCTCACCGACGACTCGAGCAAGGCTCACGGTGCGGTCACGCTCGACAACGGCCAGGTGCAGCTCGACCTCGGCAGCGTGGTGAAACAGGTCCAGGCCAAACTCGTCGGCGCCGGCCTGACGTTCCTCCAGAACGTGAACGTCCCGCCGGTCTCCACCACCATCGACATCATCAACACCGAGGGGCTCGCCGACGCGCGCAGCTACCTCTCGATCCTCGACACGCTGGCGTGGGTGCTGCCGTTCCTCATGATCGCGTGCCTGGTGGCCGCCGCCCTCGTCGTACCGACGCGACGGCGGGCGACGATCCGGGCCGCCATCGTGCTGACCGCGGCGTGCGCGTTCACGCTCGTGCTCATCGCGATCGGCCGATCGCTCTACCTCGACGCCGCCACCAGCCCGCACGTGTCGAAGGACGCCGCCTCCGCGGTGTTCGACATCCTCGTGCGCAACCTGCGGTACGGCCTCATCGTGCTCGGCGTGGTCGGCCTCGTGATCGCACTGGTGGCGTACTTCGTGGGGCCGTCGGCGCCGGCGGTGAAGGCGCGGGCGCTCGCTTCCGCCGGCGTGTCCGGCGCCCGGCGGAAGGCCGGCGAGCACGGCTACGAGAGCAACGCGTTCGAGCGGTGGGTCGCGGCGCACCGGCGTGGTCTCGAGCTCACGGTCGCCGGGATCGCGGTGCTGGCCCTCATCCTGTGGAACCGACCCGGCCTCGGCGTGGTGCTCTTCCTGCTCGTCCTCGCGCTCATCCTCGTCGGGTTCATAGAGTTCTTCGCGCGTGGCGCGACTCCGGAACCCGTCGACGAACCCACTGCCGCCTGACCGTCGCCTCCTTCGGAGCCGGCGGTGACCCGGCAGGTCGAGGTCTGCATCGTCGGTGCCGGGCTCGCCGGGCTGGCGTGCGCGAGGGCGTTGCACTTCCGCGGCGTCGAGTGCGCGGTGCTCGAAGCCTCCGACGGCGTCGGCGGGCGCGTGCGCACCGATCACGTCGACGGGTTCCTCCTCGACCGCGGCTTCCAGGTCGCGCTCACCGGGTACCCCGAGCTGCATCATCAGCTCGACGTGCCGCGACTACGCCTGCAACGCTTCGAACCCGGCGCGCTCGTGCGCGTCGGGGCTCGCTTCCACCGGGTGTCCGATCCGCTCCGCCGGCCCGCGCACCTGCTCTCGACGCTCTTCGCGCCGATCGGGACGCCGCTCGACCGTGTCCGGCTGCTCCGCCTGCTCGTCGACGTGCAGCGGGGCACCGCGGCCGAGCTCCTGCGCCCGCCGTCCCCGCCGCATGGTGACCGTTCGACGCTCGAGGAGCTGGACGCGCGTGGCTTCTCCGACGGCATGATCGACGAGTTCTTCGTGCCGTTGTTCGGGGGCATCCAGCTCGACCCGCGTCTCGAGGTGTCGAGCCGCCGCTTCGCCGTCGTGCTGCGCATGCTCGCGGGAGGCGACGCCGCCGTTCCGGCGGCCGGGATGGGGGCGATCCCCGAGCAGCTCGCTGCCGACCTGCCCGAAGGGGTCGTGCAGCTCGGCGCGCCGGTCGCGGCGCTGGAGGGCACCACCGCGGTGGTCGACGGGGGCGAACCGGTGCGGGCCCACGCACTGGTCGTGGCGACCGACGGTCCGACCGCGGCGGAGCTGCTCGATCTCCCCGACCCCGGCTCCCGCCCGGTCGCGTGCGTGTACTTCGGCGCCGATCGCGCCCCTCGCCCGGAGTCCCTGGTCATGCTCGACGCCGACCGCTCCGGACCCGCGAACGACGTCGCGGTCATGAGCAACGTCGCCCCCACGTACGCACCCCCGGGTCGCGCCTTGATCGCGACGCAGGTCATCGGCACGATCGAGCGCGACGGGCTCGAGCTCGATGTCCGTCGTCAGATGCGCGACTGGTTCGGCGCCGAGGTGGACGAGTGGGAGCACCTTCGAACGTATCGGATCGCCCACGGGCATCCCGATCAGCGGCCGGGGTTCTCGGCGCGCCGGGCCGTGCGTCTCGGTGCGGGCCGCTTCGTGTGCGGCGACCATCGTGACACCGCCGCGATCCAGGGGGCGCTGTTCTCCGGGAAGCGCACCGCGGCCGCGGTGCTGGCCGAGCTCCGGGGCGATGCTGCGTCGTAGCTCGATGTCGCGGGCGCTCGACCGGCTCCGCGGTCGAAGGTGGCTCGTCGCGGTCTGCGTCGGGGTCGCGATGGGTGAGACGCTGCTCGTCTCCTCGCTGCTGTCGGCGTCGAGCGTGGCCCTCGCGACGCAGGCGTCGGCGCCCCCACCGTTCGACCTCTTTCACGACCTCCGGTGGCTCGTCGTCTACCACGAGAGCTGGTTCGGCTTCGCGTTCGAGCTGCTCCTCGTGCTCCTGCTCCGGTCGGTGCTGCTCACGGTGCTCGTACGCGCCGCGTGGCCGCGCGACGTCGTCCCCGAGCCACTGGCGGTCACCGCGCGGCGCAGCTCGATCTATGTCGTCGTGGTGTCGTTGTTGCTCGCGCCGTGGGTCGGCTTGATGTTCGCCATGGCGGTCGTGTCGCTGTCGTGGCTGTTCTTCGTCGCGGTCCCGGTCGTGTTGATGCTGGCGGTGCTCGTCGCCGGCGGGGCGATCCGTTCGAGCTGGTGGCGGGGGCCGGTGTCGTGGCCGGTCACCGGGTTCGTCGTCCTCACCTTCGTGGCCATCACCGGCTTCGGGAGCGTGTTGAGCACCTGCCCGGCGGTCTGGCGGTTGCCGGTGGCGGCGGTGGCGGGGCTGGTGAACGCGTGGCTGTGGGTGCGGTTGGTGCGCGCGGTCGTGCTCGGGTCGAGGACGCGCCTGCGGGTGCCGGTGGTGCCGCTCGGTGTGGCCGGGGTGTTCGCGCTGGTGATCGTGGGCACGGTCGCGGGGTTCGTGCTGTCGAGCCACCCCGTGACGCGACTGGTCGAGCCGCCGGCGGGTGCGGCGACCGAGTGGGCCCCGGCGGCGGTCGCGGCGACGACGACCCCACTGATGGTCGTCACCGGGTTCAACACCCAGTGGGACGGGCTCGCGTCGCAGTCGGTCCATCTCGCGGTGCCGCAACGCCGGTTCTCGTACCGCGGGCTCGCCGACGATCGACCGCTCCCGTACGGGCGCGACGACACGCACCGCTCGATCCGCGCGCTCGTGGGGGAGCTGCGCCGGCAGGTCGACGCGTACCACCGCGACACCGACGAACCGATCACGCTGGTGGCCGAGAGCGAGGGTGCGCTGCTCGCCAAGGCCTATGTCGCGGCGACGCCCCACGCACCGGTGCGCAACCTCGTGGTCGTGAGCCCGCTCGTGGAGCCGGGCCGCGTCTACTACCCGCGCGCCGACGGCGAGGGGTGGGGCGTCTTCGGCAAGCTCGAGATGGAGGGCCTGTCGTGGGCGCTCGGCGGCCTCTCGCCGGTGGAGGTCACGCCGGACACGCCGTTCCTGCGCTCGATCGTCGACGACGCGCCCGCCTTCAACGACCTGATGTCGTGCCCGTTGCCGGGCGTGCGCCAGGCCGCCGTCCTCCCGCTCGACACCGCCGTCAGCGCACCCGCACCACAGCGGATCGGCATCCCCTTCACGGTCGTGCCGGGGTTCCACGGTGGCATGCTCGACGACGCGTCGACGGCCGCGGTCGTCGAGCGCGTGCTCGAGGGCCGTCCCGTGCAGGAGCACGACGGGTGGTCGTTGACCGAAGGGGTGATCCAGGCAGGGGCGTCGGCGTGGCAGGTTCCCGCGCTGGCCACCGAGGTGAACCACGAGTGGGATCGGGAACCGCCCGCCGGCGACTGCGCCGCGGTGCGTCGCCACCTGCAGGCGTCGTTGGCGCCCACGCACTAGCGCCCGCGTGGCGGGGCGGGGGCCGGGCTACTGGGCCTTGGTCTTGCCCTTCGCCTTCTGGGCCTGCTTCCACGCGCGCACACGCTGGAGGTTCTCCGGCGAGTCGATGTCGGCCACCGAGCGCGGCTCCGAGTCGGAGAACGGCACCGCGCACGCCTCCCAGCCCTCGGGCGCGACCTTGAGCCGCTTGCCGAGGATGGCGAGGAAGATCTTGGCCTTCTCCTCGCCGTACCCGGGGAGGGCGCGGATGCGGTCGAACAGCACCTGCGGGTCGTCGACTCCCGTCCAGAGCTTGGCCGCGTCGCCGTCGTACTCGTCGACGAGGTGCACGCACAGCGCGTGGGTGCGCTTGGCCATCGAGCCGGGGTAGCGGTGCAGCGCGGGCTTCGCCCTGAACACCGCTTCGAGCTCCTCGGGCGGCATCGCCGCGATCTTGGTGGCGTCGAGCCCACCGAGCCGGTCGCGCAGCGTCGACGGTCCCTTGAACGCCCACTCCATGGGCACCTGCTGATCGAGGAGCATGCCGATCACGAGCGCGAGCGGATCGGTGACGAGAAGCTCGTCGGCGGCGGGGTCCCCGGTGATCGGCATCGACGCAATCGCCATGACGAGCAGCCTACCGAGGGGACACCAAATTCGACCTGGTTGTCGGTAGTGTTCCCCGGATGTCCGCCCAGGAGCCGCCGGAGGATCCGAACGCCTGGGATCCGGACGCAACCAGCGCGGTGCCGGTCGGGCCCGAGCCGGAGCCGACCGGTGCAGGTGGGTCGGGGGGCGCCGGCGGGTGGGGCCGGGCACCGCGTGTCGAGCCGTTCGCGGTCGCCGCGTTGGTGTGGGCGGTCGTCAGCATCGTCGTCCCGCTGATCGGCACGATCATCGCGTTCGTGCTCGCGGCGCGCGCGGCCGACCTGATCCGCCGGTCGCACGGGGAGAAGTCCGGATCGCAGTACGTGACCGCGGCCCGGATCGTCGCCGGCGGTGTGCTCGCGCTCTGGATCATCGGCTTGGTGGGATTCCTCGCCCTGCGCGACGACTCGTCGAGCAACAACGTGGCGGTGCCCACGCAGCCTCCGAGCACCTCGATCGCGCCGGCCACGTCGACGACGGTGCCGCTCACCACCACGAGCACCAAACCGCCGCTCACCACCACCAGCACCAAGCCGCCGCCCACCATCACCGTGGTGCCGCCGCCGCCCACGACCGCCCCGCCCACCCAGCCGCCGACCACCGCGCCGCCGCTGACGACCGTCGCGCCCACGACGGTGGCGCCCACCACCACGAAGCCGCCGCCCACCACGTCGAAGCCGCCGCCGACGACCACCCCCGACGAGGAGAAGGCGGCGAAGGTCCAGGCCAAGCTGGAGCAGCGGGTGGGCCCGAGCAACCGCGGAGTGCCGGCCGACGAGCGGTTCGTCGTGAACTACACGCCGGGCAAGAACCTCCTCGTCACCTGGGCGATCAACAACGGTGCGGTGGGGGAGCACCCGACGGGCACGCCCACGTGTTCCGCCCCGCCCACCGAAGCGCCGACATCCTCCACGTCGACCAGCTCGACCAGCTCGACGACGACGACGACGACCACGACCTCCACGACCGTGCCCAGCCCGCCGCCGTCCAGCGCGGCCGGTCGCACGACGCCGGAGCAGGCGCGCTTCGAGGCCAAGCAGATGCTCGCGTCGATCCGGGGCCAGCTCACCTCGCTGAAGCTCGACGTGCCCGGCGTGCAACTGGTGGGCACCTACCCGATCGAGGGCACGACCGACTCCACCGTCGTCCAGGTGCTCTATTCGAAGGCCACCGTGCAGGCGGGGATCGGCGACTACAAGAAGGCCTTCGACGCACCGCCGGCCGAGGTGGTGCAGTGCCTCAATCCTGCGTTCGACCTGTAGGCGCGGTCGCGTAGGGTCCTGGTCCCAGGTGCGCCAATCTTGCGCGCTCTTTGTCGCATGCGATCAAGAACGCGTGTGAACGGCGAGGGACGATGACTGTCGCACCCCCGCGCGACACTCGGCTCGCTTCCTCGACCGCTTCACGATCCGGGGAAGTGCCGTGTCCGCTCACGAAGAACGACTCCGCCGGCTGGCGCGCCGGCAGCACGGCGTGTTCCTCCTCCGCCAAGCGGTAGGGGTGGGCTACGCCCGATCATCGATCCGGCGGCGGGTCGATCGAGGGCAGTGGGAGGAGGTGCTTCCTCGCGTGTATCGGTCGTCGATCGCCCGTCCCGTCGACTGGCGTCAGGTCGCGATGGGCCTCACCCTGGTGACGAAGGGCGTCGGATCGGGCATGACTGCCGGCGCGCTCTTCGGCTTGGTCGCGCCGCCGTTGGAGCAGGAGGTGACGGCCGCCCGGCCGTCGCGACTGGCGCTTCCCGCGGTGGTCCACACCTCGATCGCGTTGCCGGCGGCCGATCGCACGACCGTCGACGGCATCCCGGCCACGGCACCCGCTCGCACCGTCATCGACCTCGGGGGTGCGATGCCGGCGCACACCTTCGAAGACGTCCTGGACACCGCGATCGTCCAGGGACTCGTCAGCGTGAGGCGCCTCGAGGCACGCGCGCGCGAGCTCTGGACACCCCGACGGAGAGGGTGCGCGGTCGCGCTCGAGCTCCTGGCGGCGCGCCGGCCGGAGCTCGAGCGTGCCGCGAACCCCTGGCGGCTCGAGTCCTCCGCATCGTCCACGACCTCGGAGTGCCGCCGCCGCGGGTGAACCACCGCGTCCAGGTGGGTGGGCGGCGCCGCTCCCTCGACCTCGCCCGGCCCGACGTGAAGGTTCCGGTGGAGTTCGACGGCTTCGTGCCCCACTCCATTCGTCGCGTGTTCGACGACGATCGTGCGCGACAGAACGAGCTCGTTGCAGCGCGCTGGACCGTCTTCCGCGACACCAAGACCATGCTCGACGCCGATCCGGCCGGCGCGTTCCGCCCGGTCGCCGCCGTTCTTGCGCGGAATTCACCGGATGCGGCGAACGGCGCGTGAGAACGGGCGGGGTGCGGGATCAGGTGAGGCGTTCGACGACCATGGCCATGCCCTGGCCGCCCCCGACGCACATGCTCTCGAGGCCGTAGCGGGCGCCGGCGTCGTCGAGACCGTTGAGCAGGGTGGTCATGATGCGGGCCCCGGTCATGCCGAACGGG
>DATBBL010000222.1:0-5514 GCA_036271015.1 Acidimicrobiia bacterium
GGGCTCCAGCACTTGGCGAACTGCGCCGTGCACCTTCTGTACGTGCCGAAGGTGACACGGGTCCTGCACCACGACCCGGGTTCCGGTCGGGCGCATCCTCGGCAACGGTCGCGCGGCGAGCCACTCGGAGAAGTCGCGCACGCGGCTCGCGAACGCGTGCGCTTCCGGAGTGTCGAGCAGCCGCCCGTAGTCCTTCATCGCCGCGCCGCAACCCGCGCTGTCGACGACGACCGGCGCGGTGCCCCGCATCGACGCCATCACCCGTCGCGCCAGGCGGCGGGCCTGCGCGATGCGACCGGCGTGGGTGTGGAGCGCGCCGCAGCAGTCACCACCGGGACCAGGCAGCCCGACCTGCGCGCCCGCGGCGCGCATCACCTCGAGCGCGTCGCGGTGCACGTCGCGCTGCCACGCGTCCATCACGCAGCCCGGGAAGAGGTACACGTCCGCGGGCGGGTCGTCGGCCACGAGCGGGGTCCGCAGCGAGTGGGCGGACAGCTCGGGGAGGCCGAGGCGGCGGGGCACCAGGTGCAGGCGCTGGGCCACGAGGAGCACCCAGGTCGCGGTGAGGAGGAGGCGGTGGCGCGGGAGCACGAGCGTGAACCCGAACCACTCCGCCAGTCGGCGCGCGGTCCGGCGGGTGTCGGCGGCGGGCGCCGGGTGGGCTGCCAACGCCTCGTTGGCGCCCTCGATGAGATGACCGAACGGCACCGTCGACGGGCACGCGGCCTCGCAGCCGCGGCACTGGACGCAGGTCTCGATGGTGTCGCGGAACGCCGCGTCGAGCGGGGCGTGGTCGAGCTCGACCGCCCGCATGGCGGCGATCCGCCCGCGCGGCGACAGGCGCTCCAGCCCGCTGACGCGGTAGGTCGGGCAGTGCGGCAGGCAGAGCCCGCAGGCGACGCACGCGACCAGCTCGTCCTCGTCGACCGGCAGGACACCGGCGCGCGCCCCCCGCGCCGCCGGCGCGATCACGGCGTCAACCACCGGCCACCTCCACGGGCAGCCGACCGGGCGACAGCTTGCTTCCGGGATCGAACGCGTCGAGGACGCGACCCATCAACTTCGCATTCGGCAGCGTGCCGCCGAAGCCGTCGAGACCGGGCGCACCGGCCTCGCGCAGCAGCCAGCCGCCCGCGGCGACCGCCGCCACGCGCGCGCCGGCCAGGGCGGTCTCGTCGTCGGTCGCCACGTGCACGGTGCCGACGCCGACCTCCGCCGCCCACCGTGCGCCGACCGTGTCGAGCGCGGGAGCGAGCTCGCGCAGCGCCGACGGCCGCACCGAGATGCGACCCCGATGGGGCCCGACGGGCAGCGCCGGCGCGGTCGCGGCCTCGGCGCCGTCGACGCGCGCGCGCTCGGCGGCGACGTCGGCCGCGACCCCCTCGAGCAGGACGTGGGTGCGGCTGCCGTCCCACAGCAGGCACGAGGGTCGGTAGAGCTCGCGTCGCAGCGCGAACGGATCGGCGGTGGTGACGAACCACTCGGCGCGAGCCGGGAGGGGCTGGCACCGTAGCGTGACCTGCACGAGCACGCCGACGCGACCGAACGAGCCGACGAGCAGGCGGGGCAGGTCGAAGCCGCTCACGTTCTTGACCGTCGGCCCGCCGCCCTTCACCACGCGTCCGTCGGCGGTGACGAAGCGCACCTCCAAGACGCGGTCGCGCAGCGGCCCGTGCCGGAGGCGCCGGGGGCCGGACAGCCCCGTCGCCAGCAACCCGCCGACGGTGGCAGCCGGGTCGCGCGGATCGAGCACGGACTCCTGGCCCTCGGCGGCGAGGACCGCGGCGAGCTCGTCGCTGCGGGTGCCGGCCGCGACGGTGACGGTGAGGTCGGCCGGGTCGTAGGTGACGATGCCGGCCGGCGCGTGGACCAGGGTCACGTCGTCGCCGGCCGGGGCGGGCCCGCCCACCTCCCAGTGGGTGCGGCTGCCGACGGCCGCGACGGTCCCGGCCCGGGCCACCGCCTCGCAGAGCTCGTCGACCTCGGTGACCGTGGGCATCAGATCCACGCGCCCTCGGGGACGCGCTGGAGCTCGCCGCACCGGCTGCCGCGTGGCAGCACCTTCCTGGGGTTGGCCCGGCCCGACGGGTCGAACGCGTCACGAAGCCGCGCCTGGGCGTCGAGGTCGTCGGCGCTGAACACCAGGGGCATGGCCTCTCGCTTCTCCAAACCGATGCCGTGCTCCCCCGAGAGCACGCCACCGGCCGCGACGCATGCCGCCAGGATCTCGTCACCCGCGCGGTGCACGCGCTCCCACACGCCCGGCTCGCGCGCGTCGAACACGATCAGCGGGTGCAGGTTGCCGTCGCCCGCGTGGAACACGTTCATCATCGTGAGCCGCTGCTCGTGCGCGATCGCGTACACCTGGCGCAGGACCTCGACCAGCTTCGTGCGCGGGACCACTGCGTCATGGAGGTAGTAGTCGGGCGCGATGCGGGCGATGGCCCCGAACGCCGACTTGCGGCCCTTCCAGAGCAGTGCCCGCTCGGCGTCGTCGGCGGCGATCCGGACCGTCCGGGCCCCGTGCTCCAGTCCCACGCGCTCGACCGCGTCGACCTGGTGCGCCACCCCGCCGTCGAGCCCGTCGAGCTCCACCAGCAACACCGCGGCCGCGTCGCGCGGGTAGCCCGCGCCCACGTAGGCCTCCACCGCGCGCGTGATCTCGGCGTCCATCATCTCCAGGGCCGCGGGCACGATGCCGGCGGCGATGATGCCGCTGACGGTCGCGGCGGCGTCCTCGATCGAGGTGAAGTCGAGCAACAGCGTGCGTACGACCGGCGGGTCAGGGGTGAGCCGCACCGCGATGCGGGTGGCGATGCCCATGGTCCCCTCGGAGCCCACGAAGCACCCACGCAGGTCGAGGCCGGGGTGGTCGGGGGCGAGGCCGCCCAGCATCGCCACCGAGCCGTCGGCCAGCACCACCTCCAACGCCAGCACGTGGGTGGCGGTCACCCCGGACGCCAGGCAGTGCGGGCCACCGGCGTTGGTGGCCACGTTGCCGCCGATGGTGCACGCCTGTTGCGACGACGGGTCGGGTGCGTAGTGCAACCCGAGGTGCGCCACCTCGCGGCTGAGATCGAGGTTCAGCACGCCCGGCTCCACCCACGCGTACCGCTCCTCGGCGTCGACCTCGAGCACGCGGTTGAGCCGCGTGGTGACGATCACGAGGGGGTCGTCGACCGGGGTCGCGCCGCCGGCGAGCCCGGTACCGCTCCCCCGGGCCACGAACGGCCGGTCGTGGCGCGCCGCCACGCGTACCGCGTCGGCGACCTGCGCGCCGGTCTCGGGGAAGCAGACGACGGCGGCGCGGCCGCGTGCCACGCCGGCGTCGCGCGCGTAGAGCGCCAGCTCGAGCGGCTCGGCACGCGCCCGATCGGGCCCGAGGACCGATTGCAGGTCGGCAAGGAGCGCGCGCGAGTCGTCGATCACCCGAGACTACGACGAAAAGGTGCGCGAGAGTCCCTGACGCGGGGTCGGCCGTCGCTACGCTCGCACATCATGAGCAGACGTGACCGCACCCCGGCCGGCCCCGCGCGCGAGTGGGTTACCTTCGACGACCCGGTCGAGGAGGGACGCATCTGGCAGATCGACGTGACCTTCCTCATGTCGTCGTACCGGTGCATCTTCGGCTGCGGCTGCCAGGGCATCTGGACCGCACCGACCCCCGAGCTCGGGCACGGCTGCTGCACCTACGGGGCGCACTTCTCCGACAAGGCCGACCGTGAGCACGTGGTGAAGGTGGCGAAGGAGCTCAGCGCCGACGAGTGGCAGTTCGCCAAAGTGGCGAAGAAGAAGGGCATCTACGAGAAGGTCGTCGAGGACGAGGGCGAAGGGCCGGAGTGGAAGACGACCATCCACAAGGACGCCTGCATCTTCCTGAACCGGCTTGACTTCCCCGCCGGGGCCGGCTGCGCGTTGCACCTGCATGCGCTCAACCGGGGGAAGCACTTCAGCGAGTACAAGCCCGAGGTGTGCTGGCAGGTGCCGCTGCGGCGCATCGACGACGAGCAGGATGACGGCAGCGTGATCTCCCGCCTGACCGAGTTCGGACGCGACGGTTGGGGTGAGGGGGGCGAGGACTTCGGCTGGTGGTGCACCGAGCAGCCCGCGGCCTACACGGCCACCGAGCCGGTGTACCAGTCGATGTCGGTCGAGCTGCGCAAGATGCTCGGGAAGCGCCTGCACAAGCAGGTCGTCGCCTATCTCGAGCAGCGGCGCAAGGCGGCGGGCGCGTTGCCGCCCGTCGCGCATCCGGCCGCGGTTCCGGTGAAGCTCGGCCGCAAGAAGTGACCGGGCCGGGCCGCGGCGCCCGGCTACAGGTAGAGCCCGGTCTGGCCGTCCTCGCGCGTCGACGCCACCGCGTGGATGTCGCGCTCGCGCAGGATCAGGTACTCCTCGCCGCGGATCTCGACCTCGAAGCCGGCATCGGGGGCGAACAGCACGCGATCGCCGTCCTCCAGGTTCCGAACCGTCGGCCCGACCGCCACGACTTCCGCCCACATGAGCCGGCGGTTGAGGTTGGCGGTGGCGGGGATGAGGATGCCGCCCCGGCTCTTGCGGTCGCCGACGTCGTCGGTCGGCAGCACCAGGAGCCGGTCGGCGGTCATGCGGATCGACTGCTTCGAATCGTCGGTGCGCTCGGTGGCGCGTGGTGCCATGACCGGAGGTTACCGCCGGGCCCGCGACCCGCCGCCGTCGTGCCTCCACCTGCTTCGTGGCGGTCCGGGGGCGGCGGCTAGATTCGGCCGAGTGGCCGATTCCTCCGAGGTTGCCGGGCGCCACGCGCCCCTCGTGACGCAGGCCCGGACGGAATCGTCGTCCCCCACCATGGGGCGGACACGCCGGGCGGGTACCACCGCCCTCGCCTACTTCCACCTCACCAAGCCCCGTGTCATCGAGCTGCTGCTCGTCACCACGCTGCCGTCCATGATCCTGGCCGCGGGCAAGATGCCACCGCTCTCCCTCGTCCTCGAGGTCCTGATCGGTGGTGCGCTCGCCGCGGGCGGCGCCAACACCATCAACTGCTGGATCGAGCGCGACCGCGACCAGATGATGCGGCGTACCGCGCACCGGCCGCTCCCCCACGGCGACGTCAACCCCGAGGGCGCCCTGGTCTTCGGGTTGGTGCTCGAAGCCCTCGCGTTTGCGCTGCTGTGGTCGACGGTCAACCTGCTCTCGGCGGCGCTCGCGGTGAGCGCCATGTTGTTCTACGTGTTCGTCTACACGATCTGGCTGAAGCCCCGGAGTCCCCAGAACATCGTGATCGGCGGCGCGGCCGGCGCGGTGCCGGTGCTCGTCGGGTGGGCCGCGGTCACCGGCAGCCTGGCCGCTCCCGCGTGGATCCTCTTCGCCATCGTGTTCTTCTGGACCCCGCCGCACTTCTGGGCGCTGTCGCTGAAGTACTTCGACGACTACAAGGCCGCCGGCATCCCGATGCTGCCGGTGGCGAAGGGCATCCCCACCGCGGTGCGCCAGATCGTGGTCTACGCGTTCGTGGTCGTCGCCGTCACCTTC
>DATBBL010000223.1:0-10113 GCA_036271015.1 Acidimicrobiia bacterium
CAGTACGCGGCGTATATCGCGGTCGAGTGACGCAACGTCCGTCGGGAGGCGTGGCTCAGGCGGCGCCGTCGAGCACGGTGTGGACCGCGTCGAGGAGCTCGGCGCGGCGGAGCGGCTTGGCGACGAGCGGCGCGCCGCGCAGCGACGGTGAGCCGGCGGGCACGAAGCCGGAGACGAACAGCACGCGCGTCGAGGGGGAGCGGTCGATCACGCGCGCGGCGAGGTCGGTGCCGCTCATCACCGGCATGACGACGTCGGTCACGAGCAAGTCGACGCGCGGCTGCGCCCGTTCGAGCAGTGCGATGGCGGCGTCACCGTCGGGGGCGGCGATGACGCGGTAGCCCGACCCGCGCAGGATCTCGGCGACCAGCGACCGCACGTCGGACTCGTCGTCCACGACCAGCACGGTCGGGGCGTCGTCACCGTGCTCGGCGGTCAGGTCGAGCACGTCGGCGTTGGCGTCGGCGTCGGCGTGGACGCTCGAGAGCAGCCCGGGGAAGGTGAGGGTGAACACGGTGCCGTGCCCGCGCCGGCTCTGGACCTGGATGGTGCCGCCGGCGCCGCGCACGATGTCGTCGGTGGTGGAGAGCCCGAGGCCGGTGCCGAAGCCCGGCGGCTTGGTGGTGAAGAACGGCTCGAAGATCCGCGCCCGGGTCGCTTCGTCCATCCCGGCGCCGGTGTCGCTCACGGTGAGGACGAGCGCGCACGACGGTGCCGGTTCGGTGCGGGTGGCGATGGTGACCCGCCCACCCGACGGCATCGCGTCGCGTGCGTTCACGACCAGGTTGAGTACCGCTTGCTCGAGGCGGTTCGGGTCGGCGACCAGGGTGGCGGGCGCCGCGTCGAGCTCGAGCTCGAGCGTGACGCCGGCACCGAGCACCTGATGGAGCAGCTCCTGAAGACCGAGCAGCAGCTCGTGGACGTCGAACGGCTCGGGCTCGTCGACCCGCTGCCGGCTGAAGGCCATGAGGTCGTCGGTCAGCGCGGCGGCGCGGTCGGTGGCGCGCTGCACCGAGTCGATGCGCCGGCGCGCCGACTCGAGGACCTCGAGGTCGTCCTGCAGCAGCTCGACCTGTCCGCGCATCACCGCGAGCACGTTGTTGAAGTCGTGCGCGATGCCACCGGCGAGGCGGCCGACCGACTCCATCTTCTGCGCGTGGAACAGCTGCTGCTGCAGCGTCTTCCGTTCGGTCACGTTGCGCAGCACGACCACCTGGAGCTCGGCCGGCGCGTCGAGGCGGCGCAGACGCGACTCGCTGATCTCCACCCACACCGACTCGCCCCGGGCGTCGACCAGCCGGGTCTCGCTCGGCTCGCCGGCCACGGCCGTCCCGGGGCGGATGACCTCGTGCTCGCCGGTGTCCTCGGGCCGGTAGGAGCGCAGGTTGGTGCCGACGAGCCGGTGGTCGGCCTGGCCGAGCAGCGCGCACAGCGCCCGGTTGGTCTCGACGATCCGCCCGTCGAGGCTGGTCACCGCCATGGGGACGGGGGAGTCGTGGAAGGTGCGGCGGAACCGCTCGGTGGCGGCGGCCCGCGCCGCCTCGGCGTGGTCACGCTCGTCGAGCGCCAGGGCCAGGCCCAGCATGGCGAAGAACGTGATGGCGACGAACACCTGCAGGACCGTCTCCGCGTCGCGCGCGACGATCATGTTGGTGAAGGGCCCGGCCGCGCGCGCCGCGGCCCAGTCGGCGGCGGCCACCATCACGATGCCCGACCACGCCACGCCGCGTGGGCCGAAGCGCAGCGCGGCCCACACGAGCAGCAAGGTGGCGGAGAACGCGAGCGCATCGTTCCAGCGACCGAGGGCGAACACGCTCACCGCGATGACCGCGATCGCGAGGGCCACCCCTTCGAGCGCGTTGCCGCGGACCCGCGAACGGGGCGCCGGTGCCGTCGCGGTCAACATGGCCGCGCTGACGACGACCATGCCGATCGCGATCGCCGCTGCGTTCGGCCACGCCTCGCGCCAGAGGACGTCGACGCTCGAGCCGTTCCCGACTGCGCGCGCGACGGTCTCGACCGCCGCGCCGACCACGCCACCCACCGCGGCGGCGGCCGCCAGCGCGCACAGCTCGCGTACGCGCTGCAACCGGAACGCACCCGCGGCGTACCAGCGGAGCAGCAACGCGGCCACGAGCGCGGCCGCGACCGTGGCCAGCGCGCGGCCGACGACGAGCTCGGCGCCGGCATGGTGGCGCGCCGCGACGAGGCCGACGGCGAGCGCGGCCGCGAAGACCGGGCCGGGCCAGCGCCGCGGCACCAGGAGGAGCAGGACGCCGAGGAGCACGCCGGCCGTCGGCGCGGCCGCACCCTCGAGCAGTCCGTGCGGGTGCAGCCACCACGTCCATTCGGCGGCGGCGGCGCACAGCACCGCGACCAGGACCGAGGGCCCGTACGCGCGCAGGCCGCGGGCGACCGCCGACGGGGGATCCGTCGCCGTGGTCGCGTTCGACATGACGTCGGCCAAGGAGTCCTCCGGGCCCGGCGATGGCTCGGCGCGACGCTACCAAGCGCCGTCACCGGGGTCGGCGGTGGCGGAGGACCGGGAGGCTCGGGCATGGAAGTTGGTGACCGGGCTCGCGGGCAGGACGAGCCCGGTCACCACCGGGGGTAAGGCGGGGACCCACCCCCGACGTGCCGGGTAGGGGCGGCTACCTGGCAATGCCCACAGGGTGGTGGGGCAAGTTCCGCTCGCGATCCCCCGGTCGTCAACGGCGCGTCAACTCACACCTGCGCTCAAGCCCGGCGCCCGCCGCTCCGACAAGGGACCGTGGGGAACTCCTTGGTGATCGTCGCCGCGGTCGCCGCGGTCGTGGCCGTGGTGGCGACCGCGCTGGCGTGGCGGGCGGGACGACGGGCGCGTCGCGCCGCCGACCTCGTCGCCCGGCTCCTCGACCCGCCGGTGGTGGAGAGCCCGGTCGTGGAGAGACCGGTCGTGGAAGAGCGCCTGCTCGTGGGAGAGCGCCTGGTCGACGAAGCGCGGGTGGACGACGCGCTCGTCGGCGACGCGTTGGTAGAGAAGGCGCTCGTCGAGGAGGCGCTGGTCGGCGAGGCGCTGGTCGGAGAGGCGCGGGTCGAGGAGGCGCTCGTCCCGGAGCCGTTCCCGGCCGGGGCGCCCGAGCCGGTCGAGGTCCCCGCGGCCGGCGACCCGTTCGTGACCTCGCCGCCCGTGCGCCCGATCGGGTCGGAGGGGCGCCGGACCGCGCCGACCGGCAGCGAGCGCGATCCCGCCCCCGCTCGGATCCCCGTCCTCGACCTCGACCGGCTGCGCACCTGGCTCACCCTCGGGGACGTGAACCTGGGCCGCCTGGCGGTGGTGTCGGTGGAGCTCGACAATCTGAACTTCGTCCAGGAACGTCTTGGCTACGCCGCCGGCGCCCACCTGCTCGAGGCGATCACCCAGCGGCTGCGGACGGTCACCCGGCCCCGCGACGTCGTCGCCCACGTGAACCGCGAGCGGTTCGTGCTCGTGTGCCGTGACGTCCCCGACCGTCCGGCCGCCGAGTCGCTGGCCGAGCGCATCGCGATGGGCGTCGCCCACCCGTCGGTCGTCCTCGCGGGCGTGGCCGAGGTGACGGCCAGCATCGGTGTCGCGCTCGCCAGCCACCTCGACGAGCGGCCCGAGAGCGTCCTGCGCCGCGCCATCAAGGCCGGCAACCACGCCCGGTCCCTCGGCGGGGCGCGCATCGAGATCAGCGAGGCGCCGGCGTCGACCACGGTCAACGAGGGCGAGCTGGCGACGGCGATGGCACGCGACGAGCTGCGGCTGCACTACCTGCCGATCGTCAGCTGCGCTACCGGTCGGGTGGCCGGCTTCGAGGCGCTCGTGCGCTGGGAGCACCCGGAGCACGGGCTCATGCTCCCGCTGGAGTTCCTCCCCGATGCCGAGCAGACCGGCGTGATCGTGCCCGTCGGCAACTGGACGATCGAGCAGGCGTGCCGGCAGATGGCGGAGTGGCACCGTGGCGCCGGGGCGACGCTGAAGCTCAACCTCAACCTCTCCGCCCGTCAGTTCGGCGAGCCGACCCTGCCCGCGCAGGTGAAGCGGATCATCGGTGACACCGGACTCGCGCCGGGTTCGGTGTGGCTCGAGGTCACCGAGGCCACGCTGCTCGGCGACCGTGACGCGAGCGACATCACGTTGCGGCAGCTCCGCGAGATCGGGGTTCGGCTGGTGATCGACGACTTCGGGACCGGCACGTCGTCGCTCGTCTCGCTCAAGCAGTTCCCGATCGACGCGATCAAGATCGCCTCCACGTTCGTCTCCGACCTCGGTCGGGACCGCGACAGCGACGCCATCTGCAGCGCGATCGTGGACCTCGCCCACTCGTTGGGCCTCGGCGCGATCGCCGAGGGCGTCGAGACGCTCGAGCAGTTCGCGTCCTTGCGGGCGCTCGAGTGCGAGATGGCCCAAGGTCATCTCTTCGGTCCGGCGCGACCGGCGGAGGACTACGGGGCCCAACCGTCGGCCACCCTGGGCGTGGTCCCCGCTTCTGACGGTCTGGTGCCGCCGATCTAGTTCGGCCGACCGCGTGAGGCATCCTGGCGCGATGCCACCCGTCCGGACCGCGCGCGTCTGCGCGCTGCTCCTCGTGACGTGCCTCACCGTGGCGCTCGGGCCCGGGATCGGGAGCGCCGCCGAGCCTGCGGCGACCGCCATCGCCTGGCACGCGTGCGACGGTGGATTCCAGTGCGGGACGCTGCCCGTGCCGCTCGACCCCGCGGCGCCCGCCGGGCCGACCATCGACCTGGCGGTGATCCGGAAGCGGGCGCGCGACCCGCGACACCGCATCGGCTCGCTTGTGTTCAATCCCGGTGGCCCGGGTGCGCCGGGCGTGTCCTTCCTCACCGGGATCGCGTCGACCATGCCGGCCACGCTGCGCGACCGTTTCGATCTCGTGAGCTTCGACCCGCGCGGCGTGGGCCGCAGCAGCCCGATCCGGTGCGAGGACTCGCTCGACGGGCTCTTCGACCAGTCGTTCCAGCCCGCCAGCAGCGCCGAGCGGACCGGACTGGTCGACGGGGTGACCGCGTTGGCGCAGGCGTGCGAGGCGCGGAGCGGCGACCTGCTCCCGCACGTGTCGACCGCCGACACCGTGCAGGACCTCGAACGGCTCCGCGTCGCGCTGGGCGAGGATCGGTTGTCGTTCGTCGGGTATTCCTACGGCACCTTCCTCGGCGCCAGCTACGCCGACGCGTACCCCGACCACGTGCGTACCTTTGTGCTCGACGGCCCGGTCGACCCGACCCTCGACGCGACCCAGGTCACGCTCGGCCAGGCGCGTGGCTTCGAGCGCGCGCTCGACGACTTCCTCGCCGACTGCTCGAGCCACCCGGGATGCTCGTTCCACCACGACGGTGATGCCGCCCAGGCGTACGACGCGCTGCGCGCCCGGGCGGGTCACGCGTCGCTGGCCGCGGGCGAGCCCGACGGCCGACGCCTGAACCAGACGCGCTTCGACGCCGCGGTCCTCCAGCTGCTGTACCAGGGCCGGTCGGCCTGGCCGGAGCTCGCCGACGCCCTCGACGCGGCCGAGCACGGTGACGCGTCGACGCTGCTGGGGTTGGCGGACGCGTTCGTCGGGCGCGACGCCGAAGGTCGCGACGACCACGCGCTCGACGCGTTCTGGGCCGTCACCTGCCTCGACGGCCCGGTGGTCGGTGACGTCACCGCCGCGACCGTGCTGGAGCAGCGAGCCGTGGCGGTCGCGCCCCGCATCGGCGCGTTCATCGTGAACAACAGCCTTCCGTGCTCGGTGTGGCCGGTGCCGCCCGAGCCGCCGCCCGGCCGCCTGACCGCCGCCGGCGCACCACCGATCCTCGTCGTCGGCACCACCCGCGACCCGGCCACTCCGCTGGTCCAGGCCGAGGCCCTGGCGCGGCAGCTCGACCGGGGCCGCCTGCTCGTCGTCGACGGCGAGCAGCACACCGCGTTCGGCCAGGGCAACCAGTGCGTCGACGACGCGGTGACCCGTTACCTCGTCAGCCGGCGGGTCCCCCGGGTCGGCACGCGCTGCTGAGCCCGGCTCACGCCTTCCTCACCACCCACACCTGCTCCGCCGGCCAGCGCCGCGCCCAACGCGGGTCGAAGTCGGGGTAGCTCGTGCTCGCATGCTTCGGTGCGCGCAGCTCGATCAGGTCGTCGACCACGAGCGCGTGGCGCCGGAAGCAGCGGATCCACTCGCCGTACGGCAGTTGGAAGTCGATCGTGCCTTCGCCCTCGCCGTCGTCGAACCGCCGCATCCCGAAGTAGGGACGACGCAACCGCCGGGTGACCCGCTCCTGCTTCGGGCTCCAGGCGAGGTACGGCCACGGCGTGGTGTGCGCGAACACCAGGCGCCCACCACGACGGAGCACGCGGGCCACCTCGGCCACCGACCGCTCGGGCTCGCAGAACGACATCGCGCCGTGGTCGCAGAACACGAGGTCGAAGCTGCCGGCGCGGCAGGGGATCGCCTCGCCGCTCGCGCACAGGAGGGGCACGGACACGCCACTCGCCTCGACCGCGGCGCGCGCGTGGCGGAGCTGCCCGCGCGACTGGTCGAGCGCGACGACACGCGCGCCGTCGGCGGCCAGCGCGACGGACCACTGTGCGCCACCACACCCGAGCTCGAGCACGTCGAGCCCGCGGGCGTCGCCGACCGCGCCGACCTCGACATCGGGGATCCGCCACACGCCCCACGCACGCGGCGTGGAAGTCAGCGCGTCCGCGTGCTCGGCCTGGTAGTCGTCGGCGTCGGCGTCCCAGAACTCCCGGTTGTGCCGCTCGTGCTCAGACACGGCTCGGGCGAGGGCGGGCTCCGCTCGTGTCGCCCGTCGGGACGGAGCGAGCGGAGGGGAGCGACGGGGACATGTCAGTCGAGCGGGAGCACGAGGAACGCGATGGCGCAGTAGTGCAGCAGCGCGGCCAGGATCACGAAGATGTGGAAGATCTCGTGGTAGCCGAAGGTCTCGGGCCAGGGGTCCGGTCGCCTTGCGGCGTGCACGATGGCGCCGATCGTGTACGCGAGGCCACCGCCCGCGACCAGACCGACGCCCAACCACCCGGTGGTGTCGTAGAGCGGGACGAACGCGAACGCGCCGATCCACCCGAGGAACATGTACACGCTGGTGACGTAGCCCCGGGGCGCGGGGATCGGCATCCACTCGAACACGATGCCGGCCGCCGCGACCAGCCAGACCGCCGACAGGGTGACCACTTGCTCGGGGCCGTCCATCGCCAGCAGCGCGATCGGCGTGTACGTGCCCGCGATGAGCAGGAAGATCGCGGTGTGGTCCAGCTGCAGCAACCGGCGCGCGACGGGCGGTGACCAGTTGCCGCGGTGGTAGAGCGCGCTGGCTGCGAACATCCCGACCAGGGTCGTGGCGTAGACCGCGGCCGCGAACGTGGCGAGCCCGGCCGGCGCGGTTGCCACCAGCACCACCGCGGCGACCACCGCCACGAACAGCGCGTAGAAGTGCGACAGACCGCGGTAGCGCGGCTTCGGGAGGTGCGCGAGCGCATGCACGCTCACCGGGGTCGGCATCGGGCGTGAATCCGCGCTCACGGTCCACCCGTCTGCTCGCGCCGCGCGGCCAGGGCGCGCTCCTCCGCCCGACGGGTGAACCGCGCGGCCACCGCGCCGATGACCAGCGCCACCGCCGCGGTGATGCCCCAGGGCACCCCGAAGAAGAATCCGAGGACGAAGAGGGCGAGGAACGCGACCGCGCTGTCGACCCCGAAGTGCACGAGCAGCGAACGGGGCGGGCGGTCGGGGAGCGCGGGCGGCTGGTCCGTCACGGTCGGGTCAGCGTACCGGCGGTCGCCCGACCGAGGCCCCGATCAGGCGAGCACCACCAGCCGGGCCTCGGTCATCTCGTGGACGGCGTAGTGGGGGCCTTCCCGGGTGTTGCCGCTGTCGCGCACACCGCCGTACGGCATCTGGTCCGCCCGCCAGGTCGGCACCTCGTTCACCAGCACCCCGCCGAAGTCGAGCTCGCGCGCGGCGCGCAGGGCGAGCGGCAGGTCGCGGGTGAAAATGGCGGCCTGGAGGCCGTAGCGGGTCTCGTTGGCCAGGTCGAAGGCGTCGTCGACGTCGGTGTAGGTCTGGACCGCCACCACCGGTCCGAACACCTCCTGGCTGCACACCTTCATGTCCGGCTGGACGTTCGTGAGCACCGTCGGGGCGAGCACGCCGTTGCGCTCGGTGCCGCCCGCCGCGACCTTCGCCCCCCCGGCGACCGCCTCGTCGATCCACGACTCCACCCGATCCCGCTCACCCGAGGAGATCAGCGCCGACACGTCGGTGGCCTCGTCGAGCGGGTCGCCCACCGCCAGCGCGTCCACCCTCGGGACCAGCACGTCGAGGAAGGCGTCGGCGATCTCCTCGTGGAGGTAGATGCGCTGGGTCGAGATGCACGACTGCCCCGCGTGGCTGAAACCGGCCACCGAGATCTTGGTGGCCGCGGTGGTGACGTCGCCGTCGGGTTGGACGATGACCGGCGCGTTGTTGCCGAGCTCGAGGCCCACCTTCTTGTGCGGTGCGCGTGCCCGGATGCCCCAACCGACCTCCGGTGAGCCGGTGAACGTGATGAGCGCGATGTCGGGGTCGTCGACGATGGCGTTGCCGACGGTGCCGCCGCCGCCGGTGACCACGCTGAGATGGCCGGCGGGGAGGCCGCACTCGTCGAGCAGGAGCTCGGCCAGCGCGATGGCCGACAACGGCGTCTGGGAGGCGGGCTTCAGCACCACCGGGCACCCGGCGGCGATGGCGGGCGCCAGCTTGTGCGCGACCAGGTTCAACGGGAAGTTGAACGGGCTGATGGCGCCGACCACGCCGACGGGGACGCGCAGGGTGAAGCCCAGCTTGCCCTCGCCCACGTCGGCCGCCTCCAGCGGCACCATCTCACCCGCCAACCGCCGTGCCTCGGTCGCCGCGAACGTGAACGTCGACACCGCGCGGTTGGCTTCGACGCGTGCGGTCTTGATCGGCTTGGCGGCCTCGTCGGCGATGATGCGGGCGAACTCCTCGGTCCGCTCCCCGAGCAGCCGCGCGGCGCGGTCGAGGATCTCGGCCCGCTTCCACGAGGGCAGCGGACCGGCGCGGTGCACCGCCACGGCGTGCGCGACCGCGCGCTCCACCTCGTCGCGGCCGCACGCGGGCACGCGCTCGATCTCGTGGCCGTCGTAGGGCGAGCGCACCACGATCTCGTCGCCCGTCGTCGAGGCGCCGACCCGGTCGTCACCGATGGGGAGGGTCCGCATGGCAGCAGCCTTTCGTGGTCAGCCCATCGCAGGATGGGTCGTGAGCTCGAGCTCGCGGTCGATCACCTTCTCGAGGAGCGCGCGTTTGCGGCGCGCGCCCCAGACCTCGAGCTCGGCGTCGTCGAGGGTCCGAACGCGCAGGAGCACCAGCGACGGGGTGACCATCGCGTCGAGCCCGTACACGTTCTGGTTGCGGCTGCGGTCGAGACCGTCGGCCACCCGGAGGAGCGCGGCGAGGACGCGCACCCGCTCGACCGCGTCGGCGTCGAGCAGCGGGAACTCGTCGCTCACGCGCGGCTCGCCGCGCCGGTGCCAGCGCACGACCGCGGCGAGCAGCTCGATCACGGCGGGGGAGAAGCCCCGGAGCTGACCGTTGCGCACGAGGTACGCGCCGTGCTTGTGGTGTCCGCTGCTGGCGACGTGTTCGCCGATGTCGTGCAGCAGTGCGGCGAACTCGAGCAGCTCGCGGTCGGCGTCACCGAGGCCGTGCACGGGCTGGGTGACGTCGAACAGATCGAGCGCGAGCTTCGCCACCTGCCGGGCATGGGGCTCGGCCCAGTTGCACCGCCGGGCCAGGCCGAGGACCGCGCTGCGGCGGATCGCGTGCGGGTCGTCGGACCAGTCGGCGGGATCGTGGCGCCCGACCGCGTCGAGCACGATTCCTTCGCGGAGCGCCCATTCGCTGATGGTGAGCCGGTCCAGGTCGAACAGCTCCATGGCGGTCGCCAGCACCATCGAGCCGGCCACGATGAGGTCGACCCGGCGGGCGTCGAGGCCCTCGTACCGGAGGCGATCGGTGGCCCGCGACGAGAGCAGCTCCTTGTGCAGCGTGAGGAACTCCTGACGCGTGATCGTGAGCTGGTTCAGCG
>DATBBL010000224.1:0-17863 GCA_036271015.1 Acidimicrobiia bacterium
CTCGCGTTGCACGACCTCGTCGACCTCGTACGCGCCGACCAGCCGGCTCCCGTCGGGCAACGCGAACGTGAGGGCCGTCGCCGGTTCGTCGACGTCCCAGAGCGACACCATCGCCGACGCGTCCTGCTCGGTGTCCAGCTCGCGGACCGGGTCGAGGTCGGCGCCGGCGGCCCGGAGGTCGAGCGCGCCCCGCTGCGCTCCACCACGCGCCACGAGGTCCGACAGCTCGGCCTGCGCCGCCTTCGAGAAGTCCTCCGCGTCGCCGTCGAACGCCACTGTCAGCAGCACCTTCATGGCATCGCTCCCCCGCGATCACCGCGGCGCGGTGTGCGCGCCCGGGTCGTCTCCAACGTCGGAGCGAGTGGACCACGGCCGTCGCCGTGGCGCAACCGACGTGCCCTCCGCGCCGGCGTGATCGGGGACGCGACGCCCCGTCTTGCGGCGCGGGTCGCTTCTTCTTAGCCTCGGGTGGAGGACGCGAGCTGCAGGGGTGGAGCCATGGCACTGCGAGACATCCGAGACCTGAAGAACGACCCCGAGGCGTACGCAGCGGAGCTGGAGCAGCGCTGGACCGGGCTGCTCAGCTACCGGTACATCGGCCGCAACCACGGCTCGATGAACACCGGTGAGAGCGACAACACCGTGACGCTGCGCCGCGACATGCGCAACGCGACCGGAGGGCTGCTCGTCGCGCCGATCGCGATCAGCTCGCCGGAAGGCGACGTCGGCTCAGACCTCGTCACCGTCCCGAACCCGGTGATCCACTCCTGCCAGATCATCGATGCCGCGCGCGACGTCACCCGTATCGAGGTCGTCGACTCGGAGGTGCTGCACGCCGGCGCGCGCATGGGCTACAGCCGCTCCAAGATCGTCGACGCCGACGATCACACCCGGGTCATCGCATTCACGGAGGGGCAGGGCGCGAAGATCGGCGAGGTGCCGGAGGGACTCGAGAAGATGCCCGAGGACAAGCTCGAGATCGTCGACTCGCCCGACCTCCCACCCCTCTGGCAGGCCTTCGGCGCGACCCGCCGCGACGACGGCCACTGGGCGCTCGCCGAGCTCTCGGTCGAGCTCGCGTCGCCCGACGCCGCGCTCCACATCGGTCCGCAGCACGTCGTCCTGGAGACCGCCGCGATCGACGCCGCCGCCGAGCTCGCCGGCACCGACCAGCTGCAGATGCAGTCGTGGCACGTGATGTTCCTCGCTCGGGGCAAGGTCGGACCGTTCCGGGTCGACAGCGAAGCGGCCGGTGGGCCGGGTGGCCGGGTCGGGGTCCGCATGGTGCTCCACGACGAGGGCAACCAGGACCGGGCGGTGACCTCCGCCACGGCGCTCTTCGCGGTGGTCGGGTAGCGGGCTACGGGTCGTAGGAAAGCTGCTCTTCCCAACCGTCCGGACGCCCTTCCGGCGTGAGGTCGAACAGGTTCCACAGCGGCTCCAGCGTGCCCACGTGGCGCGGATCCTGTCCGGGGTCGGTCGGCGCGAACAGGAGCTCCGAGCTCCAACTGTGCCTCACGGTGCCGTCGCCGGCGCGGGTGAACACGTTGAGCATCGGGTCGGGGCCGTGCTCGCCGTCGCCGTGGTAGTCGCGACGGAAGGTGTTCCCCGCCGACGACACCAGTCGGAGGTTGCGCCAGCCGCGGTCTTCCGCGACGACCGCCATCGGTGCGAACTCCACCCCCGCGACCACGACCAGCGCCATGTTCTGCGCCACGTGCGCGGCGGCGCCGTCGAGCTGGTCGAGCAAGGCGGTGCACGACGGGCAGGGCGTCTCCTCCAGCGGCCATCGGGCCAGAGGCCCCGACGGTGGTGCCGGCCGGTCGTCCCCCGCGTGCCGCGGAAACATCCAGTGATAGATCGCCAACGAGCGGTGGCCGTCGAAGAGCTCGGACAGTCGCACGCGACCGTCGGCACCGACGAACTCGTAGTCCTCGGGCACCGCGCCGCCGAGCGGGAGGGCCCGTCGCGCGACGGCGACGCGCTCCATGGCGCGCCGCAGCTCGATCTCGTCGTCGAGCAGCTGGTCGCGGGCGCGCCGGTACTCCGCCGACTCGCCCGGAAACGTGAGGTTCATGGGATCGCTCCTCGGGTTGCCCGGAGGGGAACGCACTCGTGGGGTCTGACGGCCACGCAGCCGGGAATTCATCGCCCCCGGCCTCCCCGACGCCCGGTGCCGCCGACCGCGGCAGGCCCGAGCGGTGTCCGGCGCCCTCCACGGACCATCCTGTGAGGCACAGGAGTCGCGGTGAGAGAGGAGCGGTCGTGAGTGACGGGAGACTAGCGGGCCGGCGGGTGCTCGTGGTCGGTGCTTCCACCGGGATCGGGCGCGTGATCGGCCGGCGGCTGTGCGCCGCCGGTGCGCAGGTGGCATTCGCCGCCCGCCGGGGCGAGGTCTGCGAAGAGGCGGCCCGGGAAGCGGGCGGTGTCGCGATCGGCCTCTCGTGCGACGTGACCGACGAGGAGCAGTGCACGCGCGTCGTCGCCGACACCGTCGAAGGCCTGGGCGGCCTCGACGACGTCGTGTACTCGACCGGCGCCATCAGCATCATCGCGTTGGCCGACGCGACCGCGGAATGGTGGCGACGGACGTTCGAGACCAACGTCATGGGTGCCGCGCTCATCACGAAGGCGGCGTTGCCGCACCTGCAACAGTCGACGGGGACGGTGGTCTACCTGTCGTCGGTGTCGAGCATCGGGGCGGTGTGGCCCGGCATCGGGGTGTACACGGCGACCAAGGCGGCGCTGAACCGGATGGTCGAGACGTGGCGATCCGAGCACCCCGAGGTCGGCTTCACGCGCATCTTCGTCGGCCCGACCGACGAGTCGGCGACCGGCACCGAGTTCGACATGAGCGCGGTGGAGCACATGGCGCGCTGGCCGGCGATGGGCGTGCAGTCCGGAGCCATGTGCACGCCGACGTGCATCTCGGAGGCGGTCGAGATGGTCCTGACTAGCTCCTCACGCGTGTGGGACGTGACCGTCGTGCCGAAGGATCCGGCGCGACCGTGGGCGTTCGACGCCGGTGGGGCCCTGGCCTGAGCCGTCGGCCTCACCCGCGGTCGCCGACGGCGCGCGGCGGGCTTGCACCGCTCCCGCCCGCCTCTCTACGCTAAACGGTACCGTTTCGTTTCGAATGGACCGCGCCCGTCGGCGACGGGCCGGGCACAGAGGGGGCGTCCATGCGGGTCGAGGGCAAGGTCGCGCTGGTCACCGGCGGCACGCGGGGGATCGGTCGGGGCGTCGTGGAGATGCTCGCCGCCGAGGGGGCGGCGGTGGTGTTCACCGGCCGGTCGGAGGACGCCGGTCGCGCGGTCGAGGCCGGCGTCAAAGAGGCAGGCGGTGAGGCGATGTACCTCCGCGCCGACAACGGCGTCGAGGAGGAGGTCGCGGGCGCGGTGGCGGCGACCGTCGAGCGGTACGGCCGGTTGACGACGCTGGTGAACAACGCGATCGCGTCCGACGACGTGGGCAGCGGCAAGGACAGTCACGTCGACGAGATCGACAACGACACGTTCGACCAGATCCTGCGCATCGCGTTGATGGGCACGGTCTGGGCGAGCAAGTACGCGATCCCGGAGATGCGCAAGGCGGGCAGCGGTTCGATCGTGAACATCTCCGCGAGCTCTTCCAAGTCGGCGCTCCCCCACCGGCCCGCGTACCACGCGTCCAAGGGCGGAATCAACGCCCTGACCCGTCAGATGGCGGTGGACTACGGCAAGGACGACATCCGCACCAACGCCATCATCGTCGGATTCATCTTCACCGGCACCGAGGCGATGACCGCCATCCTCGACAACCCGCAGTACCGGGCCGCGTTCGAGAAGAACATCATGGTCCCGCGTTTCGGCGAGCCGGCCGACATCGCCGCCGGAGTGCTCTACCTGGCTTCCGACGAGTCGAAGTACGTCACCGGCATCGAGCTCACCATCGACGGCGGCGCGCTGTGCCACCAGGCACTCCCGGAGCTCGACTTCGAGGGAATGCGCGCGGGCGAGTAGCCGGCGGCAGGAGCGCACGTGGAGCTGCACAGGACGGTCGGCGAGCAGCGCGGCGCCGCCGCGTCGGCGCGGGGAGCCTGAGCCCGGTGTCGCCGCGCCCGCGGCGTGCGCAGGACCCGATCCTCCAGGCGACGCTCGACGTCATCGCCGAACAGGGAGTGTCGGGCATCAGCGTCGACACGGTCGCGGCGCGCGCGACGGTCAGCAAGGCGACGATCTACCGCCACTGGGGTTCGCGGGCGCGGCTCATCCACGCGGCCATCTCGTCGTTGCAGCAGCCGACTGCGGAGCCCGACACCGGATCGCTGCGAGGCGACCTGACCGTGCTGCTGCGACACCTCGTCGAGTACTTCGACGCGCCGAACATCGCACGCGTCTTCCCGTCGTTCGTCGACGCGGCGGTACGCGATCCGGAGCTCGCCGAGCTGCGCCAGCAGACCCTGCGGACGGGACGCGCCAGCTTCGAGCGGGTCGTGCGGCTCGCCATCGAACGCGGGGAGCTCGCCGACGACGTGGACGTCGCGCTCGTCGTCGACCTCGCGAGGTCGCCGATCATCTACCGGCGCGTCGTGGCGCAGACGACGGTGCGCACGAGCGACGTCGCGCCCATCGTCGACGCGGTGCTGGCGGCGTTCGGCTCGGTGCCCGCGATCAGCCGTCGGGCGTCGACTCCAGCCGGGCGACGAGCGCGTCGGGATCGGCAACGGTGACGGTCAACGCCGAGTGGCCCTTCTTGCGGAGCGCGGACGGCACCAGCTCCCGGAAGTGGACGCAGACACCGGCGTCGCGGTTGGTGCCGAAGGTCAGCCCGTCGTCGACCATCGAGCGGCGTGCACCGGCGGCGGTCCACCACCGGTAGTCGCGCGTCACGTGCGCGCCGTCGATGTTGGTCAGCGGGGTCTCCACCTTCAGGAACCCGAAACGGGCGACGAAGTTCCCGTCCGGGGTGATGGTGACGCCGTCGGTCGTGCGGTGCAGCCCGAACGGCAGCCAGAACGGCGCCAGGCGATTGTCGACCGCGTAGGGGAAGAAATCGGTCATCGTCGACACGGTCAAGTCTCCCAGCACCGAACGTTGCCGAGCAACCCTGCGGGCGTGCGCCGCGCCGGCGCACGCGGCAGGATGCGGGCTGCGTCGACCACCTTCCTCGATGCGGACGACCCGGAGGTCACCTGTGACCGACTACCACCTCATCTCCTCGGACTCGCACGTGACCATGCCCGACGAGGCGTGGCAGGAGTACCTCGATCCCGAGTTCCGCGACCGCGCGCCGCGGATCGAGCGGACCGACGAGGGCGACTTCCGCGTCTTCGAGGGCAAGCGGACCCCGATCATGACCCTCGACAACCTGGCGGGGAAGAAGCCTGAGCAGTTCTCCCTCAACGTCCGCAAGCTGAACGAGCAGCGCGCGGGCGCGTGGGATCCCGCCGAGCGGATCAAGGACATGGACACCGACGGCGTCGACGCCGAGGTGCTCTACGTCGGTGGGCCGTTGATGTCTTCGGATCCGGCGCTGCGCCTGAACAGCGTCCGCGGGTACAACCGGTGGCTGTCCGCCTATGCGTCCTACGCGCCCGGGCGGCTGCTCGGGGTGGCGGCGATCCCGATCGACACTCCCGAGCGCGCCGCGGAGGAGATTCGCTGGGCGGCCGCGCAGCCCGGTCTCGCGAGTGGCTACATCCCGTTGTTCCCGCCCGACGGCGATTACGGCGAGGAACGGTGGGACCCCATGTGGGAGGCGTTCCGCGACTCCGGCCTGCCGATCGGCTTGCACGTCGGTGGTCGTCGCCCCGGCACCCCCGTCGTCGGTATGTACGAGAGCGCGCCGCGATTCATGACCGGTCTCGTGATGAGCAAGCTCACGATGGCGGAGTCCGTCTCCGAGCTCATCCACGGGCTCGTCATGCAGCGCTACCCCGAGCTGAAGTTCGTGGCGGTCGAAGGCCAGATCGGTTGGATCTCGTTCTTCCAGTACTACTCCGACCACATCTGGGAGAAGCACCGGTTCTGGACCAAGAGCGAGCTGATCGAGCCGCCGAGCCACTACTTCCGCCGCCAGGTCTTCGCCACGTTCATGGAGGATCCGGTGGGGCTGCGTGAGCGCGAGCACATCGGCATCGACAACATCATGTGGGCGAGCGACTACCCGCACTCGGAGACGACGTGGCCCAACTCGAAGGCGCTCACCGACGAATGGCTCACCCCGCTCGGCGACGAGCACAAGGCCAAGATCCTCTGGAAGAACTGCGCCGAGCTCTACGGGCTGATCGGGTAGCGCGCCGGCATCCTTCGTCCGATTGGCTCACCCGCCGAGGACCGACTTCAGGATCGACCCCGTCAGGTTCGGCGGTGCCGGTGGCGCGTTCGTCGTGCTCGGCGGGGGCGTGGGCGTCGCGGTCACGAGCGGCGGGGGCGTCGGGGCCGGCACGGTGACGCGCAGCCGGCCGTCGGCCGCCGCGCCGGCCGCGGGCGGTAGCGCGACCTGTGCGCGCACGTCGGCGGTCGCGAGCGGCGGCGCCGGAGGCTGCGTCGTGGTCGGGGGCGTCGGGGGCGGCGCGCCGTGTGGGGCGAAGCTGGCGACGAACGTGTTCCCCGGGCCGGACACGAACGCGGTGATCGCGGGCGTGAGCGCGCCGCAGTGCTCGAACGTCGGGATGGTGTAGGTGCTGGCGAAGGTCCCGCCGGTGGCGGGGTTCACGACCCCGTGCATGGTGACGGTCACCGGTGACGTGGTCGTGCAGCCGTCGCCGACCAGGTTCACCGAGGTGCCATGCGGCGTGAGTCGAGCGAGCCTCACGTTGAACGCCGCGGTCGTGTCGACGGTGAAGGTCGCGAGGTCGACGTGGCCGCGGATGGGTCCGGCAGCTTCCATGACGAATGATGCGTCGGCAGCGGGGAGGACACCGAACAGGTTGATGGTCACCCTGGCCGGCGGCAGCGACAGCGTTCCGGTCTCGTCACCGGTCGCGAGGTCGATCGAGCCCGAGAAGACGCCGGGTGGCACGGTGATGTCCATGCCCGACTTGGCCAGGTGCGTGCGCGCGTAGACGTCCTGGGTGAACGGCACCCGCGGGTCGGCCGACGCCGCCGGCGCGGCGACGACTGTGACACTCGCGACGAGCAGTGCCCCCGCGAGGGCCCGGGCGAGCACGGCGAAGCGCCGGCGTGTGATCCGGGGCATGGAAGAACCTCCGTGCAGCGGTCGGGAGAGGGACCCGGCGTTGCCCACCGCGCGGTCCCTCTCCCCCGTCAACGCCTCCCTTGCGCTCCGGGATACGGCTCCCCGGTTCGATGTGGGCCGCGCTTCACAACCCCGGGTTGATCGGAATGGGGGCGGGGCGGTACGCCGGCGGTTCCGTGCCCATCAGCTCTCGGACCAGGAAGTCCCAGCCGCGCTTGCGGACGTAGTGCACGCAGTCGAGCAACAGGTGCTCGGCCCCGGGGACGATGAGCAGCTCGAAGTCCTTGTCGGCGGCGACGAGCCGGTCGGCCAGCCGGAGCGTGTGGTCCGGGTGGACCTGGTCGTCCATGCCGCCGTGGACGAGCAGCAGCTTGCCGGCCAACCGGTCCGCGAGGTCCACGTTGGAGGCACGGGCCCAGGCCTCGGGGTTGTCCGCACCGTCGTAGGCCTCCACGAAGCCCGGGTTGAAGCAGCGGGCGTCGTGCGAGCCGGACAGGGCGACTCCGACCTTGTAGACCTCGGGGAAGTCGAGCATGGCCCGCACGGTCGCGAACCCGCCTCCGGAGTGACCGAACGCGCCGACCCGGTCCAGGTCCATCCACGGCCGGGTTCGGGCCAGCTCGCGCAGCGCGGCGACGTGGTCGGCCAGGCAGCCCGCGTCGGCCAAGTGCCCGTAGGAGGCGCGATGGAACGCCTCGCTCCGTCCCGGGGTGCCGCGTCCATCCATCGCGACGACCACGAACCCCAACGCCGCGATGGGTTCCGCGTCGAACCCCATCCCGCCGGGGTCGAAGCACGGGTCGACCCGGGTGACGTTCGGGCCGGGGTAGACGCTGTCGACGACCGGGTAGCGCTGCGCGGGGTCGAATCGCGGTGGCCGGTAGAGCACCCCATAGATGTCCGTCACCCCGTCGGCCGCGGTGACGCGGAACCGTTCCGGCGGCGTCCAGCCGATGGCGGTGAGCTTGCTGACGTCGGCGCGCTCCAGCTCGACCAGCACCCGTCCGTCCCAGTCACGGACACGGGACACCGGCGGGGTGGCGACGGTGGACGCGGAGTCGACGAAGTACTCCATGCTGTCGGGCATCGTGACGACGTGGTCCAGGTCGTCGTCGGTGACCTTGGCGAAGCCGAAGCCATCCAGGCCGACCCGGCACACCGTGCGTCGGTACGGGTCGGCGTCCACCAGCCCGGAGGCCGTGAAGTACACGACCCCCTCGGCCTCGTCGACGTGCAGGATCTGCCGTACCGCCCACTGCCCGGAGGTGACCTGGCCGAGCAGCGCGCCGGTGTGCAGGTCGTACCGGTACAGGTGGCCCCAGCCGTCGCGCTGGGAGTACCACAGCACCTCGTCGACCAGCACCCGCACGATCGGCGGCTGGGCCATCCACTGGTTGGGCTCCACTCGCGCGGGTCCGGTCTCGCTGAGCACCGTGGTGACCGCGCCGGTCGCCGGGTCCAACCGGTGCAGCGTGAGCGTGTGCAGGTCGCGGGGCTGGCTGAGGTAGTAGACGGCCGAGCTGTCCTGCGCCCACCACGCCCACCCGGTCGTGATCGGCGACGCTTGTGTCATGAGCAGCGGTTCCGCGTGCGCGCGGACCACGGTGCCGGCCGCGATGTCCAGCACGACGAGCTCGGCGCGCGGCAGCGTCTCGTCGCCGGCGTACGCGTACCGCTGGGTGCGCGCGAGGGGCGCGCCGCCGTCGGCGGGCCGGGCTTCCACCAGGGAGGTCTGCCGGACGCCGCGTTCGTCGGTCCGATGCGCGAGCACGCGCGTCGAGTCGGGCGACCACGCGACCGCCGGCGGCGGGTGTGGCACGCCGAACCTGCGGAGCAGGGTGCCGTTGGCGGTGCAGTCCGGCCCCGCGCCGTACTGGTAGTCGCGCTCGCCGTCGGTGGTCAGCGCCCATTCCCGGCCATCGGCGAGGGCGCGCGCCCAGAGGTCGTGGTCCCGCCGGGACACTGCGAACTTGTTGTCCGGTGACGGCACCTCGAGCGGGTTGCCCGGCGGTGTGAACTCCGCCCGCCGGCAGGTGTAGTCGTCGAGGTGGCAGCGCCAGTGCTCGCCGAACGCGTCGAACTCCACGGCGTTCTCGGCCAGTTCGATGGCCATGAACGGCAGCGCGTCGGGAACGACCTGCTGGCCGGAGGTCGCAGCGAGCGCCGCCGCGAGCCGGACGTGGTCGAAGGCCGGCTCGCGGATGCCCGTCGCCGGCTCGACCAGCACGAAGCGCTGGCCGGCCCCGTTGCTGACCGCGTACCAGAAGCGGGTTCCGCCGTCGATCCATTGCGGGTTGACCTTGTCGCCGACGACGAGCTCACCGGGGATCGCGGGTCGACGGAGGAGTCGCTCCGCAGCCTGATAGTCCTGAGTGGTGGTCATTCGCGGTGTCCTCCTCCGCGTCGGTCCTGGGCATGGGGATGCCCGATCAGTGCGACGAGACGGAACTCGCCGGGTGCGTGAGGCCGGCGCGACGGGAGCGGACTGGGACCGCCCACCCAGTGCCCTCTCCGACTGCACGACGACCAAGGCCCGTCGGGGAACGGGCCGCAGCCTTCGTTCCCGCCATGAGCGCCCACGAAACCTCGGACCACGGCAACTTCGGATCAGACCTGGGTGTCGGACCGACCAGTCCGGGTCTCCAATGCCGCGAGCAGTTTCCGGTAACGGTACGAAGCCCTGACGCGAGGCGACACGCGTGTCTCCCACTGCTCCAGCCTCGCGGGATCGATGTTCATCGCCCTCGCGGCGTCGTCGACCGTCACACCGGCCGCAACCCGTATTGCCTTGCGTCGCTCGGGCGGCGGCAACTTCTCGAGCGGGTGTGCCGCGTACATCGCTGCTCTCAGGTCCGCAATGTCCAAGGACTCTCCCCACCGCTGACGCGTTCGAGAGGTACCACGGAACCCGGCGGACGCAAACGAAGGTGCCACGGGTTGCCGTTCGTCCGGCGCTTCGCGTACCGAAGCGGCGGCACTCCGGCGCGGTCAGTCCGAGATCGCGGCGAGTGCGGAGTCCTTGTCGTCGTGACCGTGGATCTCGGTGACGAGACCATCGGTCACGACGTAGACCTGAAAGACGCTGATCCGGTCGGGCCGAGGACCGTCAGGTTCGGGCCATTCGACTTCGACGTGCGCCGCGATTCCGCGAGGTCCGGTCGTCGTTTCCACGATCGTCGCTCGGACGCCCTCGGCCAGGAGCTGCTTCAGGTGGCGGATGATGTCGTTGCGGTCGCGACAGAACGACTCGCTGCTGGGGTCCTCGCCCCAGGTTGCACCCTCGGCGACCAGCGCGCGGAGCGCGTCGATGTCGCGAGCGTTGAACGCGGCGCGGAGCTGGGTCGCGAGGACTTCGTGCACGACGCGATCTTGCCCGCTCCGGCGCACGGACGCGGCTCCGGACTTGGGCCGGGGCCGCGTCGCGTCCGCCTTGACGATCGCGCCCGGATCTGTCATTTCTACGGTCGCCATTCGCATTCCCGACAGGAAGGTTGTTCAGCGGACACAGGGAGGCAAAGCTGTGAGTGAGTTGTTGTCTCTTGCAATTCAACCGGGCACTCGTCGGACGGTGGTGCGGGTGCGGGGAGAAATCGACCTCGCCACGGCCCCGAAGTTGCGTGAGTGTCTGGCCGGCCTTGCCGGCGACCTGGTGGTCGATCTGAGCGACGTCTCGTTCGTCGACTCACAAGCGATCGGGCTGCTGCTCGCAGAGCACCACCGCCGTGAAAAGATCGGCGACGGTCTCATCGTCTGCGGAGCATCCGCGATGGCGATGCGAACGTTCGAGGTGACGGGCGCAGTCAAGCTCCTCAATCTCGAGGACGAGGCGCCCGGAGACCCACGCTCCGAACCGGCGGCATAGGTGTCCCGGCTTCGGCCGGGCTTCGTCGCGCGTCCCTAGCACCGACCTCGACCGGTGCTGGCGGCGGGACCCACCGGAAGTTGCTCGGCCTGGGTTTCGTGGAGCTCACACCAGACCACCTTGCCGTCGATCCGCGCGCGCGTACCCCAACTCGTCGCGATCGCGTCCACCAGCCGCAGTCCTCGCCCCGAGGTGATCTCCCCACCGAGCGGGCGCATCACCGGTGGAACGAAGGACCCGTCGAACACCTCGATGCCGATGGACGGCGGATCCACAAAGAGCTCGAGACGAATCGGTGCCGCCCCGTGCAGCACCGCGTTCGCGACGAGTTCGGTCACGAGCAGGCCCATGTCCGCGGCGAACTCGCGAGATGCCCACGGTGCCACCAGGTCAAGCGCGTGGGAGCGCGCGAGCGTCGCACTCGACGGGTGAGGCTCCAACGGGACGGAGAGCGCAGGCCGCATCCGGACCTCCGTTCGCCACGACGACGGGGAACGGCGAACGGCCCGCGCGAGCGGGGTCTGGGCCACGCTCGAGCTGTGCGTCAGTCCCAAGTTTCTGTCCGGCACTGTCTACCGACGCCGCCCGTACTTCAAACCAGGGTCGAAGTGACTCGGCAGACACCCTTCGGCAAAGGGCGAGAGACCGGAACAACACGTGCGAAGCGCGCTCGGAGGGATTCGAACCCCCAACCTTCTGATCCGTAGTCAGATGCTCTATCCGTTGAGCTACGAGCGCCGGTGTCGAACCCCTGGCGGGCAGCGGCTCCAAAGCATGCCCAGGCCCGATCGAGAAACGCGGAGCCGTCCACGTCTTCGGAGCCCGAAGTGTAGGCGACGGTCTCCCCGCCCGGGCCGCTCGGACTTCCGGCTCCGACCGGCGGACGATCCTCAACCTCTAGCTGATGTCCACGTCGAGGAGGGCGAGCGGCGCAGCCGATCCGGGGCGGGCGGTGACGAACCGAGAACGGGGATCGTCGGTCGACTGCGCTTCCGAACAGGGCGACTCGGAACGAAGGGTCGCATCCACTTCGGTCGGGTCGCAGCCCAGGATCGCGGCGAGGAAGCTGGCATCGCTGCGCCTGACCACGAGGACCGAGGAGCTCGACTCCCGGCGCATGCTCTTGATGGCCTGGCCGAACCCCATCACCTCGGCGGCACAGGCATCGGGCATCACGCGGAAGCGCGACAGGTCGATCACGATGCCGACCCCCCGCGACTCGAGCGCGACCAGATCGATCGTCGGCGTGCGCATGCCGAGCAAAGACTGGACGTCCACGCCGTAGACGGTCGCCAGCAGTTGCAGCCGCTCGAACGTGATCGACCGATCGCCGCGCTCGTACGCGCCGAGCGACGAGACCTTGAATTCGTTGCCGGAACGCCGGGCAACCTCCGACAGGGTCAGGCCCTGTCGGAGGCGGAAACCGCGCAGAGCCTCACCAACGGAAAAAGTCATCGAAGTTCCCGGGGGTCGGGAAGGGTTGCGCCATCATGCGCCGTCCACCCACCGAAGTGGTGGATTTCAGTCTCGACCTCACTCGCCACGTGCCGCACGCCTCCCGCCGGTCCTGCCCCGCCCGCATGTGCTCCCAGGTCTTGCGACGCCGACGGCCACGATCCGTGGCTCCGGGCGCGAATTGCCGCGCCAATTCACCACGTATAGTGTTCAGACGCGGCCACGATCAGCGCCCGGTCGTGGCCGAGTCAGGATTGACACAGGCCATCATCTTCCGGCTGCCAGCGCAAGTGCAGGTTGGTATGAGTGCACTTTGGGGATGATGATGCGGGCAACGGGGTCAAGAAACCCGTTGCTTCTGGGCGGGACTGATGCCACTATGAGTGGCAAGGGGTAGTGCAAGGGCAAGGGATCGGCCGGCGGGGGCTCACGGGAAGGGTCGTGTTCGTGGCATTTCTCACGAACGGGCAGACGAATACGCGCCGCGGCTTCGAGTGGACTCGCGCCCGGCGACGGGAAGCCGACGAGGCCGCGCGGGCAGCGGAGAGCGCCACCGGCCCCGAGGACGCCGGACCCCAGGGCGACGCCTGGTGGCGCCCGCGCGGCGGGCGGCTCCGCTTCGTGCTCGCCTGGAGCGACGTGGCCGCGGTGGCGGCGGCATGGCTCGTCGTGCTCGCGTTCCACGGGGACCTGGTCGCCCGACCGCTGCGCTCGATCGGCCTCACGGCGTGCGTCGTGCTGGTCGCGGTGGCGTTCGCCACGCACTGGGGCCTGTACCTGGCCCGGGTCAACACCGTCCGCTCCGCCGAGCTGGCCGCGATCTTCCGGGTCTCCGCCATCGCCGCGGTCCTGGGCTGGCTGCTCGCCAAGGGCTTCGGCGTGCCGATCTGGTGGGTGTTCGTGGCCCTCGCCGGCGTGCTGACCTTCCTGTTCCTGGCCGCCAGCCGCAGCGGCTTCGACGTCTGGATCAAGTCCCGACGCCGGGCGGGCGCGTACTGCCGGCACATCCTGCTCGTCGGCCGCGACGAAGCGGCGGTGGAGCTGCTCGAGCTGGTCCACGACCAGCCGGAGCTCGGCTACCGCGTGGTCGGCTTCGTCGGCCCCCGCTTCGAAGCCAACGACGAGTTCCCCGTGACCTGGGTCTCCGACTATCCCGGGCTCGCCGAAGCGGTCGCGCAGCGGGAAGCCAACGGGGTCATCGTCGCCGCGAGCGCGTTGGGCAACCGGGCGCTGCGCGCCGCGCTGTGCGACCTGGTCGAGGCGGGAGTGCACGTCCAGGTGTCGACCGGACTGCAGGGCCTCGACCACCGTCGCCTGCGGGCGTCGACGGTCGGGTACGAGCCGGTGCTCTACCTCGAGCCGCTCAGCAACACGTCATGGGAACGGCACGTGAAGCGGGCGATGGACCTCGCGATCTCGAGCATCGCGCTCCTGATCGCGTTGCCGGTGCTGGCCATCGCGGCCGCGGCCATCAAGCTCCACGACCGTGGCCCGGTCTTCTTCCGGCAGGAGCGGATCGGGCGTGGCGGGCGCCCGTTCCAGCTCCTGAAGCTGCGCACCATGGAGACCGACGCCGAGAGCAAGCTCGCCGCCCTCGTGGGCGACAACCAGCGCGACGGTCCGCTGTTCAAGCTCGGCGTGGACCCCCGCGTCACGCGGCCGGGGCGCATCCTCCGGGCGAGCAGCCTCGACGAGCTCCCGCAGCTGATCAACGTCCTCAAGGGGGAGATGAGCCTGGTGGGCCCGCGCCCGCCGCTGGCCAGCGAGTTCGACCAGTTCGACGACGAGCTCCAGCAGCGTCAGCAGCTCACGCCCGGGATCACCGGGCTCTGGCAGCTCGAAGCGCGCGACAACCCGTCGTTCCGGACCTACCGACGGCTCGACCTGTTCTACCTGCGCAACTGGTCGATCTCGCTCGATCTGATGATCCTCCTGCTCACTGCCTACAACGTCGTGATCCGCGCGGTCGCGCCGACGCGCATGGACGAGGAAAGCCCCGCGGACGCCGACGCGGTGCCGGATGCAGTACAGGAGGAACAACCCTCGGTGACGGTGGCCTGACCACAGCTCCGGCCGGCGGGGTGCGGGAGGCACATCCGACGCTCTCCTAGACTGGCCGGACTCGGGATGGAAGAGAAGAAGTTGGGCCCGAACGGCCAGCTCAGTGCTTGGACGCCGCGGCCCCGGCTCGCAGCGGTGACGAGCCTCGTTGCACACCTCGGTCCGACCGTGCTCGCGATCGCGGTGGGCGTGCTCTGCAGCAGGCTGTTCCCGCAACCGGTCGGCGCCGGCGCTTTCACCTGGTGGGTGGGAATCATCGCGGTCGGCGTGCTGGTGCTGGCGGTGTTGCAGCCCGTCGCCCGGCGGGCGCTGGCCCTCTCCGGGCTGCTCCAACTCGCGATCGAGTTCCCGACACCCCCGCCCTCACGGGTCGCGGCGGCGTGGCGCGGCTCTGATCCGGGCACCGTGCGGCGGCAGCTCGAGCAGGTCCACACCCAGGAGCGGTCGGCCACGGTGCAGACGGACCTCGCGGTGCTGGCGGCGACGCTCGGGGTGCTCGAGCACCGTCGTCGACAGGCCGAGGTGGTCTTCCGGGTCGGCGACGACGACATCACCACGCGGGTCGTCGAGAGCGACATCCCCGGCTTCTTCCAGGTCGTCCCCATCGGGAGCAGCAGCCGCAAGGTGCTCGTCACCGTCGTCGCGGGCACCGCGGCCGCCGCGATCGTCGCCAGCGCCGCGCTCGGGTCCGGTTCCTCGGGCCCGGGAACGTTCCCGAGCGCCGCGCCTGCGGCGCCGCCGACCGCGTCGGTCGACACCACGCCGCCTCCGGAGAGCACACCCCCGTCGTTCGGCGGCTCCGGCGCGATCAACCCGTCGACGCCCTCGCCGCGGGCCGGCGCGCCGGCTGACAACGCGACCGCGAGCCCACCGGCCGCTCCGGTGACGGTGACGCCGGCTCCGACGCCCCCGGCGGCTGGCACTGGCAGCACGCAAGCGCCGCAGACCGCGCCGACGGGCGGCGCGGGGGCGAAGGGTGCGGTGACGGCGGTCGTGCCACCGCCGAGCTCCGCCGGCGCGGCAGCGGGCGCGCAGCAGTCGCCGGCGCGGTGGAGCGCGGCCGACGCAGTGTCGTCGACCGGGGCGTCGAGTTCCACCGCCGGTGTCGTGGCCGCGACCGCGCCACCGATGCCCGCACCGGGCCCGGCGGTCCCGAGCCCGAGCACGCTGAGCGCCCCCACCACGTTCGCGGCCAGCGCGGCCGTGGTGCCCACCGCCGGGGTCGACGACACCGCGATGAGCGCCGATGCCGCCGCGGCCGCCACCTTCGCGCCCGCGGACGCTCTCGCCACCCCGGCGCCGGACGTCTCAACCTCCGAGGGCACCTCCACCGCTCCGGAGCAGTCGGTGCCCGCCCCGGAGGACCAGAGCGGAGACGCGGCTCAGCCCGCTGACGACACCCAGGCGCAGGCGCCGGTCGACCAGCCCGTCGTGGACGCGCCGACGTCGGAGACGCCTCCGGCTCCGCAGGCCGCGGATGGAACGAACACCGCCGACCTCGCCGGGTCGTCGGACGCGGCGAACGCGGCGAACGCGGCGGACGCCTCGGGCGCCGCGGCGAACCCGCCGCCCGGCACCGCCGATCAGGCGGCGAGCGACGCCACTCCGGTCAGCCCGTGAACCTGGGGGTCAGGATGACGGCGGGTGTCGTGACCGCCGCTTGCAGCTCGACCGCACCGATGTCGCACCCGCCGCCGCTGGGCCGGGTGTCCCCGCGCTGATCGACGAGGGGGACGACCGTCGAGGCGCCGTCGGCCGAGCACTGGGCGGTCGGGATCGCGTCGATGAGCGGGCTCGTCACCTGCGTGGCCCGAGTCAGCGTCGGTCCGCCGTTGTCGGCCAGCGCACCGAGGAGTGGGTTCGCGCCGGTCTGGTCGGTCGGGTCGGTGAACCCGCACGTCGCGTCGTCGCTCCGGTTGAAGCCGTGCGACACCGTCGTACCGACGACGCAGTTCGGGCTCTGCAACGCGACGACTGACGCGAACGACTCGAGCGTCGCCGCGCTCACGTTCGACCCGCAGCCCCCGGCCCCGTTCTCGGCGACGGTCGCGTACACGAGGGTGACGTGGCCGTTGGGCGAGAGCAGCCCGCAGCCCGAGTTCCCGGAGATGGTGGAGTTCACCGCGTCCACCCCGGCCGGCGCCTTGACCCCGAACATCGCGCCCCCGGTGACCGTCGAGCCGGTCAGGGTCACCGTCCCGTTGTTGGTGACCACACCGACGCTCGCTCCGCCGGTCAGCTCGGTGTTCGTGGCGACGACGCCGGTGTTGGCGCCCACCGCGAGGTTCCCGCCGCTGATCGAGGAGCTCTCGGCGGTGACGGTCCCGGAGGTGACGAACGCGCCCAGGCCTCCGCCGCTGGTGATGGTCGAGCCGGTGATGGTGACCTCGAGCCCGGCCTGGACCCCGCCGCCCTGGCCGTTCACGACCGAACCGTCGACCGATGCCCGTCCGCCGACGCCGGCGAGGACGGCCTGCCCGCCACTGCTGGTGATCTCGGAGGCGGTCACGGTGGCGTTGGTGCCGGCGCCGACGCCGCCGGCAGCGCCGGTCACCGAGGAGCTGTCGACGACGGCATTGCCGGCTGCGGCGACCACACCGGGCCCCGCGGAGCTCGACACGGTCGAGTCGGTCACGGTGACGTCCTGGGCGGCGTTCGCCGCCACGGCGGGCGAGCTGATCGTGGAACCGGTGACGGTCAGACTGGTGCCGCCGCCGAAGCTGACCACACCGGTCCCGGTGGTGGCCGTGAGGGTCGAGCCGCTCACCGAGACCGGACCGAATGCGTTCAGCATGTTGGTCGGCGCGGACGCGACGAGGCCGTCGACTGTCAACGGGCCGAAGGTCAGGAGCAGACTGGCCGCCGTGGTCTGGACCACGGAGTTGCCGTTCCCCTCGATGGTCAGTGCGGTGGGCATCGTGTGGAGCAGGACGCCCTGCGACAACGAGATGGGCCCGACGGTGATGCTCACCGTGTCGGCCGCGCCCGTGTCGGTCGCGGCGATCGCGTCTCGCAGGGTGCACGTGCCCGCCGGGACCGCCGGGCAGTTGGCCGGGTTGCCGACCGCCGGGTCACCGGTGTTGTCGACCGTCACGGTGACCGCGCCGGCGGCGGTCGCCGTGAGCAGGACCGCGCTCGCCGGTGCCGCGACGAGCGCGACCGCGCACAGGGCAGCTCGCCCGCGTCGACCGAATCCCCGCATCGTTGCCTGTCCCCCGTATCCGGTATCGCCAACCGGTGACGATACGTGGAGAAATTGGTCCGCAGACGGTATCAGGGTTCGCGAGGCGCTCCGACGACGGT
>DATBBL010000225.1:0-2944 GCA_036271015.1 Acidimicrobiia bacterium
CGCGACCAACTGAGCGGTTGGCTCGACACGGTGGCGGGTTGGAACCCGGTCACCTACCTGCTCCAGGGCCTGCGCTCGCTCGCCCTGAGCGGCTGGCACTGGGACGACCTCGGCAAGGCCGCGCTGGCCCTGCTGGTGGTGTTCCTGGTCAGCTTCTCGCTCTGCTTCGCCGCGCTCCGCTCCCGCGTGAACCAGCGCTGACCCGACCACCGGCGAGAGGTTCTCCGTCGCTGTCCCTCAAGATGGCCTGCCCGCGGGCCGATCCTCCACTGACCGGGAGTCGGGCCGGCACGGCGCGACCAGGATCTGGAGGACCGACCCATGGGCGGGACGTCATGAGCAGGTTGGTGCTCGCGACTGCAAGCACCGACCTCGAGCAGCGCGTACGAGAGGCGTTCGACGGCGAGCTCAACGGCCCGCTGCGGTACTGGCGCGAGGACATGCTCGCCGACCCTTGCGACGCGGTCCGGGAGCTCGCCGGGCGTGGCGTCGAGGTCGTCGCCCTCGGGCCCGACGTCCCCAAGGCCGAGGCGCTGGCCCTCGCCAGCGCGTTCGACCACGACCGGCCCGACATCAGCGTCCTGATCATCGCGCCGCCGTCGACCGATCTCCTGCAATCGGCGCTCCGCGCCGGGGCGCGCGACGTCCTCGCACCCGACATGGCGCCGGCCGACCTCCGCACCGCCATCGAGCGCGCCTTCGACACCGCAACCCACCGCCGACGCGTGTTCGACAACGACGAGAACGGCTTCGGCGACGGCGACCGCAGCCGCGTGATCATGGCGCTGTGCCCGAAGGGCGGCGCCGGCAAGACGACCGTGTCGACCAACCTCGCACTGGCGTTGGCCCAGGTCGCGCCGGGCGAGGTCGTGATCCTCGACCTCGACCTGCAGTTCGGCGACGTGGCCAGCGCACTCGGCCTCCGGCCCGACCTGAGCTTCGCCGACGCGGTGCGTTCGCTCGAGTCGGTCGACGCGACCAGCCTCAAGGCGCACCTGACCATCCATCCGCACGACGACCTGTTCGTGCTGTGCGCGCCCGCGACACCGACGGAGGCCGACGACATCACCATCGAGCAGGTCGAGCGCGTGCTCGAACTGCTCACGCAGTCGTTCAAGTACGTCGTGATCGACACCGCGTCGGGACTCGACGAGAACACGCTGGCGTCACTCGAGTACGCGACCGACCTCCTCCTGATCTCGGCGACCGACATCCCGAGCATCCGGGCCACGGTGAAGGAGATCGAAGCGCTCCGCGTGATCGGCAAACCCCAGCACCTCTGGCACTTCGTGCTCAACCGGGCCGACGCCCGCACCGGCCTGACCATCCCCGCCATCGAGCGGACCGTCGGGATCAACGTCGACGTCGCCATCCCGAGCTCCCGCTCGGTGCCCCTGTCCCTGAACGAAGGAGAGCCGATCGTGCTCTCCGACCCGCGGTCATCGGTGTCGCTGGCGATGCTCCAGCTCGTACGACGAGTGGCGCCCCAGTCGACCCCGGCCGACACCCGGCCCTCCGGCCTCTTCCGCAGGCGGTGACACCATGAAGCTCAGCGAGCGCATGAAGCAGCGCGACACCGCGGACGAGACGCCCTCGTTCGGCACCGTCTCGACCCGGGCGGCCGGCGCCGCCGAAGCCAAAGGCGTGTCGGCCGACCCGGTCATCCAGTTGAAGCGCCGCGCCCAGGAGGCGCTGATCCGGCGGATGGGTCCGGCACTGTGGGAGCCGACGAGCTCCGCGGCCCAGCTCGACGCGCAGGTCGTGCGCGAGCTGAGCGTCGTCCTGAAGGAGGAGAAGATCCCGCTCAACGATGCCGAGCGCGAGCAGCTCGTCGGCGAGATCATCGACCAGGCCCTCGGCTACGGGCCCATCGAGCGGTACCTCCAGGACCCGACGGTCAGCGAGGTGATGGTCAACGGGCTCGACGGCGTGTACATCGAGCGCGCAGGGAAGATCGAGGAGACCGACGGTCAGTTCTTCTCCGAGGCGCACGTGCTCCGGGTGATCGACCGGATCGTGGCGCCGCTCGGCCGTCGGATCGACGAGGCCTCGCCGATGGTCGACGCCCGCCTCCCCGACGGGTCACGCGTCAATGCGGTGATCGCGCCGCTCGCCATCGATGGCCCACAGCTGACCATCCGCAAGTTCACCCAGCGGGTGCTGACCCTCGAGGATCTCGTCCGGCTCGGGACCCTCACCAGCCAGGTCGGCGACTTCCTCGCCGCCTGCGTCACCGGCCGCATGAACATCCTCATCAGCGGCGGCACCGGCACCGGCAAGACCACGTTGCTCAACGTGCTGTCGTCGATGATCCCTGCCAACGAGCGCATCGTGACCATCGAGGACGCCGCCGAGCTGCGGCTCCAGCAGCGCCACGTGATCCGGCTCGAGAGCCGGCCCGCCAACATCGAGGGGAAGGGCGAGGTCCGGGCGCGTGACCTGCTCCGGAATGCGCTGCGGATGCGGCCCGACCGCATCGTCGTGGGTGAGGTTCGTGGCGCCGAGGCGCTCGACATGCTGCAGGCCATGAACACGGGCCACGACGGGTCGCTCTCCACGTTGCACGCCAACTCACCGCGCGACGCGCTGGCGCGGGTCGAGACCATGGTCCTGATGGCCGGGTTCGACCTCCCGGTGCGCGCCATCCGCGAGCAGGCGGCCTCGGCGATCGACCTCCTCGTGCACATCGCGCGTGGGCGCGATGGGGTCCGGCGAGTGTCCCGCGTGGCCGCCGTCGACGGGATGGAAGGCGAGACCATCACCCTCTCCGACATCTTCCGCTTCGAGGCCGAGCCCGGGAGCGACGGAGGCGTCGGCGGGAAGCTCCGCGCCACCGGCGTGCGCCCCAAGCTGGCCGAACGGCTGCACGAGGCCGGTGTTCCGGTGCCGAGCGACATGTTCGGCGACGCCCGCTAGCACTGCCTCCGGTCAGCCGCCGGCAGGC
>DATBBL010000226.1:0-13653 GCA_036271015.1 Acidimicrobiia bacterium
GTGAACCTCCTGTGCCCGGGGTGGACCAACACGTCGCTGCTCGATTTCGAGAAGGTGGCGGCGCGCAATCGGACGACGGTCGAGGAGGCGAGGGCCCTGGCCCACGCCGACAACGCGCAGCACCGGGTGCTCGAGCCCGAGGAGCTCGCGGGCATGGCCACCCTTCTCGCGTCCGACGACGGAGCGGGCATCACCGGCCAGGTGATCAGCGTCGACGGCGGGTACCGCCTCTGAACGCGTGCGGCGTAAGCTCCGCCGCCAATGGCACCCGAGCGCACGCACATCACGCCACAGATGCGCGACATCGTCGGTCTCGAGCTGCGACGGAGCACGTCGTTCCCGATCACCGACTCCGACATCCGCAGGTGGGCGATCGCCGTCTACTACCCGGAGGCCGCGCCGCGGCTGTTCTGGGACGCCGACTACGCGGCGGGCACCTCGCACGGCGGCATCGTCGCCCCCGAGGACTTCAACCCGTTCGCCTGGCTGACCCGGACGGAAGCCGAGGCGGGTGTGGTGACGCGCGCCGCCGGCGGGTTCGTGAGCGCGGAGGAGGTCCTGGGCGTGGAGAAGGCGGCGACCGAGTCGCTCATCAACGGCGGCACCGAGGTCGAGTACGGGGTGCGCATGCGCCCGGGTGACGTGATCACGTCGGTCACCACGCTCGCCGGCTACTCGGAACGGGAAGGACGCCTGGGGCTCATGCTCTTCACCACGAGCGAGGACACCTGGACCAACCAGCGGGGTGAGACGGTCAAGACGTCGCGCAACACGCTGATCCGGTACTGACGGTGGCCGTCGACCGCGACACCGTCAGCGTCGGCACCGAGCTGCCGCCGTTCGTGCGCACCACCGGCTTCCACAACTGGAACCGGTACGCCGCCGTCAACGACGAATTCGTACCCATCCACATGGACGACGAGGCCGGACGGGCCCAGGGCTTCGCCGGTGCGTTCGGCATGGGCAACCTCATGTGGTCGTACCTGCACAACCTCGTGCGCGACTGGATGGGCGACGAGGGCCGCATCGTCGCGATGTCGTGCAGCTTCCGGGCGCCCAACAACCGTGGGATGACGGTCGAGGCCCGGGGCACCGTCACCGCCGTGCGCGACGAAGACGGCCGACGGCTGGTCGACCTCGATCTCGCGGTCGTCGACCACGACGCGCCCGAGACGGTGCTGGTGCCGGCGACCGCGACGGTGGCGCTGCCCTGACCGAGCGCCTCAGGGGAGCACGAGGATCTTGCGCTGGTCCTTGGCTTCGATGAGCTCGGTGAACGCGTCGTCGGCACCCTCGAGCCCGACCCGCTTGGTGACGAACGCCGCCGCGTCGACGGCGTCGTGCGCGAGCGCGTCGCTGACGGCGAAGAACTCGCGTCGCGTGTAGTACACGACGAAGTCCATCGTGAGCTCCTTCATGAGGGCCATGATCGGCACGTAGGGATCGGGCTTGGTGCACACGCCCGCGATCACGACGTGCCCGTGGAGGGCGGCGGCGCGCACGCACACGTCGGTCATCCCGGGGAGGCCGACGCACTCGATCACCACGTCGTAGCGGGCTTCGAGGGGCTCGGCCTCGGGATCCACGGTGCGGGTCGCCCCGAACTGCGCGGCGGCCTCGCGCCGCACCGCCGACGGGTCGGACACGACGAGCTCACCGGCGCCGCTGCGCGTGGCCCACGTGATGACCGAGAGCCCGACCGGGCCCGCGCCGACGACCAGCACCTTGTCGCCCGAGCGGATGTGCGCACGCTCGACCGCGTGCAGGCCGACGGCGAGCGGTTCGACCAGCGCGCCGAGCGTGTGATCGATGTGCTCGGGCAGACCGACCGTCTCGCGCTGGTGGACGCGCACGTACTCGGCGAACCCGCCGGGGCTGCCGCCCACGCCGACCATGTCGGCCTGTTCACAGTGCGCGGGCTCGCCGGCGAGGCACGCCAGGCAACGACCGCAGCCGATGAGCGGGAGCGCGGTGACGTGGCGCCCCTCGCGGAGGGCCGAGTCGGTGTCGGCGCCGATGGCGACGACCTCGCCGCAGAACTCGTGCCCCATCACCAGTCCCGCCGGCATCGCGGGCCGGAGCTTCAGGTCGGAGCCGCAGATGCCGCAGGCCGTCACCTTCAGCACGAGCTCACCCGGGCCGGGCGACGGATCGGCGATCTCGGTCACCTCGAGCTGGTGGTCGTCGTTCAGCACGGCTGCACGCATGGGTCGAGCCTACGCTTCCCCTCTCGGCGCCTCCGCCGCCGCCGCCCCTCTCGGTCGCCGGCGCAAGCGCCGGCTCATGCGTCGCCGGTCGGCAAAGCCGCCGCCGCCGCGCTCGAGCCGTAGGCTCGCCCGCGTGTCCGGGCCCCCCGTCCTCGTCAGCGGCATCGACTTCGGCGAAGGGCCGCGCTGGCACGACGATCGGCTGTGGTTCTCCGACTTCCACCAGCACACCGTCTCCAGCGTCGGCGACGACGGCGAGCGGGTCGTCGAGGTCGAGCTCGACGACTTCCCGAGCGGGCTGGGCTGGCTCCCGGACGGTCGGCTGCTCGTGGTCGCCATGGAGTCGCGGCGCGTCGTCCGGGTGGAGCCGGACGGCACGCACACGTGCCATGGCGACCTGTCGGGCGTCGCCACCGGTCGGTGCAACGACATGGTGGTCGCCGGCGACGGCAGCGCCTACGTCGGCAACTTCGGGTTCGAGCTCGGGACCGCGCCGCGCCCCGCGACCCTGGCGCGCGTCTCGCCCGACGGTGAGGTGACGGTGGCGGCGGAGGGACTCGAGTTCCCGAACGGCTCCGTGATCACCCCCGACGGCACGACGCTCGTCGTGGGCGAGACGTTCGGCCGGCGGGCGACCGCCTTCACGATCGCCCCCGACGGGACGCTCCACGACCGCCGCGTGTGGGCCGACCTCGGCGACGTGATGCCCGACGGGTGCACCCTGGATGCCGAGGGTGCGATCTGGTTCGCCGACGCCGCCGGGACCGCGGTGGTGCGGGTGCGGGAGGGCGGGGAGGTCGCCGACCGCGTCGACGTCGGCCAGCACACGTTCGCCTGCGCGCTCGGTGGCCACGACGGCTGCACCCTGTTCGTGGTCGCGGCGGACAGCGCGCGGGACGAGGACGTCGTGGGCACCGGCACCGGCACCATCCGCACGGTGCGGGTCGACGTCCCGCACGCCGGGCGGCCGTAGCACGTGGTCACCCGCGCGGATCACCCACGCGCGGTTCACGCCAGGAGCGCGGCGAGGTTCGGGACCAGTTGCTCCGCGGTCTTGGGGTTGATGCAGACCCGTTGCATGGTCCGACCCTCCGTGGTCGGGAAGTCGGGCCGATGGTGTTGCAGGGCGAGGTTGTCCCACACCGCGAGGTCGCCGACGTGCCAATTGAGCCGGAAGGTGTTGCCGGCGCCGTAGAGCAGGTCGTAGATCTCGGCGAGCAGCGCGTCGCTCTGCGACTCGGTCAGGCCGACGACGCGGTCGGTGTGCATCTCGTTGACGTTGAGGACGGGAGCGCCGGTGCGCGGGTGCGGTTCGACCATCGGTCGCTCGACGACCGGCGATCCAGGCGGAAGGTCGCGCTCGCGCATGCGCCGGTCGGTCGGAAGCTTGAAGCCGTACACGTTCACGACCGATCGCGATTCGAGACGCGTCCGCAGGTCGTCGGGCATCCGGTCGAGGATGCACTGCGCATCGGCGTACACCGTCGGTGCGCCGCCCGCCGGTACCTCGAGCGCGTGGAGCGAGAGGGCGTGGACCGGCTCGGTGGTGAACGCGAAATCGGAGTGGAACGCCAACGCGCCCTCGCGCAGCGTGCCGTCGGGGCGCCGGTTCGAGATGTAGCCGAACTCCGCGGACCGTTCCGGCGCGATGGGGCCGAGATGTCGGCACAGGCGGACCTGCTCGTCGCCGCTCACGAGGTCACCGCGAAACAGGAGCAGGTGGTACTGGTCGAAGGCGCGCCGCAGCGCGGCGACCTGATCCGGCGCGAGCTCGCGGTGCACGTCGACACCCCGGACCTCCGCGCCGAGCGCGTCGCCGAGCGCGACGATCTCCACGTCAGCCGGCGTCCAGCCCGAGGGCGCGGCGCCACACCGTCATGCTCTCGGCGCTCGCACGCCGGCTGACCGCGGCGCCGGTGACGATCGCCGAGCCGTGGAAGGTGCCAGGGAACGAGTGCAGCTCCACCGAGACGCCGGCCTCCAGCAACTTGAGCGCGTACAGAATCCCCTCGTCGCGCAGCGGGTCGAACTCCATCGTCGAGATGTACGTCGGTGGGAGGCCGCCGACGTCGGTGGCGCGCGCCGGGGCGGCATACGGCGACACGTCGTCGCGGCCGTGGGCCTCGCCGAGGTACCACTCCCAGCTCTTCTCCGCCGCGGGCCGAGCCCACATGGGCGTGTCGTGGAAGCGCTGCATGCTGGCCGTGTCGAGCCGGTCGTCGAGCTCGGGGATCCCGAGGTACTGGAAGCACAGGCGCGGGCCGCCCCGGTCGCGCGCGAGGAGCGCCAGCCCCGCCGCGAGGCCGCCGCCGGCGCTGCCGCCGTTGACCGCGATCCGGGCGGTGTCGACGCCGAGCTCGTCGGCGTGCTCGTGCATCCACCCCAGCGCGGCGTAGCAGTCCTCGATCCCGGCGGGGAACGGGTGCTCCGGCGCGAGCCGGTAGTCGACCGAGACCACGACGACGCCGAGCTCGCGGGCCAGTGCGGTCGAGCCCATGTGCTCGGTGTCGATGCTGCCGACGAAGAACCCGCCGCCGTGGATGTAGAGGATGGCGGGGACGGGCGTGGCGGCGGCCGCCGGCCGGTAGACGCGCACCGTGACCTCGGGCGCGCCCTCGGGCCCGGGGATGCGGCGGTCGTCGATCTCGAGCCCCGACGTGTCGACGTCGACGTTCATCGCGTCGAGGTACGAGCGGGAGAGCTCCCTCGCCGCCTCCGCGCTGTCCGGCGGCGGGTTCACCGCGAGCGCGGCGAACGCGGCGAGCTCGGGGTCGAAGGTGTAGACGGATGTGGAAGGATGCTCGGCCATATCCGGATCGTAGAGGGGACGTGCGATGGCGCGCTTCGAGGAACTCGGCTTCTACACGTTGGCCGGTGCACCGCCATCGACGCGTGCGTTGCTCGACGAGGTCCGCGACGGCGAGGCCATGGGCCTCGGCCACGTGTTCATCTCGGAGCGGTTCAACGTGAAGGAGGCCGCCACGCTGTCGGGCGCGGTGGGCGCGGTCAGCGAGCAGATCGCCATCGCCACCGCGGCCACCAATCACAACACGCGCCACCCGACGGTGCTCGCGGCGTACGCCAGCACCATGCACAGCCTCACCGGCGGCCGCTTCACCCTCGGCATCGGCCGGGGGTTCGACCGGATGTTCGACGCCATGGGCCTCCCGCACGTGACGACCGCGCAGATGGAGGACGTCGCCGGGATCATGCGCCGGCTCTGGGCGGGCGAGATGATCCTCGGTCACGACGGCCCGGCCGGGAAGTGGCCCTACCTCAACCTCGGGATCGCGCCCATCGACGTCCCACTCGGACTGGTCGCGTTCGGACCCCACTCGCTCGCGCTCGGCGGCCGTGCCTTCGACCAGGTCGTGCTCCACACCTTCTTCACCGACGAGACCACCGCGCGGTGCGTGCGCACGGTGAAGGACGCGGCCGAGCAGGCCGGTCGTGATCCCGACCAGGTGAAGGTGTGGTCGTGCTTCGCCACCGTGGGCGACCACATCGCCCCCGACCTCCGGTTGAAGAAGACCGTCGGTCGGCTGGCGACCTACCTCCAGGGCTACGGCGAGCTGCTCGTCCGCACCAACGGATGGGATCCCGCGGTGCTCGAGCGGTTCCGGGCCGACGACCTCGTCGCCAACTTCCAGGGCGCGATCGACGGCGTCGCCACGACCGAGCAGCTCGAGCACATCGCCACGCTGATCCCCGACGACTGGCTCGCACCGATGGCGGCAGGCTCACCGGAGCAGTGCGTGGCCGCGGTGCGCAACCAGCTCGCGCTGGGTTGCGACGGCGTGATCCTCCACGGTGCGAGCCCGACCGAGCTGACCCCGGTGGTCGATGCGTACGGGGCGTCCGCGGTCAGCCGTTGACGTCGAGCACCCGGCCCGGCAACGCGCCGGTGAGCTCCCCGTGCTCCTGCACCGGCACGCCGCCCACGACCGTGGCACGGTAGCCACCTTCGGGCCGGCGGAAGCGCTTGGACCCGCCCGGGAGGTCGGCGACCAACACGTCGTCGTCCCAGTGCAGCTCGTCGAGCGCGAACACGACGAGGTCGGCCGCCGCGCCCTCGGTCAGCACGCCGCGGTCGCGAAATCCCAACGCCTCGGCCTGCCGGCCGGTGAGCTCGTGGATCGCCCGTTCGAGCGAGAGGTCGCCCCGGTCGCGCACGTGGCGGGTGAGGAGCAGGGTCGTGTCGCCCGAGGCGCACAGCATCTGCACGTGAGCGCCGGCGTCCGACGAGCTGATCAGCACGTTGTCGTCGAGCAACCCGCGCGCCACCTCGTCCTCGTCGGCGTTGGCGACACCGACCGCGACGATCCCCGGCGCGCAGTCGTTGGCCAGCACGAAGTCGGCGAACACGTCCGACGGGTGCCCGCCCCGGGCGGCCACGAGGTCGGCCAGCGACTTGCCGATCCACTTCTCGTCGTCGGGATTGCTCGCCTCGACGATCCGGGCGCGATCGATGCGGGTGTTCGGGAACATGGACCGGTCGACGGTGTCCCACTCGGCCCGGGCCGTGGCGCGCCACTCCGGGTCGCGCAGCAGCGCCGCTTTCGCCGCCGCGCCGCGGGCCTGCACCACCTGGTGCCAGCCCTCGGCCATGCTCATGAACATCATGCTGCTGTCCCAGTTGACACGGAAGTCGACGCTGCGGGGCGACAGCTGCGGCCAGACCTGGATGCCCTGCTCGCGGTACCGCCGGGTGATCTCGAGCCAGTGCTGCATCCGCGCGGTGGTGAACCCGGTCCACGTGAGCGGGATCCCACGCTTGCCGCAGCGCGAGGCGAGGCGGTCCATCCCGACTTCGGCGTCGGTGCCCAGGAGATCGGGCACGAACTCCACGAACCCGCGGCGGCGCGCCGCGAGGACGTCGAGCAGCACGTCGAACTCGGCGTCGTCGGCGTGGCGTGACGGCACCGTGCGGCCGCGGCGGTCCTCGTCGAAGAACGACGTCGAGAGCCCCCACGCGCCGGCCGCCATCGCCGCGTCGAGGATCGCGGCCATCTGCGCGCACTCGTCGGCCGTCGCCGGTCGTTCCCACGCGTCGTCGCCCATCACCACGAGGCGCAGAGGCGAATGGCCCATGAGCGCGGCGATGTTGACCCCGGCGCCCCGCGCGTCGATGGCATCGCGGTACCCGGCGTAGTCGTGCCAGGTCCACGGCACGTGGTGGATGAGCGCGTCGGGAGGCACGTCCTCCACGAAGGCGAACATGTCGGCGATCGGGATGCGCTGCTCGTCGGTGACCGGGAACAACGACAGTGAGCAGTTGCCGACCAGCGCGGTGGTGACGCCGTGCTGCGGTTGCGGGTCGCACGCCGGGTCCCAGAACACCTGCGGGTCGAGATGGGTGTGCAGGTCGAGGAAGCCGGGGGCGACGACCGCACCCGATGCATCGAGCTGGCGCTCGCCGTCCGCGGTGAGACCGCGGCCGATCTCGGCGATGCGCCCGTCTCGGACCCGGACGTCGGCGGCCACGCCGGGTCCGCCGCTGCCGTCGACGACCGTGCCACCGCGAACCAGGAGATCACCCGCAGAAGCCATGCGGAGAGGATGTCACATCGGTTCCGGGCCTGGCGCCGGGGCCCTGCGATGATGGGCCCGATGGCCGACCACGACGCGCTCCGCCGCCGGCTCTGCGCGTTGCAGGATCGGGTGTTGGCGGCGTACCTCACCGCCCGCGCCGCCGGTCGCACCACGTCCATCGAGGTGGTGGGGCGGACTGCGGCCGACGTGAGCTACGGCCTCGACCGCATCGCCGACGCGGTGTTGCTGCCCTGGTTCGAGGAGTACTGGCCCGCGGGCGAACCGGTCCTGGTGGTGTCGGAAGGGCTCGACGAGCCCGTCGCGTTCGGGCACGGCGATCCGCAGTGGACCTGCATCGTCGACACCGTCGACGGGACCCGTGGGCTGATGTACGACAAGCGCGCCGCGTGGAGCCTGGCCGCGATCGCGCCGGCGGGCGGATCGCTGGCCGACGTCGTCGCCGCGGCCATGACCGAGCTGCCCCCGACCAAGCAGTGGGCGAGCGACCGGTACAGCGCCGTCCGGGGCGGTGGCCCTCGCGGCGTCGTCGGCACCCGTACCGACGTGCGGCGGGCCGGCGGGCCGCACAGCCCCCTGCGCGCGACGCCGTCGACCGCCACCGGGCTCGAGCACGGCTTCGCCTCCTTCGCCCGCTTCCTGCCTGCGGGCAAGGCGCTGGTGGCGGAGTTCGAGAGCCGGGTGTGGGAGGCTTTGCACGGTCGGCCGGCCATCGCCGATCTGCCGATCTTCGAGGACCAGTACCTCGCCACCGGTGGCCAGTTCCACGAGTTGCTCGTCGGTCACGACCGTCTGCTCGGCGACGTCCGACCGCTCGCGCTGCGGACCCTCGGCCTCCCCGCCACCCTGGTGTGCCATCCCTACGACTGCTGCACCGCGCTCCTCCTCGAGGAGGCCGGCTGCGTGGTGGTCGGGACCGACGGCGCCCCGCTCGACGTCCCTCTCGACACCACCACGCCGGTGTCGTGGATCGGGGTGGCCAACCGCGAGCTCGCCGACCGCGTGCTCCCGGCGGTCTTCGACGCGCTGGCGAACTTCTTCCCCCGCGCCGGGCCTTTCGGGTCGCTGCGGGTCTAGAACGGCTCGGGCGACGGGAAGTCGAAGGTGTCGATGTCGCGGGCGGGCCGGCCGAGCGACGAGTAGTTGCGGGACACGAACCACCACTGGCCGTCGATGCGACGGAAGCGGTCGTGGTACACGCCGTAGACCGCGGTCCAGCGGAGCTCGGCATGGTCCTGGCGCAGCTCGCTCATGTACATGCGGGCCACGGCGGAGTCGGGGTCGCCGTCGTGCTCGAGGTACACACGGGTGTTGAGGAGCACGAACTCGAAGAACTCGAAGCGGTCGACGGCGGCGCTGACGAACTCCCTGAACCCGTCACGGCTGTCGAAGCGGTACGGCTCGCGGTCGCGCAGGTCGATGACGATCGGGATGTCGGGCACGAAGATCTCGTCGAGCTCGCCCCAGGCGCGCCGGGTGGCGATGTCGGCGTACGCGTGCTGGAGACGGCTCACCGCGACGTAGTCGACGGTCTCCTGGTTCACGTCCATCGACTCTTACCCTACGAGAGATGCAGCGGAGCCGTGCCCGGAGGGCGGGACGGCGGAGCGGAATCGACCATCATTGGAGGCGGACGTCGCAGAAGACGAACCCGTCGCGCTCGACCACGTCGCCGACCTCGATGTCGATCGGGGCGCGGAAGCCCGGCCCGTCCCAGACGAACGTGTGGAACTCGCCCCGCTCCCCGCACGGGTCGACACCGGGCGGCAGCTCGGCGAGCAGGGCCTCGTCGAAGGCACGACCGGCGAGCTCCGGGTCCAGCACCGTCGGGTCGATGCAGGTGAGCACCGCGCGCACCCCGGCGCCGAGCATGTCGCGGGCGAGGCGGTCGGTCGGGCGCCCCCACAGCGGGAAGACCGGGGTGATCCCGGTGTCGGCGAGTCGGGTCTCGCGGTAGTCACGCACGTCCTCGAGGAAGAGGTCGCCGAACACCATCCGCTCGACCCCCGCGTCGCGGGCGACCGCGAGGGCGCCGGTCATCGCCGCCTCGTAGACGTCGTTCGGGCACGGCGACGGGATGTCGACGACGTGGACGGGAAGGTCGAGACGCGCGGCCTGCGCCGCGAGGAGCTCCCGCCGCACCGCGTGCATGGCGATGCGGTCGGCCTCGGCGTTCATGGTGACCAGCAGGGCGGTCACGTCGAGGTCGGTTTGGGTGCGGACGGCGTGCAGCGCCATCGCGCTGTCCTTGCCGCTGCTCCAGCTCATCCACGCGCGGTCCGGCACCGGGCCAGGATGCCAGACTGTCGGCCGGTGAGTTCGAGGCGGCACGCCGAGATCGCATCGTTTGTCGGCGACGCCACGCGGGAACGAGGGGTTCAATGAGTGTGCAACGGATCGTGCTCGGCATGGACGGCACGGAAGGGGCCGAGCGAGCGGGCCGCTGGGCCGCCGAACTGGCCGCGGCGGTGGGTGCGACCGTTCTGGTCGTGCACGTGATCGCGCGGACCTGGATGATCGAGCTCTCCGCGTTGCAGCTCGACACCGACGACATCGTCAAGCGGGCACGGTCGGCGCTGTACGGGCCGTGGACGCAGGCGCTGCGGGACGCCTCGGTGCAGTACGACGCCGAGCTGGTGCACGGCGACCCGGCGGCGGATCTGCTGCAGCTCGCCGACTCCCGCAAGGCCGATCTCATCGTGATCGGCGGTACGCACCACACCGGGTTGCGGGGCGCGATCCTCGGTGGCACCGCGCACCGGATCGTCAACCACGCGCTCATCCCGGTCGTCGTCGTGCCACTCGAACCGCGCCACACACCGCGGACGGACGTCCCCATCCCGGGCTGACGGGCGCCATCGGTCCTGGGGTCGCGGTGGCCGTCCTGCCTAGGCTCCCGACCGCATGTGGGATCCCGCCCTGCACGTCGTCGAGCACCGCGCCGACGATCCCGACGCGCCGGTCGTCGTGCTCGTGCACGGCGTGCTCGACTCCTGCCTCAGCTTCGACGGGGTCGTCGATGCGCTGGCTCCCGACTTCACGGTGGTGACCTACGACCGGCGGGGGTGGGCGCGTTCGGCGGACGCCGCGCCCGCGACGTCATTGGCCGACCACGCCGAGGACCTGATCTCGGTGATGCAGGAGCGGCGGGGGACCGTCGTCGGCCACAGCTACGGCGGGACGGTGGCGATGCTCGCCGCCGTCCGGCGCCCCGACCTCGTCGCCGCCCTCGGCGTCTTCGAGCCGTCGATGCAATGGCTGAGCTGGTGGCCGTCGATGGACACGATCGCCGAGCAGTCCCCGGATGAGCAGGAGCACTTCCGCGCCGGTCTCGAAGGCCGGCCGCGACCGACGCCCGAGCAGCGCGCCCACGACCAGGCGTTGTTGGCGGAGGAGCTGACCTTCATCGCCCGGGCGCCACTGACGTTCGGCGACCTGACCGCGCCGCGGCTCGTGGGGCGAGGCGGCCTCTCGGCGGGGTGGCGCGTCGCCGCCACCGATCGCCTGCACGAAGAGCTCGCCTGCGAACTGGTCGTGATCGAGGACGCGGGCCACACCGCCCACCGGATGCAGCCGAAGGGGTTCGCCGACTTCGCCCGGCGGGTCGCCGGCCTCGCGGACGACGGCGGCTAGTGCACGTCGTCGAACACCCCGGCGACGCCGGTGCTCCGGTGGTGCTGCTGATCCACGGGCTCCTCGACTCCGGCGCCAGCTTCGACGGCGTCGTCCGCGAGCTCGTCCCCGAGCACACCGTCGTCACCTATGACCGCCGGGGTTGGGGGCGCTCACGCGGGGATGCGCCGCCGCGGTCGTTGGCCGAGCAGGCCGACGACGCTGTCGCCGCGCTCGACGGGCGCCGCGCGACCGTCGTCGGTCACAGCTACGGCAGCGTCGTCGGGCTCATGACCGCGGTACGGCGGCCCGACCTCGTCGCCTCAGTCGCGATCTTCGAGCCCACCGTCCCGTGGACCGACTGGTGGCCCGACTACGACGAGATGATGCGCCGATCGGCGGAGCTCGGGCCCATGTTCAAGCGGTGGAGCGTGGGCCAGGCCCGGCGCACGCCGGACGAACGCGCCGCCGACGACGTCTCGATGGCGCGTGACTTCTCCTTCGTCGAGGAGCCGCCGTTCGACTTTGCCGACGTCGGCGTCCCCTGCCTGGTCGGGGGCAGCGTCGACACCACGCCGTGGGACTACGAGTCGGGCGCACGGCTGGCGGCGATCTTCGACGCGCCGCTCGTCTCGTTCGAGGACGCCGGCCACACCGTGCACCGCACCCACCCGCGGGAGTTCGCCGACTTCGCCCGGCGGGCGGTGGCGCTCGCGCGGGAGCGGTAGCCGCTCCAGCTGAGGCGTCGCACGATTCATTGCCGGTGCAGCGACGTCCACGGTCGTCCAGCCGGCAATGAACGGTCCACCGGGCGGCGCGCGGGCGCTACTTCGGCGGGAAGCGCACCGCGCCGTCGATGCGGATGACCTCGCCGTTGAGCATGGAGTTGGTGCAGATGTGCTCGACGAGCGCGGCGTACTCGTCGGGGTGGCCCATGCGCTTCGGGAACGGCGTCATCGACTCCAGATGCTGGACCATCTCGTCGGGCATCTGGTTGTAGGCCGGAGTGCGGAAGGTGCCGGGGGCGATCGTCATGACCCGCACTCCGACCGCGGCCAGATCGCGCGCGGCAGGGAGGGTGAGGCCGACGATGCCGCCCTTGGCCGCCGAGTAGGCGGCTTGGCCGATCTGCCCGTCGAAGGCTGCGATCGACGACGTCATGATGACGACCCCGCGCTCGTTGTCCTCGTTCGCGTCCTCCTTCGCCATCTGCGCGGCCGCGATCCGCATCACGTTGAACGTCCCGACGAGGAAGGACTCGACGGTGATCGAGAAGCCCTCGTGGGAGGCCGGCGTGCCATCGCGGCCGACGATGCGACCACCCCCGCCGGCGCGACCGCCGCAGTTCACCGCGACCCGCAACGGGCCGCGACTCGACGCGATGCGGACGACCTCCTCCACCTCCTCGTCGTTCTCCACGTCGCACCGTGCGAACTCGGTACCGCCGCGGAGCTCGGCCGCGATCTCCTTGCCCCGAGCGTCGTTCACGTCGGCGATGACGACGTTGGCGCCGGCAGCGGCCAACCTCCGGACCGAGGCCTCCCCGAGGCCCGAGGCCCCACCCGTCACGATCACACCCGCGCCGTTCAGATCCACCATGCCGCCGTTCCCTTCTCCGTGGTCGTACCGGTGGGAGGCTTACCGCACCCGTGCCCGGAGGGCGAAATTCGGCGGCGACCAACTTGCGAAATCCGGCCGGAGGCGGGACGCTGGGAGGAGACCATCCGACCTGCCCCCGGGGGGAATTCAACGATGACCGCGATCGACGGCCTGCGCTACATCGACTCCGACGGCCACATCCTCGAGCACCCGACCGCCATGCCGGACTACGCGCCCGCGGAGTACCGCGACCGTGTGTGGCACATCGAGACGGACAAGGACGGGGTCGAGTGGCTGCACTACAACGGCTTCGTCATGCCGTCGAACGGCTTGTCGCTCGCGGGCACCGCCGGCTTCCCCGACGAGGAGGTCGAGCGCGCCCGCAGCGGGAACATGCGCTACACCGAGGTGCGACCGGCGGCGTACAACGCCAAGGCGCGCCTGCAGGACATGGACACCGACGGCATCGACCTCGCGGTGCTCTACCCGACGTCGATGCTCGGTCTGCAGTCGCTCCCCGACGAGGACTTCGCTCGCGTGCAGGCGCGCGCGTACAACGACTGGGCGTCGGACCACACGCAGGACGGTGAAGGCCGCCTCTTCGCGGCCGGCGCGGTGCCGCCCATGAACGACGAGGACGGCGTGCAGGCGGTCGCCGACGAGATCCGCCGAGTGGCCGAGAAGC
>DATBBL010000227.1:0-5001 GCA_036271015.1 Acidimicrobiia bacterium
CGTGTTGAGGGTCTTCCCCACCGCCTTCAGCTGCGAGACCAGCAGATCGGCCTGCGCATAGGCGATCGAGTTGGCCAGCGTGACGAAGCTGCCGGTCTTGGCGTTGATCGCGGTCAGGTCCTTCTGCATCTGCTTGATGTAGGCCGTGTCCTGCTCGGCCGGCACCGTCTGGCTGCTCACGTAGGCTCCGTTGAAGGCCGAGGCGAGCTGTGCCGACGTGCTGAGCAGGCCGGGGACGTAACCGACGTAGTTGACGTTGGCGCCGGTGTAGCCGCCAGCGGTCATCGCCGCGGTGAGACCGGGCGCGGTCTGGAAGTCGGTCAGCGTGAGCAGGATGTTCGGGTTCGCCGCCTTGATCGCCTGCACGAACGGCGTGAAGCTCACTCCGGCGCTCGAGGCCGGGATGTTGGCCTCCTGGTACACGACCTTCGCGCCCTCGAGCTTGATCAGCTGGCTGATGGTCTCGTTGCCGCTGTGCCCGCTGTCGTTGTCCTGCGCCTGCAGGGCGAACTTGGACTGCGCCGCCGTCTGCCCGGTCGCTTCGATCGGTCCCAGAGCCAGGTTGGCCTGGTACACGGTGTGCTTCTTGTTCGGATAGTTCGTCACCAGACAGCCGTTGAAGCCGAAGACCCAGCGGTTGCCGCACATGCCCGGCGTGATGGCCCAGCCGTACATCGGCACCTGGCTGCGACCGACGAAGTCCGTCGACGCGGTCAGCACGTTGGGCGAGATCCCCACGATCGCGAAGTCACCGTCCTGCTGGGCGAGCTTCTGGACGACCTGCAGGTTGGTCTGCGGGTTGTTGCCGTCGTCCTGACATGCCGAGAAGTCGATCGTGCGACCGCCCGGGAGCTCCTTGTTGGTGTTCGCGCGCTCGAAGCGTGCCTTGAAGCCGTCGTCCGCGCCCGAGAACGCTTGCTGGGTGAGGTAGCAACCCACCTTCACGGAACTCGACGTCACCCCCCGCGTGAGGCCCGACCCCGCGGTCCCCGCGAGCGGATCGTTCTGCACCGTCTTCGCAGCCTTCGCGTTCCCGTCGGTGCTGCCGCCCGTCGAGCTCGCACCCGTCGTGGTCGTGCTGTCAGCCGCGAACGCGCTCCCCACCCCCATCACTGCCATGGCGAGAATGCTCACGCCGCACAGCCATACCAACCCGACACGTCTCATGTTTCGGTCCCCCAATTTGGTTTTTGGTTTCGTGCGGTGTACACCGGCACCGCGCCCGGTCACCCCAAGTACGCCTCCTGCACCGCCGCGTTCTCCCGGACCTCGTCGGGAGAACCGACAGCGATGATCTCGCCGAGATTGAGCGCGACGATCGTGTCGCAGTGCTCCATGACGAACCCGACGTCGTGCTCGACCAGCAGGACTGCACACGAACGTTCACGGCACACGCGCTGCATCGACTCCCCGAGGCTGCGCGATTCCTGCTCCTCCAGGCCCGACGTCGGTTCGTCGAGGAGCAGCGCACGTGGCTCGTCGACGATCGCCCGTGCCATCTCCACCATGCGGGCGCGTCCGATCGGCAGCTTTCCCGCCGGCTGCGACCGCACGTCGCCCAGCCCGCACAGCTCGAGCACCTCGTCGGATTGGCGGCGGCGATCCCGCTCCCGCCGGCGGCGGGTCGGCAGCGCGAGGAGGTCGCCCACGAGTCCACCGCCGCCGCCACGCCATTCGAGCGCTACGAGCACGTTCTCCTCCACGGTGAGCCATCCGAACATCTGCTGGCGCTGGAAGGTCCGGCGGATGCCGCGACGCGACCGCCAGGTGGGGCTGCGCCGGGTCACGTCCTCGCCGCGATAGACGATCCGCCCGGACGTCGGCGGCCGGATCCCCGACAGCACGTCGAACAGCGTCGTCTTGCCCGCGCCGTTCGGGCCGATCACGCCCACGACCTCGCCGGGCCGGGCGTCGAGGTTCACGCCGTTCAGCGCGACCACGCCGCCGAACCGCACCGACACGTCGAGCGCACGCAGGACCGGCTCATCGCCAAGTGCCGGCCGTGTCGACTCGACTTCTGGCAGCGGCATTGACCCCCCCTCACCGCGACGGCGCAACGAGTGCGTCGAGAACCCCGAACGCGACCACAAGACGTCATGGTCTCGGGGGATCTTGTCACGTGACGCGCCGAAATGCGTCGCGCGTCGCCGCGTGCCTCGCTTTGCCGGCTATTCCTCGACGACGGCGAGTGCGACCGCGACCACGACCTCGGCCGGCAGGCGCACCTGCACCTGGGCGTCTCCCAGCTCGCGGATCGGCTCGTCGAGCACCACCTTGCGGCGATCGAGCTCGATGCCGGTCTGGGAGAGGACCGCGTCGGCGACATCGGCCGCGGTGACCGAACCGAAGAGCTTGCCGCCCTCGCCCGCCCGTGCCTTCACCTGGATGGTCTGCGAGCCGAGCTGCGCGGCGACCTTCTGGGCCGCCTCGCGGTCGCGCGTCTCCTTGACCTCCCGGCTCCGCCGCATCGACTCCGACTGCGCGACGACCCCCTTGGTGGCACGCATCGCGAGCCCCCGCGGCACCAGGTAGTTCCGCGCGTAGCCGTCGGCGACCTCGAGCAGATCGCCCTTCTTGCCGAGCGTCTCGACGTCTTCCCGCAGGACGACCCTCATGCGCCCGCGCCCCCGGTCTCGACCTCGACCACATCGACCTCGACACCGTCGACGGCCGGGGCGCCGTTGACCTGCTCCACGTCGACCTCGATCTCGGCGTCGCCGTAGTCGGAGTCGCCCGACTGCTCGGGCGGACGCGGCGGCATCTCCTCGCGCAGCTCACCGCGGTCGCCGCGGTCGCGACGGCCACCCTTGCGCTGGGTCACCTGCCGCACGCTGTAGGGCAGCAGCGCCATCTCGCGCGCGAGGCGGATCGCCTTCGCCACCTGCCGCTGCTGCTGGGTCGAGTTGCCGGTGACGCGGCGCGCCCGGATCTTCGCCCGTTCGGACATGAACCGGCGCAACAGGTTGACGTCCTTGTAGTCGATCCACTCGACCTGCTCGGTGTTGAGGATCGAGATCTTCTTCTTCTGCGGTCGACGCCGGTCGGCGGCGGCGCTCTTGCTGTTGCTGCGCCTGTCTCTAGCCATCAGAAGGGCTCCTCGCCGAAGTCGTCGTAGTTCTCGGTGGGAGTGGAGCCGCCACCTCGGCTCCCTCCACCTCCTCCGCCACCGGTCCCGCCGCCACCACCACCGCCGCCGAAGTCGCCACCACCGCGGCGCTCGTTGCGGGTGATCTGGGCGGTCGCCCAGCGCAGGCTCGGGCCGATGTCGTCGGCGACGATCTCGACCACGCTGCGCTTCTCGCCGTTCTCGGTCTCCCAGCTGCGCTGCTCGAGGCGGCCGGTGACGACCACGCGCGAGCCCTTGCCCAGCGATTCGGAGACGTTCTCGGCCATCTCGCGCCAGCAGATGACGTTGAAGAAGCTCGTCTGCTCCTCCCACTCCTGCGACTGGCGGTTCTGCCAGCGCCGGCTGACGGCGACCCCGAAGTTCGCCTTGGCGGCGCCGCCGCTCGTGTACCGGATCTCGGGGTCGCGGGTCAGGTTCCCGACGATGGTGATCGTGCTGTCGGCCATGGTGGATCCTCCCTAGGAGTCCGACACGCCGGAGCCGGCGAGGTTCCCGTAGACGCTCTCGGGAATCCGCAGGACCTTGTGCCGGAGGACTTCGTCAGCAAGGGAGAGGGTCCGGTGGAGCTCGTCCATCGCCGCGGGCTCCGCCTTCGCCTGGAAGACCACGTAGTAGCCCTCCCAGCGGTGCTTGAGCTCGTAGGCGAACCGCCGCTTGCCCCAGAAGTCGGTCTGCCCGGGCTCGGCGCCGCGGGACTCGATCAACTGGATGGAGCGGGCGACCGCGGACCGGATGGTCTCCTCTTCCAGATCCGCGTCGAAGATGACCATGACCTCGTACGGCCTCATGGGCCGGACCTCCTTCGGACCGTGGCACTCGGTCCACGGGCGACCACGCAGCTCCACCGGGTGAAGTCGTGGGCGCAGGAATGCAATTGAGGCGGGTCAGGCTAGCAGTCGATCCCCGACACGACCTATCGACGGTGACGCTACTCCAGGGGTGTGACAGTCACGAACGAGCACGTCGCGCCGGCGGACGAATCACGCCGGCGAGCAGGTGGTCACCGGGCCGGAGGGCAGAGCGCCCTTCGGGGTCTCCACCGCGTACAGGAACTGCCCGTCGGGGCGGTAGACGGGGCACTGCGACTCCGCCTTGTGGGGGCACGGGCGCATGAGGAGCGCGTTCGTGCGGCTCCCGTCGGGCGCGTAGAAGCCGATCTGCAGGGGCACGGTCACGCCCGCCATCGTGAACGCGGTCTCCGTCGGGCCCGGGAACACGAACAGCATCCCGTCGTACGGCCCGAGGTCGGCGTGGCCGCGCAGCCCGGCGACACGCTCCGCGAGGGAGTCGGCCACCGCCAGGCGGAGGCACCGGCCCCCGATCCCCACGTTCAGCTCGCCGAGCCCCTCGAACGGCGCCGACGCCGGCCGCTGACGCGCAATGCCGGCCGACAGCGGCGACGACACCGCGTTGGAGCCCGAGCCGTCGCCGGAGCGGAGGAGGACGACCGCGAGCGCCACGACGGCGGCCGTCGCGACGGCGAGCAGCGTGAACACGAGTGCTCGCCGGTGTCCGTGCATCCGGCGTCGAGGTTACGAGACGACTACGGGGATCAGGCGGGCGCGTGTTCCACGGATCCGTAGAGACCGAGGGCCTCGCTGACCGAGTCGGCTGCGTGGTACGTCTCGCCACTCGCCGGGAACCGGCCGGACCGGACGTCGTCGGCGAACCGCTCGATCGCGCGGGCTGCATCACCCCCGAGGTCGGCGTACCGCCGCACGAACTTCGGTCGTACCCGGTCCTCGAACCCGAGGATGTCGTGGTACACGAGCACCTGGCCGTCGCAGTGCCGTCCGGCACCGATCCCGATCGTGGGGACGGCCACCGAGTCGGTGACCATGCGGGCGACGGCGTCGGGCACGCACTCCAGCACG
>DATBBL010000228.1:0-13397 GCA_036271015.1 Acidimicrobiia bacterium
TGCATCGACGCGATGGCCGAGCAACTGGTCGCGGGGGCCGACCGCCCGGGCGACGTGCTCGTGTTGCTCGGCACCACGCTCATCGTGTGGGTGGTCGCGCACGAGGGCGCCGACGTGCCCGGGTACGTCACCATCCCGCACACCGCGTCGGGCAACTTCCTCGTGGGCGGACCGAGCAACGCCGGGGGCATGTTCCGCGACTGGGTGACGCGCCTGTTCGGCCCGACGACCGATCGAGTGCTCGACCCCGGTGCGATCCCGGTGTGGGCGCCGTACCCGCGGGGCGAGCGCGTGCCGCTGAACGACCCGACCCGCCGAGCCGTACTCGAACGCCTCGACCTCACCCACGACCCGGCGGCCGTAGTGCGCGCCGCCGACGAGGCGTCGGCGTTCGTGGTGAAGCGCGCCCTCGACGCCGCGGTCGCGCACGCCGGCGTTGTCCCGAAGCGCGTCGTCGCATCGGGTGGCGGCACCCGGGTCGAGGAATGGGTGCAGGCGGTCGCCGACGTGACCGACCTGCCGGTCGACTGCGTCGCGGTGCCCGAAGGAGGCGCGCTCGGGTCGGCGTGGTTGGCCCGCATCGCCGCCGGCCTCGAGGAGCCGATGGCCATGACCGAGGGTCGCCGCTGGGCGCGCACCGGGCGGCGGCTCGAGCCGCGCCCGGCGTGGAGCGCGGCGGCGGGGGAGCGCTACGAGCGCTTCCTCGCGCTCAGCTGACCGGCGGGAGGGTCACGACCTCGCCCGGGAAGATCAGGTTCGGATCGCCCGACGCGAGCGCACCCTGGTTCCGTTCGCACACCGCCACCCAGTAGGGCGCGACCTCGGCGTCGGCGACGTCGCCCGGCGCGAGGCCACGGGTTGCGGCCAACCGGGCCGCCGCCAGCGCCCAGAGATCGTCGCCCGGCGCCACCACCACCTGCACCTCCACGCCGACCGGCGGGGGCGAGGGGGCCACCGGCGGGACGGCCGCCGCGGTCGGCGTGGGCGCGGGCGCCGGCGCGCCCGCAGGAAGCGTCGGCGCGGCCGCGGTCGCGGGTGGTAGCGACGCCAGGTCGCCGCCGCGACCGTCGCGCACGAGCGTGGTCGGCGGCGGTCCCGCGCCACGCGCGCCGGCGGTGGCCGGCGCCCGCACCGCGCCGCCCACCACGGTGGCCACGAGCGCGGCGTCCACCACCCGCCGCACCGGTGGCAGCGCGGCCCAGCGCACCGCGCGCACCGCCGCGGGCACGCGCGTCACGACCGCCGCGACGTAGACCAGGGTGCCCGCGAAGAGCCACCAGGCGCCCACCAGCGCCACCCAGCGCAGGGCGGCGACGAGCGCGTCGGGGGGCGGCGTGACCGCAAGCCAGTCGTCGAGGCGGGTGAGCGGAACCCGGAACGCGGGTTCGCGACCGATGGCCGTCAGCGCCACGATCGCCGCACCCTCGGCGGCCAGCGTCGCCATCGTCACGACCCCCGCCCGCGACCGCTGTAGGGCATTCATGGTGAAGAGGACGATATGCACCATTCGCCGGGAAGGTCAAGCCGACGGGGGTCCGTGCCCGGAATCGCCGAGGGTGTTATGTTCCGCCCCGCACCAGCGAGGGGAGAGGGGTACACGCATGGCGCTCGCCGACGTGATCATCATCATCAGCCGCAACGGAGGGGCGTTCCTCTCCCGGTGGGCCCACGTCGTGGCCGGCATCACCTGGATCGGCCTCCTCTACTACTTCAACTTCGTGCAGGTGCCATCGTTCGCGGAGATGGACGCCGCGGCCCGCAACAACGCCATCGACAAGCTGGCGTCCCGGGCGCTGTGGTGGTTCCGCTGGGCGGCCGCGGCCACCCTCCTCACCGGCGTCCTGATCCTCATCATCCAGAAGAACGGCGACAAGTCGCAGCTCTTCTCCGGTGACTACATCAAGACGGTGCCCGGTATGGCGATCTACACCGGCATCCTCCTCGCGCTCACCATGTTCCTGAACGTGTGGCTCGTGATCTGGCCCAACCAGAAGAAGGTCATCGCCAACGCGCGGAACGTGCAGGCCGGCGGCGAGGCCGACCCGGCGGCGGCCGCGGCGGGCCGCAAGGCCGCCATGGCGTCACGCCAGAACACGATCTACTCGTTCACCATGCTGCTGTTCATGGTGGGCACGTCGCACTTCTTCCTGCCGGGCAAGTTCAAGTTCGCGCCGAGCGGCGGCGACCGCGCCACCTACTGGATCATCGTCGTGGTGATCTGGGGCCTCTTCGAGCTCAAGGCCCTCGGGGTCGGGGGCACGAAGCCGGGCGGCCTCAACACGATCTACGACACCCATCAGGTGGCGATCGCCACCGGCCTGGTGCTCGTGGTCGTGTACTACTTCGTCTTCTACCTGATCCTCAAGGCCTGATCGACCAGTCAGACAGGATCTGCGCGCTTGGGCGCCGGCGTCGTGGCGTGCTCCTCGATCTTCTCGAGCACGGCCCGCTGCAGGTTGCGCTGCTGGGTGTAGTCGGCGATCACGCGGACGTCACGCGCGAAGCGGCTCATCTCCCCGGAGAACACGTCCCGGAACTGATCGCGTCGCTCCGGATCCCAGCCGTGCCGATCGAGCTCGGTGAACACCTCGACCAGGCAACGCTGGATCTCGTCGAGGCCGTGGGCGTAGAGGCGCGCCACCTCGACCAGCACCTCGTCGGGGATCGCCAGCTTGCCGAGGTCGGCGAAGCTGCGCAGCACGTTGACGTCGTCGGCGTCGTACGCCGAGCGCCCGTGCTCGGCCGGGTCGCGGAGCAGCCCGACGTCGGTGACCGCGTCCACGAGCTCGGGCGACACCCCCGCCACCTCGATCAGCTCGTCGCGGTCGAAGGTGGCCTCTTCGGAACCGACGAGCAGGCCGGCCAGCGCACCGGGGTCCTCCTGCTCGAGCAGGGCCCGGATCGCCGCGAGCGAGAACCGGCGGGACTGCAGCGCCCGGATGCGTTCGAGGCGCTCGAGGTGCTCGGGGCCGAAGCGGCGGGTCCGGCCGTTGCGCTCGCCGCTGGGCAGCAGGCCCTCGCGCTGGTAGTAGCGGATCGTGTCGACTGCGATCCCGGCCCGCTGGGCCAACTCGTCGATCCGCCAGTCGCTCACGATCGCACGCCTTCTCTGCCGCCCTCCGCCTGCCGACGGGGAGAACTTCGGAGTCGCAACTCGGGGCGACGTCCGGGGACCGCCGCGAGAGTTTGACAAAGATTACTCCGGAGTAGATACTCTGAGCGTTCACCGTTGAGAGTCGGCTCCAGAACGAGCGCCCGTGTTCTCGGCTCCGTGCCGGTTTCCCGGTGAGCGCCGTAGCATCGACCCTTGTCCGCCCCCCTGGACAAGGGTCGTTGCGCGTTCGCGGCCGGGACCGGGGATCACGGACGGCCGGCGCGGGGCGCACGCCCCCTGAGGAGAGGACAGTGGCGGGGTGCGAACCGTGGTGGTGGTGGGCGCCTCGTTGGCGGGGCTGCGGGCCACGGAGACGTTGCGGCGGGAGGGCTTCGACGGCCGGATCGTGCTGGTAGGAGCCGAGCCGCACCTGCCCTACGACCGCCCACCCCTGTCGAAGCAGTTGCTCGCGGGGGAGTGGGAGCCCCAGGACCTGGCGTTGCGACGCACGCCGTACGACGAGCTCGACGTCGAGCTCCGTCTGGGCGCACGGGCCACCGCGCTCGACGCCGCCGGACGGCTCCTGACCCTCGAGGGCGACGAGTCGCTGCCGTTCGACGGCGCGCTCCTGGCGACGGGCGCCGCGCCCCGTACCCTGCCGGGCACGCCGGACCTCGACGGCATCTTCGTGTTGCGCACGGTCGACGACGCGCTCGACCTGCGCGCCCGCCTCGACGCACGGCCGCGTGTCGTCGTGATCGGCGCCGGCTTCATCGGTTCGGAGGTCGCGGCGACCTGCCGCATGCGCGGCTTGGAGGTGACGGTGCTCGAGGCGTTGCCGGCGCCCCTCGTGCGCGGCCTGGGCCCGGTGCTCGGCGCGGTCTGCGGTGAGCTGCACCGCGATCACGGTGTCGACCTCCGCCTCGGCGTGGGTGTCGCCGCCATCGAAGGCGACGGCAAGGTCGAGCGCGTGCGCCTCGACGATGGCAGCACCGTCGAGGCCGACATCGTGGTGGTGGGCGTCGGGGTCGCGCCGGTCACCGACTGGTTGGACGGCTCGGGTCTCGTCCTCGACAACGGGATCGTGTGCGATGAGACGCTGCTCGCCGCGCCCGGCATCGTCGCCGCCGGTGACGTGGCCCGCTGGCCGAACCCGATGTTCGACGGTGAGGTGATGCGCCTCGAGCACTGGACGAACGCGGCGGAGCAGGGCGTGGCCGCGGCGCGCCGGCTCCTCGTTGCCGAGGGCGACGCAGCCGACGCCTACGCGCCGGTGCCGTTCGTGTGGTCCGACCAGTACGACCGCAAGATCCAGACCGTCGGCCACTTCCGCGGCGACGACGAGATGGAGGTCGTGTACGGCTCGCTCGATGAGCGCCGATTCGTCGCGGTGTTCGGGCGCGACGGTCGGCTGGTCGGCGCGCTCGGATTTTCCATGCCGGCCAAGGTCATGCAGTATCGCAAGATGATCGAGGAGCGTGCGTCGTTCGCCGACGCGCTCGAACGCGCACGCTCGTCGTGAGCCGACGGCGCGACACCGCGCGCGAACCGCTGCTGACCCGTCGCTTCGTCGTGGTGGTCCTGTCCGGCGTCTTCTACTTCCTCGCGATGGGTTCGGTGCTGCCGGTCGTGCCCCGCTACGTCGACAAGCAGCTCGGCGGGAACGACGTCGCGGTCGGCTTGGCCGTCGGCGCGCTCGCGGTCGGTGCCATCCTGCTCCGACCGCTTGCCGGCCGCCTCGGTGACCGCTTCGGACGGCGGGTGCTCATGGTGGGCGGCGCGTTCGTGGTGGGGATCACGGCGGCGTGCGCGGGACTGGTCGAGTCGCTCGCGTGGTTGATCGCCACCCGCATCCTGATGGGTCTGGGCGAGGCGTGCTTCTTCGTGGGTGGCACCACGATGGCCACCGACCTGGCGCCGGAGTCGCGCCGCGGCGAAGCGGTGAGCTACTGGTCGGTCGCGGTGTGGAGCGGGCTGGCCTTCGGCCCCGCGCTCGGCGAGCTGCTCCTGGACCGCTCGCACTACGACCGGGTCTGGTTCGTGGCCGGTGCGTGCGCGTTCACCTCCGCGCTGATCGCACTCGCGACGAAGGAGACGCACACGCCGACCGAGCATGCGGAACGCGGGCCGTTGATCGCGCCCGCCGCCATCCGCCCCGGCATCATCCTGGCCGCCACGCTGCTCGGCATCACGGGGTTCAGCATCTTCCTCCCGCTGTACGGTCCCGATGTCGGGGTCGACGACGTCGGCCTCGTCTTCCTCGTGTACGGGATCATCGTGCTCGGCGTCCGGATCGTCGGCGCGCGCCTGCCCGACCTGCTGGGCCCGATCCGCGCCGGCAGCATCGCCATCGGCGCAACCGCGCTCGGGCTCACGATCGTCGCCGCGTGGTCTTCCGCGGTGGGGCTCGTCGTCGGGGCCGTGATCATCGCGGTTGGCTCGTCGTTCCTCTATCCCGCCGCGCTGCTGCTCACGCTGCGCGGTGTGCCCGAGCAGCAGCGGGCGTCGGTCGTCGGGACGTTGAGCGCGTTCTTCGACTTCTCCACCGGCGCGGCCGGGATCGTCCTGGGCGGCCTCGCCGCGGTCTCGAGCTACCAGGGTGCGTTCGCGGGATCGGCGCTGATGGCGGGACTGGCGCTCGTGCTCCTGCGTACCGGCTTCGCGGGCCATGCGGAAGGAACGGTCCCGACGCTGGCGGAGGTCGCGCCGGCAACGGTCGAGCCCACGTCGATCCCGTGACGGCACTGCTCGTCACGAACGACTTCCCGCCGAAGATCGGCGGCATCCAGTCGTACCTGTACGAGCTGTGGCGGCGGCTCCCGCCACACGACGCGACCGTGCTTACCACCCACCACGAGGGCGACGCGGCCTGGGACGCCCAGCAGTCGTTCCGAGTGGTGCGGGCGCCCGAGCGCCAGTTCTTCCCGACGCCGTCCTTGGCGCGCCGCATCGACGCGTTGGCGCGCGATCTCGGCGCGCGCGTGATCTTCGTCGACCCATGGCTGCCGTTGGGACAGCTCGCGCCGCGGTTGCGCGCCGCGCCCTACGTCGTGATCGTGCATGGCGCGGAGGTCACGGTCCCGGGCCGGCTCCCGGTGAGCCGCCGCCTGGGCGGCGACGTCTTGCGCCGGGCCGCGGGTGTCGTCGCCGCCGGCCGGTACCCGTTGCGGGAAGCCGAGCGGGCCGCGGGTCGGCGCCTGCCCGGCGTGCTCGTGCCGCCGGGCGTGGACGCCGAACGGTTCCACCCGCTGCCCGCCGACGCCCGGCGCGCCACCCGGCGCCACTTCGGGCTCGATCCCGACCGCCCGCTGGTGCTCGGGGTGAGCCGGCTCGTGCCGCGCAAGGGGTTCGACGTGCTCATCGACGCGGTCGCCGGGCTCCCCGACGCCCAACTCGCGATCGCGGGTGGTGGCCGTGACCGTCGGCGCCTCGAGGCGCACGCCCGGCGACGCGGCGTGGCGCCGCGGGTGCGGTTCCTGGGGCGCGTGCCCGACGACGACACCTTCCCGAAGCTCTACGCGTGCGCCGACGTGTTCGCGATGCCATGCCGTGAGCGTTGGGGTGGGCTGGAGGCCGAGGGCTTCGGGATCGTGTTCCTCGAGGCGGCCGCGGCCGGCGTGCCGGCGGTGGCGGGCCGGAGCGGGGGCTCGCACGAGGCGGTGGTCGACGGCGAGACCGGGTTCGTGGTCGAGAGTCGCGCCCTGGACGTGCGCGCCGCGCTCGCCACCCTCCTGGCCGACGAGTCGCTCCGGGCGCGGATGGGCGTGGCTGCCCGCGCCCGCGCCGTCGACGAGTTCGCGTACGAACGGCTGGTGGCCAAGCTGGCGCCGCTCGCCGCCGGCGACCTCGGCGGCCTCGGGCTCCTGGCATGACGACCGGTACGCTCGGCGTCGTGCCCGACGCCGACCTCGACCTCGATCAGCTGGCGCGCCAGGGTCGACGCATCATCACCGCGGGGTGGGTCGCCAACGCCCTGTTCGCGGTGACCGCGATTCCCGTCGCGCTGGGCGCCGACGATCTGATCGAGGTGGCGATCGGGGTCACCCTGCTGCTGTTCCTCGTCGCCATCGGCGCGTTCCTGTACGCGTTCGGTGTCGGCGTGGCGCGCAGCGCCCGGGGTGACAACGTCGCCGTCGCCAACCTGTTCTTCCTCCAGGGGTCGGCACCCAAGCCGGTGCGCCGCAAGTTCCTGGTGATGTTCCTCGTGTGCCTCGCCATCACGGTGGGCACGGTGGCGTGGGAGCCCTTCGGGGTCCTCGTGCCGATGCTGCCGATCGGGCTGGCCGGGGTGTGGGCGGCCCGCTACGGCGTGTTCCCACCCCGACCCACTGCGGGCCCCCGCCCGCGCCGGTGATCGCCCGGGGTCGATGATGGACGAGGCGCACGAGCAGATCCGTGTCGACGCGCCACCGGAGCGCTGCTTCGCACGCGCCTCCGCGTTCGACGGGTACCCCGAGTGGGCGAAGGACGTGAAGCAGGTGACCGTGCTCACGCGCGACGCCGAGGGCCGCGGCACCCGCGTCGAGTACCACGCAGCGGCGCTCGGACGGCGGGTGCGCTACGTCCTCGACTACGACTTCGCCGATGCGCCGCATGCGTTCTCGTGGGCGCTGGTCGAGGGTGACATGCTGCGCGCGCTCGACGGCCGGTACGCGTTCGACCCCGCCGATGACGGCACGCTCGTCGACTACACCTTGCGGGTCGACCTGGCGATCCCGTTGCCGGGCCTGGTCAAGCGAAAGGCGTCGGGCATGATCGTCGGGACCGCGCTGAGAGACCTCAAGCGGGTGGTGGAGAGCGGGGAAGCATGAGCGGAGCGACCGCGAGCCGGGTATCCCGGCGAGCAGCGACGCGGGGCCCGAGCGGCCCGGCGCGCGCGAGCGAGCGCCCGTCGGTCGGGTATCCCGGCCGGCAGCGAGCGAGCCGTGGAGGAAGCGCCGAGAGCGGGGAAGCATGAGCGGAGCGACCGCGAGCCGTCGAGGCCGCGCCGAGAGCGGGGCAGCATGACCGGAAGTGAGCCGACGCCGCACCCCGAGGCGGTCGACTTCGAGTCGGCCGGGACGGAGGAGCGCCCGCTACCGCCGCCATCCGTGCTCGAGAGCGTGATCAGCGAGCTGCTCGGCGCGGTCCCCGAGGTGCGGGACCACATGCTGCAGGCGGCGGACGCGCTGCTCGACGCCGCGAAGGCGCTCCTCGACGCCGCCGATCGCGTGGTGCGCCAGCAGCGCGGCGACACCTGAGCGTGGGCGTCACCGCCACCTTCGGGGTCGACCTCGGGGGTACCAACCTGCGGGTCGCGCTGGTCGATCCGGACGGCACGATCGTCGAGCAGCGGAGGGCGAAGACGCCGGCGACGCTCGATGGGATCGTCGACACCATCACCGGCGTGGTGCGGGCGTTCGCGCCGCTCCGGCCGGAGGCCCGGGCCCTCGGGGTGGGCGCGGCCGGGATGGTCGACCGCGACGGCGTGATCCACTACTCACCCAACGTCCCCGCGTTCCTGAAGGCGCCGGTGCGCGAGCGCCTGGGAGCCGCGGTCGGGCTCCCGACCATCGTCGACAACGACGCCAACGCCGCGGTCGTGGCCGAGCTCACCCACGGCGCGGCGCGCGGAGAGCGGGAGGTGCTCCTGGTCACGCTCGGCACCGGTGTCGGCGGCGGCATCGTCACCCGGGGACAGGTGCTGCGCGGCGCCCACGGCTTCGGTGCCGAGATCGGGCACTTCCAGACCGACCCCGACGGGCCTCTCTGCGCGTGTGGGCAACGGGGTCACTGGGAGGCCAGTGCCTCGGGGACCGCGCTCGGTGCCATGGCCCGCGAACGGGTGGCGGCGGGGCGGGCACCGGCGCTGCTCCGGCTCGCCGGCGGCGACGTGGCGGCAGTCACCGGTCTCCACGTGGGGGAGGCCGCGCGCGCGGGCGATCCGGTGGCGATCGAGCTCATGGCCGAGTACGCCGGGCACGTGGCCGTCGGCCTGGTGGGGTTGGCCAACATCCTCGATCCTGCGCTCATCGTGGTCTCCGGCGGCCTCATCGACCTGGCCGACGTGCTCCTCGACCCGGTGCGCGCCGCGTTCGGGGGCCGCCTCGAGGGTGCGGCGTACCGTCCCGCGGTCCCGATCGTGCCCGCCGCGCTCGGGCGTCACGCCGGCGTCATCGGTGCCGCGGTGCTGGCGCGGGAGCTCTCGTGACGGTGAAGGTCGGGATCACGTTGCCGTCGTTCCGCGACGACGTCGGCACGTCGCTGGCGGTGGCGGCCGCGGCCGAGGCCTCGGGCCTCGACGGCGTGTTCGCCTACGACCACTTGTTCCGGCGCGACCGCGCGGGTCGGCGTCGCCCCGCGCTCGAGATGTTCGCGTTGATGGGTGCGGTCGCGTCGGCCACGGAACGGATCGCGGTGGGCTCGCTCGTGGCCCGCGCGACGCTGCGGCCGTACGCGACGCTGGCCAACGGCTTCGACACGCTGGCGCGCATCCTCGGCCCCGAGCGCCTCCTCGTCGCGATCGGCGCCGGTGACCGTGAGAGCCAGGAGGAGAACGAGACCTTCGGGCTCGACTTCGGCACGGTGGCCGAGCGCGTGGCCGCGCTCCGGGACGCGGTGGACGAGACACGCGACCGGGGCTACCCGGTGTGGGTCGGCGGGACCGATCCCGCGGTGCGCGAGGTCGCGGCCGCGCACGCGGACGGCTGGAACCGCTGGGGCGCGGGGCTCGAGCGGTTCCGCACCCAGGCCGCCAACCTCCGGGCGGCCGCCGCCCGCACGCCGTTCACGGTGACCTGGGGCGGCCTCGTGATCATCGGCGACGACGACCGGGCCGCCGAGATCAAGGCGGAGCGGCTGGCCGCGGGTGACCACGTGCTCGTCGGCGGCCCCGAGATGATGGCCACCGCGCTCCGCGCCTACGCCGACGCCGGGGCCGAGTGGCTCATGCTCGGGCCCGTCGACTCGTCGGATCCCGACAACGCGCGGATCCTGGGGGAGGAGATACTGCCCCGGTTGCGCTGAGGGCCGCTGGTACCGTTCTCGTGATGGAGACGCAGCGCAGGAGTGCTCGGATGAGCGGGACGACGAAGCGGAGTCGACCGGAGTGATGGAGTTCCGCCGGATCAACGCGCTGCCGCCGTACGTCTTCGGGATCATGGATGCCCTGAAGATCGAGGCTCGGCGCGCCGGTGTCGACGTCGTCGACCTCGGCTTCGGCAATCCCGACGTGCCGTCACCCGACGTCGCGGTCGACAAGCTGGTCGAAGCGGTGCGCAATCCGCGCAACCACCGGTACTCCGCCAGCCGGGGCATCCCGAAGCTGCGGATGGCCGTCGCCGACCTCTACCAGCGGAAGTTCGGGGTCACCCTCGACCCCGACACGCAGGTGTGCAACACCATCGGCGCCAAGGAGGGCTTCTCCCACCTGATGTGGGTGCTGCTGGGCCCGGGCGACGCGGCGTTGGTGCCGAGCCCGTCGTATCCGATCCACATCTGGGGCCCGATCCTCGCCGGCGCCGAGGTGCGCCACGTGCGACTCGGACCGGAGCAGAACTTCTTCGAGAACCTGCTCGAGGCATGGGAGGACTCGTGGCCGCGGCCGCGCGTCATCGTGCTGTCGTTCCCGCACAACCCGACCACCGCATGCGTCGACCTCGAGTTCATGCAGCGCATGGTCGACTTCGCGCGCGAGCACGAGGTGCTGCTCGTGCACGACTTCGCGTACGCCGACCTCGGTTTCGACGGCTACGACCCGCCGTCCATCCTGCAGGTGCCCGGCGCGGCCGACGTCGCGGTCGAGCTCTACACCCTCACGAAGTCGTTCTCGATGGCGGGGTGGCGCGTCGGCTTCCTGCTCGGCAACGCCGACGTGGTCGCGGCGCTGGCCAAGCTGAAGAGCTACCTCGACTACGGCACCTTCCAACCCATCCAGATCGCGGCGACGGTCACGATGAACGAGGCGCCGGACTACCCGATGGAGGCCAACGCGATCTACCGCGGGCGGCGCAACGCGTTGGTCGACGGGTTGAGCCGGGTCGGGTGGGAGATCGAGCGCCCGCAGGGGACCATGTTCGTGTGGGCGCCGATCCCGGAGCCCTACGAGGAGCTGGGCAGCCTCGAGTTCGCCAAGCTCCTCGTGCGCGAGGCCAAGGTGGCGGTGTCGCCGGGCGTCGGGTTCGGGCCCGGTGGCGAGGGGTTCGTGCGCTTCGCGCTGGTCGAGAACGAGCACCGCATCAACCAGGCGGTGCGCGGCATCAAGCGCGCCCTCACCAAGCTGGGCTGATCGGGCTGGGCTGACCCCACCGGCAATCCTGGTGGACGGCGACCGCGACGTGGCGGCGCCGGCTGCCCGCTGACCGCCCCGACCCACGCCGAACGGGCGCGCAATTCACCGCATGCGGTCAATGGCGCGTGCGATCAGGTCGGGATCGACCCAGTTGCGGGCCCGGTCGACACCGCGGCGCCAGTCGGCCCGCCGCTCGTCGGCGCGGGGGAGCGGCGCCGGGAGGAACGCGGCGTCCTCCCGCCACGCCGACGCCGCGTCGGCGGGTGACGCCCACACCCCTTCCGCGATCCCGGCGAGGGAGGCGGCGCCGAGCGCAGTGGTCTCGGTGGCCACCGGCCGCCGCACCGTGACCCCCAGCACGTCGGCCTGGAACTGGCACAGCACGTCCATCGCGCTGGCGCCACCGTCCACGCGCAGCTCGGTGAGCGGGATGCCGGCAGCCGCGGTGATGGCGTCGATCACGTCGGCCGTCTGCCACGCCATCGCCTCGACGACCGCACGCGTGAGGTGCGCGCGCGTCGTCCCGCGCGTGAGCCCGAACACCGCGCCGCGCGCGTACGGGTCGAAGTACGGCGACCCGAGCCCCGTGAACGCGGGTACGAACACGACGCCGTCGGGGTCGGGCACGCTCGCCGCCAGCGGTCCGGCTTCCGACGACGCGTCGATGATGCCGAGCCCGTCGCGCAGCCATTGCACCGCGGCGCCGGTGACGAAGATCGACCCCTCCATGGCGTACGTCGTGGTCTCGCCGAGCTGCCACGCGACCGTGGTGAGCAGGCCGTCGACCGGTGGCGGGTGCGAGTCACCCAGGTTGACGAGCACGAACGAGCCGGTGCCGTAGGTGTTCTTGGTCATGCCGGGGGAGAAGCACGCCTGGCCGAACAGCGCCGCCTGCTGGTCGCCGGCGATGCCCGAGACCGGGACGCGCAGCCCCGCGGCCTGGTCGGGATCGGTGACCCCGAAGCGCCCGCTGCTGGGTCGCACGTCGGGCAGGCACGAGCGGGGCACGCCGAAGATGTCGAGCAGCTCGTCGGACCAGACGCCGCGGTCGATGTCGAACAGCATCGTGCGGCTGGCGTTCGACGGCTCGGTCGCGTGGACCCCGGCGAGGTTCCACAACAACCACGAGTCGACGGTGCCGAACGCGAGGTCGGCGTCGGCGGCGACGCCGCCCTCGCGCAACAGCCACTCGAGCTTGGTGGCGGAGAAGTAGGGGTCGAGCACGAGACCGGTGCGCTCCCGGATCAGGGGCTCCACTCCCTCCGCGCGCAGGTCGTCGCAGCGCGACGCGGTGCGCCGGTCCTGCCACACGATCGCCCGGTGGCGGGGCCGACCGGTCGAGCGGTCCCACACGACCACGGTCTCGCGCTGGTCGGTGATGCCGATCCCGGCGACCGTCTCACCGTCGAGGGCGGCGACGACGTCGGTCAACGTCGCCTGGACCGCGGCCCAGATGTCGTCAGGATCGTGCTCGACCCATCCCGACCGCGGGAAGTGCTGCGGGAACTCGCGGTACGCGTAGTCGCGGGGGGCGCCGTCGGCACCGACCGCGACCGTGCGCACACCGGTCGTGCCGGCATCGATCGCGAGGACGACGGTCAACGCCGGTCAGCGCAACGCATCGGCGAAGGCCCGTCCTTCGTGGTGACGCCGGGGGCGGAACTCGAACACGTGCGTGTTCCGCTCCTCGTCGCGCACCAGGACCTGGAGGAGGAGGCCGTTGCGGACGCGCACGACCTCGAGCGATCCGGTCGTCGCCTCCAACAACACGTGGCCCCGCCGCGTCCGCACCAGCACCTGCTCCTCGGTCACCGCCACGTCGTCGTAGTGGCGACCGGCGAACAACCGACGACGGTTCGCGGGCACCCTCGCGTACCACGCCCGCGTCCCTGCCGGACGGGGTGTCGCGTCGCTCATGCTCCGAACCCTACCGACGATGCTGCACACTGGTGGTCATGCGCATCGGCATGCTCACCGGCGGGGGAGACTGCCCGGGGCTCAACGCGGTGATCCGCGCCGTCGTCCGCAAGGGCG
>DATBBL010000229.1:0-10086 GCA_036271015.1 Acidimicrobiia bacterium
GTCCGGCGCCGGGAGGACGAGGTCGGCGGCGTCCCAGTCGATCTCGCCGGGATCCGCCTCGTCCTCGAGGACGCCATCGGCGTCGAGTCGGAGCACCCGGTGGTCTCCCGGGAGCGCGGGCGCGTCGGCGACGGTCACGACTGTTGCGACCTCGGCCAGGTCGAACAACCGCGCGGCCTCGACCCCGGGCAGCAACGTGCCGACCGCGGCCACCGCAGCCCGACACCACCAGACTCCGAGCGACGCCACGACCCAACTGGGCGAGTTCGGCAGGTAGCACCCGACCCGCGCCCCCGGTTCCACCCCGGCTTCGCGCAGCGCGCGGGTCAGGCGCGCCGCACGGCCCACCATGCGCCCATAGGACCGGGCCTGCACCGGGTAGGGCTCCACTTCGCCGATCGTGAGCACGAACGGCGTCGAGGCGTCGCGCGCGGCGCGGCGCCGCGCGATGTCGGCCAGGCTCGTCGGCTCGGTCTCGTCCGGCATCAGGACCGCAGGATCTCCGACCAGGGGACCGTCCGGTCGACGTCGGGCTCCTTGGGCAGGCCGAGGATGCGCTCACCGAGGACGTTGCGCTGCACCTCGGACGTCCCACCGGCGATGGTCTTCGCTCGGACCCTCATCAACGACCACGCCGTGTCCCGCAGCCAGCGATCACCCTCGGGCCACGCCTGCACCGCAGGTCCCTCGAGGTCGACGGCGAGGTTCTGCAACCGCTGCGTGTGCTCGCTGAAGAACAGCTTCGTGACCGACCCTTCCGGCCCGGGGGGCTGTCCGGCCCGGCGCCGATCGGCGGCCCGTTGGTTCGTGAGCGTCACGAGCCGGTCCTCGATGTAGGCCTGCGCCAGGCGCTGCCGGAGCACCGAATCGATCACCGGCGCGTGTCGGCGGATGAGCGCGACGACCGACCGCCCGACCGCGGTCCCGGGCAGCGCGGCGCCGCTCCCCGAGCTGACCGACCGCTCGTTCATCAGGATCGAGATGGCCACGCGCCATCCCTCGTCGACCGCACCGATGCGCAACGAATCGTCCACCTGCGCGTCGTCGAAGAACACCTCGCAGAATTCGGCGTCCCCCGTGATCTGACGCAGCGGGCGGACGACGACACCCGGTTGCTTCATCGGCAGGATGAACGCGGTGATCCCACGGTGCTTGGGCGCGTCGGGATCGGTGCGCGCGAGCAGCAGCCCGAACGCAGCCACGTGGCCGAGACTCGTCCACACCTTCTGGCCCCGGACCGACCACGTGTCCCCGTCACGCACCGCGCGCGTCGCGAGGCCGGCCAGGTCGGAGCCGGCACCCGGCTCGGAGAACAACTGGCACCAGATCTCCTCGTGGCGGGCGATCGGACGGAGGAAGCGGTCCTTCTGCTCGTCGGTGCCCCATTTCATGATCGCCGGCCCGGCGAGATCGACGCCGATCGGATTGCCGAACCGCGGCACCTTGTAGCGGCCCAGCGCCCGCCCGATCGCGCGACCGACGCCCGGCGGGAGGCCCAGGCCGCCGAATTCTGTCGGCCAGGTCGGCGTGACGTAGCCCGCGCCCGCCAGGTGCGCCCACAGCTCCTCGGGCGTGACCGTGGTGCGCGCCGCGACGAGCGCGGCGGGATCGTCACGATCGATCGCGCGCACCCAGTCCGGCGGGAGGTGGTCGCGCAGGAACCGCTCGACCTCGGCGATGATCGCATCGACGTCGACGGAGGGCGCCTCGTTCACTGCCACCTGGCCTCCCGCTTCTCCACGAACGCCTTCGGTCCCTCGAGGCTGTCGGGATGGTCGCGGTGGGCGAGGAGCAGCTCCCAGCCGTGCTGCATGGCCTCCGACATCGGACGTTCGAGCGAGGCGCGGATGGCGCGCTTCACCACCTCGATCGCCGCGGGGGAACCGGTCGCCATGAGCTCGCCCAGCTCGACGGCCCAGTCGAGCAGCCGCTCGGGCTCGACGACCTCGTCGACGAGCGAGATGCGCAGCGCCTCCGCGGCATCGATCCGCCCGTGCCGCCCCGACACCGCGAGCCGGAGCGCGTTGCCGAGGCCGATCCGCGGCACCAGCGAGATCGGCTCCAGCGCGGCCACCTGACCGACGCTCACGTGCGTGTCCAGGAAGCTCGCGGTGGAGGACGCGAGCACGAAGTCGGCGTCGGCCACGAAGTGCAGACCGGAGCCCGTGCACACGCCGTTCACCGCGACCACGGTGGGGAGCCACAAGCCGTAGGCCAGCGGCGTCGTCCGGAGCTCGTCGCGGACGTTCTCCTTCGCCGGAGGCGGTCCCCCACGCTCCGCGTGGGCCTGCAGGTCCATCCCCGTGCAGAACGCGCGCGTACATCATCACCGGGGCCGCCGCCCTTTCCGTCAATGGTGTGAATCGCTGCGGTCCGGCTCACGGGCCCGAGGCCTCGGGGACGTCGCCCGGCTCGTAGTCGGGGATCTCGGCCGGACCACCGCCCGGCGGCGGGAGGACGACCACGACGTACGCGTCGCAGGTCACCTCGCCACGCTGGTTGGCACCGGACACCGCGATGCCTACCGTGTTCGCGGTGCGGTCGACTTCCCGCACCACACCCGAAATCAGGTGCGAGTCACCGAGGTAGTTGAACTTGCGAACCGACGCGGTCATCTTCCACAACCACGCGTCGTCGCCCATCCAGTTGGTCACCAGATGGGCCATCCAGTTCGACCGCATGACGCCGTAGTCGTATGCCGCCGGATGCCCCATGCGCTGCGCCCATTCGTTGTCCCAGTGGCAGCGCTGGGCCATGTCCCAGAAGCCGAGGTCGTTCTTCACGTAGAACTTCGGGATTCGCTCGCGGTTCTCGAACGCGACCCGCGACGCGCCCCCGCCGTACATGCCCCAGCCGACACCGGTGTGCCAGGCAATGATCTCGGTGACGCTCGTCGGGCCCTTGGCGATCGGACCGAGCGCCTCGCCGGGCTGCACGTCAGCGGCGAGACGCCGGGCCGGACCGCGGACGATCTCCGCCTCGTAGGACGCGTCGATCCGCTCGAGATCGTCGTCGGTGTAGCGGGCACGTTCGAGTTGCTTGTTCTTCGCAGCCTTGCGCGACTCGCCGCGATCGGCATGCCAGAAGTCCAGGAAGCGGAACGCGAAGGGGGCGCCTCCCTCGTCTTCCCAGCTGACCCGGTGCGACACCAGCGCGCCAGTACCGCCACCGAAGGAGCTCGTCTTCAGGTCGGCCGAGAACAGCGACTGGGTGCGCCACATCATGTCACCGGCGCGGACGGGCTTCGGGAACAGCCACCGCTCGCCGCACATGTACTGGCCGATCCCGGCCAGGGGATCGCCGCCGGACATCTCGGCCTTCTCGGCGTCCGACAGGTTCACCGGACGCGCAACCCCGGCCGTGAACGGATAGAGCGGCGGAGCAATCGGCGAGCCCCACGACGACGCCTCGGCATAGCTCGGGTCCGTGTACAGCGGATTGTCGTCTCCGTACGCCAGCGCGAAGTGCCGGAAGGAGTCGGTGGACGACACCTCGTTGTGGGAACGGGGCGAGTACCGCACCGGGATGCCGATGCGACGGCGCACCGCGGCGATGGTCTCCTCGTTCAACGGCCGTGGACGCCGCCCTGACCAGGTCTCCGTCGCGCTCATGCGCTGCAACCTCTCTCGTTCACCGATGCGAGCAGGGCGCTCGCCAAGCAGCGCCGGTGCCACGACGGCGTTCCGAACAGCAACTCGTCCAGCTTGACGCGCTTCAGGTACAGATGCGACTCGTGCTCCCAGGTGAAGCCGATCCCTCCGGAGACCCGCAACGCGAGCGCGCACGCCTCGGCGCAGGCCGGACCCAACTCCGGTAGCATCACACGCGGCGGCAACCACGCCGACGGCGACCACCCGGTCGAACAGCTCTTGGGCGGACAGGCCCGGTTCGCACAGCATCCGATCCTCCGCGACCACGACGTCGTCGAAGGCGACGGTGAACAACCGGGGCGGGTGCAGCTCCTCGTCGTGTGTCGCGGTGGACATGCGCCCTCGCAAGAGCGGACACTATGGCTTCGGGATGCTGCAGGCGACGGACGATCACCGACGAGCGAGCGTGACGATGGCAACCGGCATGGAAGATGCGGGGCGCGACCTTCCCTGGGTGATCTCAGCCGACGATCACGTGGTGGAGCCGCCCGATCTGTGGGAGCGCTGGCTCCCTTCGAAGTGCCGCGCCCATGGGCCGAGGGTCGAGCCGGGCCCGACGACGGAGGTTCCCACCGCGGGTGGAGATGTCTACGTCCGCGGTGGGGACGGCCCGATCGCGGACTGGTGGGTGTTCGAGGATGTCGTGCGCGGCACTCCGCTGGTGATGGCGTGCGCCGGGTACCCGGAAGAGGAGTACTCGATGAGACCGATGCGCTTCGCCGACATGCGCACGGGCTGCTACGACCCCGCCGCCCGGGTCGCCGACATGGACCAGGGCCACATCGAGCGTTCGCTCAACTTCCCGAACTACCCGCGCTTCGCGGGCCAGCTCTTCTCCGAGGCGAAGGACAAGGACCTCGCGCTCGCCTGCGTCGAGGCCTGGAACAACTGGATGATCGAGGAGTGGTGCGGCGACAGCGGCGGTCGACTGATCCCGCTGTGCATCGTGCCGCTGTGGGACCCGCACCGGGCGGCGGCCGAGGTCCACCGCAACGCCGCGCGCGGACAGAAGGCGATCACGTTCACGGAGCTACCCACGAACCTCGGCCTGCCCTCGATCCACGACAAGGACCGCCATTGGGACCCGCTGTTCCAGGCGTGCGATGAAACCGGCACCGTGATCTGCATGCACATCGGCTCGGGATCGAAGCTCCAACGCACGAGCTCCGACGCACCCGTGGGCGTCACGACCGCACTCACGTCACTCAACGCGTACATGGCGATGGCGGACTGGCTGTTGTCCGGGACGCTGCTGCGGTTCCCGAACCTGAAGATCGCGTTCTCCGAGAGTCAGGTCGGCTGGATGCCGTTCCTCCTCGATCGGCTCGATCGCGTGTTCACGAACAGCGGCGCATGGTCGGACCTGGATCCGGTGCTCACCGAGCTCCCGTCGTCGCAGGTGCCGGGGCGGGTCTTCGGCTGCTTCTTCGACGACATGGTGGGCATCGACGCCCGCCACCAGATCGGCATCGAGCAGCTCGTCTTCGAGACCGACTACCCGCATCAGGACTCCACGTGGCCTCACACGCCCGAGCTGGTCGCCGAGATCGGGGCGCGCGTGACCCCGGAGGAGCTCGAGATGCTCGTACGCTCGAATGCGATCACGATGCTCGACCTCGAACCGGGCGACCTACGGCCGGTGCACCTGCGAACGAAGGTCGCCACGAACGGAGAGGCAGGAAGATGACGTCGTTCGACACCGTCATCCGCAACGGGACCATCGTCGACGGCACCGGCCTCGCGCCCTACCGCGCCGACGTCGGCATCGTCGGCGGGCGCATCGCCGAGATCGGCCGCATCAAGGAACGCGGCACCACCGATCTCGACGCCGAGGGGCACGTGGTGACGCCCGGCTTCATCGACGGCCACACCCACATGGACGCGCAGGTGTTCTGGGACGAGCTCGGGACCAACTCGTGCTGGCACGGTGTGACCACCGTGGTGATGGGCCACTGCGGCTTCACGCTGGCGCCGGCGTTGCCGGACGCGCGCGAGCTCGTGGTACGCAACCTCGAGCGCGCCGAGGACATCGCACCGGCGGCGCTCGCCGCGGGCATCGACTGGACCTGGACCAGCTTTGCCGAGTATCTCGACACGCTCGATCGCATCCCGAAGGGAATCAACTACGCGGCGAACATCGGCCACTCGGCGCTGCGCACGTACGTGATGGGAGAGCGTGCATTCGAGGGCGAGGCCACCGACGACGAGCTCGCGGCGATGAAGAGCGAGCTGAGCGACGCCCTGCACGCCGGCGCCTACGGGTTCACCACCTCTCGGACCGTGCACCACCAGACGTCCGATGACCGTCCCGTCGCCTCCCGGCTCGCCTCGTGGGACGAGGTCGTGCAGCTCGTCGAGGTGCTGGGGGACCTGGGCGCAGGCAACTTCCAGATCGTGAGTGACCCGTCGCCACCCGGCGAGCCCGACAAGGATGCCCAGTACCGCGAGCTCTCGCTCGCGACCGGTGTCCCGGTCGTCCTCGCGGCGATGAACGATGCCACGCTCGCAGAGCTCGATCTCGCCGCCGACGTCGGCGCGCGCATCTGGGGTCTCACGCATCCGCGTGGGATCGGCGCGTTCTCGTCCTTCCGCACGCAACTGCCCTTCGACCGGCTGCCGGAGTGGCGGGAGTTCCGCACGCTCCCCGACGAGGAGCAACAGCGAGGTCTTCGCGATCCGGAGGTCGTGACCCGGCTGGTGAAGATCGCCGACGAGGGTCCGTACGGTGCTGCGTTCGGCGGCGAGGCGCGCCCACCGGAATACGACCGCATGCGTGTCTTCGACTCGCCCGTGCCGCCGAACCCGACCGTGGCCGAGGCGGCCGCGACACGCGGCGTGCACCCGGTCGAGTTGATGATCCAGCTCGCACTCGAGAGCGACATGCGCCAGCTCTTCTGGCAGACGTTCTCACCCTTCGACTACGACCGGACGCTGCGTTGCCTCCGACACCCGAACACGGTGATGGGCTTCTCCGATTCGGGCGCTCACGTGAGCCAGATGTCGGACGCCTCGATCGAAACGCACCTGCTCGCTCACTTCGTGCGCGACCGACAGGACTTCACGTTGGAAGAAGCCGTGCGCATGCTCACGCTCGAGCCCGCGCGCATGTTCGGATTCGCCGACCGCGGCCTGCTCCGGGAAGGCCTCGTGGCCGACCTCAACGTGTTCGACCCGGCGACGGTCGGGCCCGCGATGCCGGAGCTCGTCTTCGACCTCCCCGGTGGTGCCCGTCGGCTCTCCCAGAAGGCGCTGGGCATCAAGTTCACACTGGTCGCGGGTGAAGTGCTGATCGCCGACGGCGAGGCGACGGAGGTACGTGCCGGTCGGCTCGTTCGCGGTCCGCTGGCGACGCGCGCCTGATCGTCAAGCGTCGGTCGTCACCCCGAGAGTCGCGGGGTTGATCGGGGTGTCCATCGCATGCACCGCGGGGAGGACCTGTTCCGCAAAGAGCCGCAAGCTCTTCTCGGCCTTCTCGGGCGGCATGCCCCCGTAGAAGAAGTGGACGATGAGCTTCTCGAGGCTGATCCCCCACTGCACCCTCCGGATGCACTCGATCACCTGCTCCGGCGTGCCGATGGGTTGCGTCGACCGGTGTGAATCGACGATCCCGTCACCGACTGCGACGTCGGCTGATTGCATCTTCAGGTAGTGCTCCATGCCCTTGACGCCCTCGAAGCCGGGATTGTTCCACTCGAAGTAGTGGTGCTGCACGGCTCGCATCTGGTTGGCGTAGAACTGCCATCCCTCCTCGGCTTCCTCTTCGGTCTCCGCGCAGTACATCCACAGCAGCGTGGTCGGCTGGTCGGGGGGAAGACCGAGCTCGGCGCGGATGCCGTTGAACCGCGAGATCTTCGCGGCCATCTGCTCCAGGTTGTCGTCCGCGACGAACATCTGACCGAGGCCGTGCTCGGCGGCGAGGCGAGAGGACGTCGCGCTCGAACCTGCGACCTTGATGTTGATCGTCAGTTCACCCTTGTGCCGAGCTTGGGGACGGATGGTGGTCGGTGGAACGCGGAAGACCTCACCGTCGTAGGAGAAGCGTTCGGAACCGTCGGCGGCCCGCAGGATGTCGACGATCTCGTAGAAGTAGTCATGGGACCGGTCCTGCGGCACGCCCAACGACGCGTACTCGTGGGGCGCGACACCCCGACCGAGTCCGAGATGGAGTCGCCGTCCCTTCAATAGGATGTCGAGCATCGACAGCTCGCTCGCGAGCCGCACCGGATTCCACCACGGCACCACCACCACGGCGGTCCCCACGTCGACGCGGGACGTGCGCCCCGCCCAGTACGCCAGGTACTGCAGTGGGTTCGGCTGCATCGAGTACGCCGAGCCGTAGTGCTCGGTCGCCCAGATCGAGTCGAAGCCCAGCGGCTCCACCAGCTCCCCGAGCGCCAACGTGGCATCGAATTGCGTCGCGTCCGGCACGGTCGGCGGCCGGCTGTAGTCCTCGGCCAGCAGCCGCTCCCAGTCACCCTGGTTGTAGCCCGTCACCATCACGCCGCAGTGCATCTCGGTTGCTCCTGACCACGTGGCGCGGATTCGCCTACGGACGAGACCCTACCTACGGCGCCCCGGCTTGGTCCCGGCTCATGGTTCTTCCGCTTCGGTGATGATCCGGTCGATGCCGTCGAACACGTATTCCATGGCTCCGTCGTAGGACATCGATGCAGCACGCGTGCGGGCGGCGTTGACCGCGTCGGGTCCGAGGTCGTCGACCGCCTGGGCAAGTCGCTCGTGCGGAGCGAGGCCGTCGAACACTGCGTGCGGCACGATGGCGCCGGCGATGGCAGTGAGCTCGAGCGCGAGGACTGGGTCGATGCGGGCGATCGCATCGGCCACCGTCGGGAGTTGCAGCGAGATGTGGAAGATCTCGCCGGACCAGTGGAGCTGCTCGAGGAGCTCGCGCCAGAGGAGAAGTCCCGTCGCGACCTCTCCGCGCTCGAGGCGAAGGGTGGCCGCGGAGGCCCCGCACAACCTGGACCACGCCTTCCGGTGGGTCTGGTCGAGGCGGACGCACTCTTCCGCCGCGGCCAGCGCCCGGTCCGGGTCGGTGCGGAGGATCGCCCCCGAGAGCACCGCAAGCGGATAGAGCAGCGCCGAGGTGCCGGGGCTGTGGCGCGCAACTGCGACGGCTTCTTCGGCGTGGGCCGCGGCCGCCACGGGATCGGTACCCAGGCCCAGTTCGGCGACGTAGAGGAGGCCGAGCATGAAGGACCAGCAACCGCGGTCGTCGGCTCGTCGTGCCGCGTCGACGGCTGCGTTGCCGATCGAGACCGCGGACGCGAAGTCGGCTCGAAAGAAGGCTTCGGCTTGGCGAAGTTGGAGCAGCGACGCCGACTCGGAGTCGGGCGGGCCGGCCGGTGGCAGCTGTCGATCGGATCCGAAATCACCGACGTAGGCGGCTCGTAGGCCGGCGTAGTACAGCGCGTCCACGTAACCACGTGTTTGGCTGGCCCCCCGACGGCCGAGCGCCTCGTCGGCGAGACGACCGAGTTCGTCCAGGAGCACGAACGGCATGAGACCACTGTCGACCCATCCGGCGTCGGCGAAGAAGCCGAGGACTTCGGGGAGGTGGTCGGTGTCGAGGAGCCAGTGCAGGCCGGCAGCCAGGTTCGGCGTGTCGACACGGAGTTGCTCGAGCGCTTCGAAGTCGCGGGGCGTCTCGAGCATGGCGAAGAGCTCGCGTCCCGCGGCGAGGTAGCGCGACGCGTGCGCGTCACGTGCCCGCGTCCCGTCGCCCTCCGCCTCGAGTCGCCGGGCGCCGTACTGGCGAATGGTCTCGAGCAGCCGGTACCGACTCCGGTCCGCCATCTCCGTGCGTTCCACCAACGATTTCGCGATGAGTGAACCCAGTCGGTCGACCGCATCGAGCTCGTCGAGGCCGGCGGGCGCCGCGACCGCCGTCACTGCTGCGAGATCGAAGTCGCCGACAAACACGGACAGCCACTGCAGGAGCGTCTGCTCGTTATGCTCGAGGAGCGCGTACGACCAGTCGATCGCGGCGTCGAGCGTCTGATGCCGTTCGGGGGTCTCCCCACGGTGGCTCTTCAGCAACCGGAACCGTTGGTCGAGTCGGGCGAGTATCTCCGAGGGCGACATCATCGCCGTGCGCGCGGCGGCGAGCTCGATCGCGAGGGCGTTGCCGTCGAGGTGCGCGCAGAGCTCGGCGATCGCGGATGCGTTCTCCTCGGTGACCGCGAAGGTCCCGCGCGCGTCGCGTGCTCGTGCCGTGAACAGTGCCCCCGCCTCGGATGCCTCGACCTCGAACGGTGACGCGTCGGCGGGCAACTCCAGTGCCGGCAGCGGGTAGGTCCGCTCGCCGTCGATTCCGAGCGCCTCGCGGCTGGTCGCCAGCACGGAGAGCTGCGGCGCTGCCTCGCCCATGGCCCGCGCGAAGCCGGCCGCGGCTCCCAGGAGGTGCTCACAGTTGTCG
>DATBBL010000230.1:0-16795 GCA_036271015.1 Acidimicrobiia bacterium
TCGTCGGCACGCCGGAGCCCGGGGGCGAGATCACGTTCCGGTTCGACGGCGAGCACGTCACCATGCAGGTGGTGTACGCCGAGCCCGCGTCACTCGTCGTGTGGCGGTGCACCGAGTCGACGAAGTTCCCGGAATGGGTCGGCAACAGCCTCTGGTTCGACCTGCAGCCGCGCGACGCCACGTCGACGACGGTCGCGTTCAGCCAGGTGGGGCTCGCGCCCGGTTGCGACTGCTACGACATCTGCTCGCGGGGCTGGGACCACTACGTGCGGAGCTTGGCCGACGTCGCCGCCGGCGAGCGCGGCCACCCGTACGGCGCAGCGCGCTGATCGAGATGGCGCGTCGGCTCGTGCTGATTCGTCGCGTCGACCCGCGGCTGATTAATTGTGTGCGTGAGCCGACCGAGCGTGTCAGTGATCATCGCGACCCGAGGTCGACCGGAGATGCTGCAGCAGTGCGTGCGCACCGTGCTCGCATCCGACCACCCTTCCTTCGAGGTGGTCGTCGCCGACCAGAGTGAGGACCAGACCACGCTCGACGCTGATCCGCGGGTCGTGCACCTCCACCTCGACTCCGTCGGCAAGTCCGCCGCGCTCAATGCCGGCATCGACGCCGCCGCCGCGCCGACGCTGGCCTTCACCGACGACGACTGCACGGTGCCGACGCAATGGCTCTCGAAGGGCACCGCGATGCTCGAGCGGTACCCGGAGCTGAGCCTCCTGTTCGGCGATCTCAAACCGATGGAACACGACCCGGAGAAGGTCTTCGTCCCGGGGGGAACGCTCGGGCGATTCCAGATCCTCGCCGGCCGCGCCGCGCTGATGGGGAGAGGCGGGGCCGGAGCGAACTGCTTCGCGCCGCGGCGGCTGTTCGAGGTGATCGGTGGTTGGGACGAGCTGATCGGCCCGGGAAGTCGCTTCCGCTCCTGCGAGGAGTTCGATCTCTACTACCGAACCGCAGCCGCCGGCCTGTCGATCGCCCGCGTCCCCTCGATCGAGGTCGTGCACTGGGGTGCGCGGCCGTGCGACGACGGTTCCGCCGAGACGCTGCTGCTCGACTATGCCTACGGAGAAGGCAGCGTCGTGGGAAAGCACCTGCGCCTGGGCGATCTCAGGATCCTCTGGCAGCTGGTGAAGATGTACCGAGACGATGCGCTGTACTGCATCGCCGAGCGCGACGCGAGCGGCGTCCGCTACGCGCGCCGCCGGTCACGGGGCCTGGCCGAGGCACTCGCCCGCCGCGTCGATCACGACCGCGGGGTCTTCCGGGCGCCGTGACCGTCTCAGTCCGTCGATCTCAAGGACGGGCGGCGATCTTGCGCGCGACGCCCAGGCCGCGCCGCGTCAGCGTCGTGATCTGGCGCTGGAGATAACTCGGCACCGGCGGCCGCCAGCCCGAATACGCAGTGCGGTCGAGGGTGTCGAGCCACTCCCCCAGGCGCGGATGGGTGCACCCGTAGTGCCACGGCTTCGGTTGATTCGAGAAATGGACGATCCAGGGATCGTCGCGCACCTGTTGCAGCGTCTCCCGCGAAAACGGAAGGAACTGCTCGTACTCGTAGTGGAGCTCCTCCCAGAAGATCTCCGCCTGCTGGTTCCAGCGCGGATCGAGAGAGTCGATGCGCGCACCGAAGACCGCGTTGATCGCCTCCTGGTCCTGCGCGCGTAGGTAGCGATCACCGCTCAGGTAGTCCAACAGTGCGGTCGTTGCGTTCTCGGCGCGCCACTGGGTGAGATCCATGAGCAGCACGCCCGAATTGAAGTTGACATCACCAGCCGATCGGCCGTGCTCGAACCACCGCGGCACACCGGATGGAACGTACGGCGCCTGAACGTCGAGCACGCCCATCGCCATGGAGCCCTGCATGTCCAGCTCGAAGAGTTCACTGACGTCTCGACGGGTGAGCGTGTCGCAGTCGAGGTACAGGACCCGCTCGGTGTCGGGCAGCTTCTCCGGCAGGAACAACCTCGCGTAGCCCGCCCGGGTGATGACCGTCCACGTGTTCGGCAGGTCGGCCACCTCTTCACCGAGCGAGTCGATCCAGACGAGATTGACCCCGGGCGCCCGGAAGGAGTCCTCCATGAGGCGGCGATTCTCGTGGCCGATGCCGGCGTCCAGAACGCACAGGTCGAGCTCGATCCCCGGCTTCAGGTTGTCGATGACGGATCGGGCCGCGACCGTCAGCGGCCGCGCATAGCCGTCATCGGCGCCCAGCGCCACGGTGACCTTGCTCATGCTGCACCTTCCGTCCCAGCCGCGGCAGTCGAATCTAGGTGGTTCGACGGCCGATCTGACCAATCGTCCCGTCATCTGGGCAACTTGAGCGGCACGTACGACCAGACCTTCGTGCGTCGCCACGTGCTCTGCACGCGTTCGGACCGAGTCGTACACCGGGAGCGCTCGCGCCGCGGCGGCACCGCCGCGTTCCTGAGGAATTGCTGTGGGAGCTGTCACCGGGGGCGGCGCGCCGCCGCCTATTTTTTCGTGCTGGGAGGGCCCGAGCGATCGAGGGCTCCATGGGCAACCCAACACCTGGGCCGTCGTGGTGGGAACGACTGCGGCGCCCCTGGGTGATCATCCCGGCGGTCCTGGTGCTGGCCGCGGGCGTGTGGTGGTTCGGATTCCACTCGAGCGGCAGCTCCGCCTCCGCCGCGTCGCCGACGCAGCAGCTCGTCGCCGTCACCAAGGGCCCGATCGGCAGCACCGTCTCGGCCGAAGGGACGATCGCCGCGGCCCAGACCGCCAACCTCAACTTCACCTCGGCGGGCACGGTGAACGCGGTCAACGTGAAAGCGGGCGACACGGTGACCGCGGGCGAGGTGCTCGCGACCCTCGACTCCGACCAGCTCGCGGCCGCCCAGGCGACCGCGCAGGCGAACGTCGCGACCGCGCAGGCGAAGCTCTCCGACGACCAGGCGTCCGGCGCGTCGGCCGACCAGATCGCAGCCGACCAGACCAGTGTCGACTCCGCCACCGACAACCTCACGAACGCGCAGCAGGCGCTGGCCGGCGCGTCGCTCGTCGCGACGTTCGACGGGACCGTGGCGCAGGTGAACGTGACCGTGGGCGAGAACCTCGCGAGCGGCGGCACCGGCGGCACGTCGACGACCGGTACCGGCACCGGTTCCGGCCAGTCGTCGTCGACCCTCGGCACCGGCACCGGCACCGGCGCGGGCGGGGGCGGCGGGGGCGGCGGGTTCGGCGGCGGCGCGGCATCCAGCTCCTCGAGCTCGTCGAGCTCCTCGTCGCCCGACATCCAGGTGGTGAGCCAGGGCCAGTACACCGTGTCCTTGTCGGTGGGCGCGAGTGACATCGCCCGCGTCGCGGTCGGCCAGAGAGCGACGGTGACCGTCACCACCTCGAGCGCGACCGGTGGGCGCGGCGGCTTCTTCGCCCAGCTCTTCGGGGGCGCCGGCCGCGCCGGCGGCACGGGAGGCGCGGGCGGCGGCACCGGGGCAGGCGGCGCGACCGGCGCGAGCGGTACCGGCGCGTCGGCGACGGGTGCGGTCACCTCGGTGAGCCAGGTCGCGTCCGCGAGCTCGGGCGTCGCCGGCTACCCGGTGGTGATCTCGTTCAACGCCGACTCCAAGTCGTTCTACCCGGGCACCACGGTCACCGGCGCGATCGCCACCGAGGCGAAGGACGACGTCATCCAGGTACCGACCCGTGCCGTGTCGACGGAGAACGGCAAGTCGGTGGTGACCGTGGCGACGAGCGGCAAGCTCGGAGGCCCCACCGAGACGCGCACGGTCACCACCGGCATCACCGCGGGCGGCCAGACCGAGATCACGTCGGGCCTGAAGGCAGGCGAGCAGGTGGTGCTCACGCTCCCGGCCGCGCTCGGCGGGTTCAACCGCACCGGGACCGGGGCCGGCGGGGGCGGTGGGTTCGGCGGCGCGGGCGGGTTCGGCGGCGCGGGCGGCGGCGGCTTCGGCGGCGGCACGCGCACCGGCGGGGGCGGCGGATGAGCTCCTCGGCGGTGATGGACCTCGACCGGGTCAGCAAGGTCTACGTGCTCGGCGAGATGGAGGTCGTGGCCGTCCACGAGCTGTCGTTGACCATCGACGAAGGCGAGTTCGTGGCGATCACGGGTCCGTCGGGATCGGGCAAGTCGACGCTCATGCACATCCTGGGCTGCCTCGACGTGCCGACGAGCGGTGTGTACCGGCTCGCCGGACACGACGTGTCGTCGTTCGACGAGAACCTCCTCGCCGACGTGCGCAACCTCTTCATCGGGTTCGTGTTCCAGCAGTTCAACCTGCTCGCCTACCTCGAGGCGTGGCGCAACGTCGAGCTGCCGCTCGTCTACGGCGGTGTGCCTCCCGCTGAACGTCACGACCGTGCGCTCGATGCACTCGCACGCGTCGGGTTGGCCGATCGAGCGCACCATCGGCCGGGTGAGATGTCCGGCGGTCAGCAGCAGCGGGTCGCGATCGCGCGCGCGCTGGTCACCCAACCTGCGGTGATCCTCGCCGACGAGCCGACGGGGAACCTCGACTCGACCTCCACCGCCGACGTGCTGGAGCTGCTGGGAGAGCTCAACGGCGATGGGAGCACCATCGTCCTCATCACGCACGAGCACGACATCGCCGCGCGCGCGGAACGAAGGATCGAGATGCGTGACGGCGGCCTGGCCGTGCCGTCCGACGCGATCACGCGTGATGACTCCGTCTGGATGCGTCCATGACCTGGCGCGACGCGCTCCGCACCGCAACCGAAGCGGTCCGTACGCACCGGCTGCGCTCGGCGTTGACCACGCTGGGCATCCTCATCGGCATCACCGCCGTGGTCCTGACCGTCGGCATCGGCAACGGGGCGAAGGCCAAGGTGCAGGACCAGATCAACGAGCTCGGCACCAACATCCTGGTCGTCTCGCCGGGCAGCTCCACCTCGACCACCGGAACCCGCGGTGGCTTCGGCTCCGCGCCCACGCTCACGCAGCAGGACGCCGCGGCCCTGGCGACCCACGCCACCGCGCCCGACGTGCAGTCGGTGGCGCCGACGTCGACCGCGTCGGCGTCGCTCGTCGTCGGCTCGACCAACTGGACCACCACCCTGACCGGGACCACGCCGAGCTGGTCGGCGGTCCGCTCCCGGGGCGTCACCTCGGGCCGGTTCATCTCCTCCGCCGACGTGACGAACGCCTCGGCGGTGGTGGTGCTCGGGCCCGACACCGTGCAGCAGCTGTTCGGGGCCGCCAACCCGATCGGTCAGACGGTGGCCGACAACGGAGTGCGGCTCGAGGTGATCGGCGTGCTCACGCCGCTCAGCTCCTCCGAGGAGACGTCGAACAACGACGTCGCGATCGTGCCGCTGTCGACGTACACGCAGAAGCTCGTCGGTGGTGTGAACCGGAACTCGGTGAGCTCGATCTACGTGAAGGCGACGTCGTCCGGCGCGTTGTCGGCCGCGTACCAGGAGACCAACGCGCTGCTCCTGAACACGCACAAGGTGTCGAACCCCGCCAACGCCGACTTCTCGATCGCCACCCAGCAGTCGATCCTCGCCGCGTCGACATCGGTCGACGACACGCTCACCGTCATGCTGGCCGGCATCGCGGTGATTGCGCTGCTGGTCGGCGGAATCGGCGTCATGAACATCATGTTGGTGTCGGTGACCGAGCGCTACCGCGAGATCGGCGTCCGCAAGGCGATCGGCGCACGGCCGAGCCTCATCCGGCGGCAGTTCCTGCTGGAGGCGTCGGTCCTCGGGCTGATCGGCGGCATGCTCGGCGTGGCGCTCGGCGTGCTCGGCGCGGTGTTGATCCCCGCGTTCAGCAGCTCGCGCGTGATCATCTCGATCCCCGCCGCGATCGGCGCGATCGTGGTCGCGGTCGGCATCGGCGTCGTGTTCGGTGTGTATCCCGCGTCGCGCGCCGCTCGCCTCGCGCCGATCGACGCCCTGAGGAGCGAGTGATGGCCGACGCGTCGCGCCCGTCGAGCGCCGACCGCCGCCTCGCCGCGCTGTTCCCCGACGAGGCGACGCCCGCGACCGCGGCGCCGTGGTGGCGGCGCCGGAAGACGGCGATCGTGGTCGCGGTGGTCGTGGCGCTCGCCGTCACCAGCGTGGCGGCCGCGAACGCGTTCGGGTCCTCGGGCGACCGCTACCGCACGGCGACCGTGGCGACCCGCAGTGTCGACTCGGTGTGGAACGGGGTGGCGACGATCGAGCCGGTGGCGCAGGCGACGGTGGCCTTCCCGGTGAGCGGGACCGTGGCGTCGGTCAACGTGCAGGTCGGCCAGCCGGTCGAGGCGAGCGGGACGCTGGCGTCACTCGACACGCAGACGCTGACCGAGGCCCTCCACACCAAGCAGGCCGCGCTGGCGCAGGCGCAGCTGACGTTGTCGAAGGCCTTGGCCGGGGAGAGCGTCGGCGGGATCGGCAACGGCGGCAGCGGCGGATCGACCGGCTCGGGGAGCAGTGGGTCCAACGGCGCGAGCACGGGCCAGGCCGGCGCCTCCGCCACCGCGACGTCGTCCCGGAGTGCGGGCGCGGGCGACCGCATCGTCCTCAGCGCCGCGATCACCGACCCGCAGCTCGCGGCGGACCAGCAAGCGGTGCTCGCCGCGCAGCAGCAGGTGGACGCCGCGCTCGCCGCCGCCACCACCGCGTTGGCCAACGAGACCTCGGCGTGCGCCGCGTTCACCGCGTCGGCGCCCACCGGCACCACCGATCCCGGGGCCACCCCGAGCACCACGCCGGACGTGAGCGCGTGCCAGCAGGCGCTCACCGCGGTGTCCGACGCGCAGACCGCGGTGGCCACGGCGCAGAAGACCCTCGCGACCGCGTCGAGCACCCTCGACACGCTGCTCGGACAGATCGCAGCGACGCCGCCGACGGCGCCGCCCACGACCGCACCGCCCGCGACCGCGCCGGCGGCGACGCCGACGCCGCCGAGCAGCCGGGGTGGCGGAGCCGGTTCGGGATCGGGCACGGGCGCCGCAGGTTCCGGTTCGGGATCGGGCACGGCCGCCGCAGGTTCGGGTTCGGGATCGGGCACGGGCTCGGGTTCAGGGTTCGGCTCGGGCTCGGCGCGGACGGGTGGCACCGGGAGCTCGACGTCGCCGTCCGCCGCCGATCTCGTCGCCTACCAGAGCTCGGTCGACGCCGCGTCCGCCGCGGTCGCGATGGCGCAGCAGTCGCTCGACCAGGCGACGATCGCCAGCCCGCTCGCCGGCACCGTGGTCGCCGTCAACATGAAGACCGGCGACCAGGTGACGGCGGCCTCGTCGACCGAGAACATCGTGGTGCAGGGCGCCGGCGGCTACGAGGTCACCACGTCGGTGTCGGTCGCCGAGATCCCGTCCATCTCGGTGGGTCAGACCGCCAGCGTCGTCCCGGACGGGACGCACACCGCACTGAGCGGCAAGGTCGTCGCCATCTCGGTGGCGCCGGCGTCGGTGACGACGACGAGCACCCTCTACCGCGTGACGATCGGGCTCACCAACCCCGACGCCAAGCTCCTCAACGGCGCCACCGGCACCGTCTCGATCGTCACCAACCAGGCGAAAGCCGCGCTCGCGGTGCCCACGTCCGCGGTCACGACGGCGGGCACGCGCCACTTCGTGAACCTGATGTCGGGCGGGTCCGTCACCCGCGTCCCGGTACAGGTCGGCGTGGTCGGCACGACGTGGACCGCGATCACGAGCGGCCTGCACCGCGGACAGCAGGTGGTGCTCGCCGACCAGTCGGCAGCCCTCCCCAGCTCGGCGACCGCGTCGACCAGCGCGACCGGAGGCTCCGGCACGACCGGGGGCTTCGGACGCTTCGGCGGCTTCGGTGGTGGCTTCGGAGGCGGCTTCGGCGGCGGGGGCGGCGGCACCGGACGAACGAACCGCACCGGATGAACCAGCGAAGGAGCCCAGGGATGGCCGTGTACCGAACTCTCACCCGGGGACGAGGTCTCGTAGCCGCGACCGCGGGCGTCCTCGTCGCCGTCGCGTTGGCGGCGTCGCCTGCGGGCGCGCAGACCGCAGGCGCCACCCCGCAGTTCGCGTCCGGCGCGGTGACGAGCGTCCACGGCGACTCCGTGCAGGTGACGAATCAGACGCAGAACAGCGAGTCGACCGTCGTCCTGTCGCCGACGACGCAGGTCACCAAGCGCGTGACGGCCAGCGCCTCGGCGATCACGGTGGGCGCCTGCGTCCGCGTCACCGGCACCGGGAGCGCCAGCAAGGGCATCACGGCGCAGTCCGTCGCGCTCAGCGCGGCCACTTCGAGCGGATGCACCGGCCCCGGCGGCGCGGGAGGCGGAGGAGGCGGAGGATTCCGCTTCGGGAACGGGCAACGCCCCCGGAACTTCGGCAACGGCAACGGGTTCCGGAACCGCGGCGGCGCGCGGACCGCGAACTTCGCGCTCGCCTCCGGACCGGTGGTCTCGGTGAAGGGCGACAAGATCGTCGTCAAGTCGAGGACCTTCCAGCGTCCGACCACGACGAGCACGACGAGCGGCAAGAAGAAGAGCACGTCGAAGCGCACGACGACGGCCGCGCCCACGACCAAGACCACCAACGTCACGGTGACGCTGCCGAGCGCGGTCTCGATCAGCCAGACCGTGGCAGGGACGACGGCGGACGTCGCCGTCGGCTCCTGCCTGACCGCCACCGGCACGACCAGCGCGGGAAGCGTCGCCGCCAACCGGGTGGTGGTCTCGCAACCGGTGAGCGGCTCGTGCACCGCCGGCTTCGGCTTCGGAGGCGGCCGGGGCGCGGGCGCCGGTGGAGGCAACGGCTCGAGCGGATCCGTGTAGCGGCGCCACGACACGCGGCGAGCATCCGCGCGCCGACCGGCAGGGCCGACGCTCGTGAGCAGGCCCTAGGCTCGGAGCCGAGTGAGCGACGGTGTCGCGGGAAAACGCCCGGCCCCGGCACCCGCCGCACACCACAGGAGGAGCGAGCGATGGTGCAACTGGCCGAGGGCGTCCGCATCGTCGATGCCGACGCTCACATGACCGAGCGTCATGATCTCTTCACCGAGCGGGCCCCGAAGGGGTACGAGGAACGCGTGCCGCACGTCGTGAAGATCGACGGGATGGACACCTGGGTCATCGACGGCCACACCTTCGGGAAGGCGGGCTCCGGTGGCACCATCGACCACGACGGCACGAAGCACCCGTACATCGAGTCGCAGGGCGGGTCGTGGAGCATCGACGACGTGCACCGTGCGGCGTGGGACCCTGCCGAGCGGTTGAAGGTCATGGACGCGTTCGGCATCGACTCCCAGGTCATCTATCCGAACGCGATCGGCATCGGCGGGCAGAACCTCGTCAACACGGTCAAGGATCCCTCGCTGGTGCTGCTCTGCGTGCAGCTGTACAACGACGCCCTGGCCGAGGTGCAGGAGGAGTCGAACGACCGTCTCCTCCCGATGCCGATCATGCCGGCATGGAGCATCGACGATTGCGTGCGCGAGGCGCAGCGCTGCGCGGCGATGGGCTACCGCGGCGTGAACATGACGTCGGATCCACAGGATTCGGGGTCTCCCGACCTCGGGAGCACGGCCTGGGATCCTTTCTGGGACGTGTGCGAGGACCTGCGGCTGCCCGTGCACTTCCACATCGGCGCCAGCCAGACGTCGCTGAGCTACTTCGGCACCACCTTCTGGCCGAGCCAGGACGACTACATCAAGCCGGCGATCGGTGGCGCGTCGTTGTTCCAGAACAACTCCCGGCTCCTCATCAACAGCGCGTACTCGGGGATGTTCGATCGTCACCCGAACCTGAAGATGGTGTCGGTGGAGAGCGGCATCGGCTGGATCCCCTTCATGCTCGAGGCGATGGACTACGAGCTGGAGGAGAACGCGCCCGAGCACGCGAAGAAGCTCCAGAAGCTGCCGTCGGAGTACTTCCGCGACCACTGGTACGCGACGGTCTGGTTCGAGAACGGCCGCGGCAACCTGCAACAGCTCATCGACAACGTCGGTGAGGACAACGTCATGTTCGAAACCGACTTTCCTCACCCCACCTGTCTGTATCCGAGCCCGCTCGCGGCCGTCGGGGAGAAGATCGGTGCGCTCCGGCCCGAGACCCAGCGCAAGGTGATGGGGGACAACGCGGTCGAGCTGTACCGCATCGACGACTGACCCGGGCGCAGCCGACCGATCAGGCGATGCGCGCGACCACGATCTGGCGCGAGGCCGCGACGAAGACGTCGGCGCGATGTGCGGCACCGCGGGGGTCGTCGGGGTCGCCCAGGACGTCGAGCGTGTGCAGGTCGTCGGCCGAGAGTCGATCTTCCAGTTGGTGTCGGGCGCGGTCGATGCGCTGCACGACGACGTCACGCGCGGGGTCCGAGAGCGGCGGGTCGAACCGCTCGCGCGCGACGCGGGTGCCGACCACCGCGAACCCGGCTGCCGCGAGCATCGACGCGAGATCAGCCGAGGGCGCGCTGCCGGCCAGGCCGGCGCGCATGGACGCGAACCAATCGGACTCGGCCCGGTCGAGCCGCTCGGCGAGCCCTGGTTGACCGACGTCGAGGTCGTCGGGCAGCACTCGCATCGGTTCGGCGATCTCGGCCACGGCGAGCAGCCCGGACGGTGCGAGGCGGCCGCGGAGCACTCGGAGCGCGCCGGTCTCGTCGCCGATGTGGTGCAGCGACATCGACGCCCAGATCACGTCGGCGGCGTCGAGATCGTCGAGGCCGTCGGGCAGCTCCGCCAGGCGGGTGCTGACCCGTCGCTCGAGGCCGTGCGCCGCGGCGCGTCGTGCCGCGCGCTCGAGCATGGCGGGCGATCCGTCGACCGCGACCACGTGCGCGTCCGGGAAGCGTCGGGCCAGCTCGCACGTGCCGACGCCGGGTCCGCTGCCGATGTCGAGCACGCTGCGAACGGGCGGCGCGTCCGGTGCTCGCAGCTCGTCGAGCCAGTGGGCGGTGGCGGTGACGAAGCCGAGCAGCAGCTCGCCTTCGAGCTCGGCGTGCACGGCCAGCGCTTCCCAGTCGGCTTCGTCGAGATGGACGTGTCCGTGGCCGTGTGGTTGGTGTGCTCCCACGAGCGTGATGCTAGGCGAGGCTCGCGAGTTGGCATATCCTCTTGCTGAATACGCAAGGAGGGTGATCGTGCCGGAACCGCGGGTCGAGGACGTCGCCCGCCGGCGACTGCGCAGCCTGCGCGCAGCGCGCGGGTGGACGCTCGACGACCTCGCCCACCGGTCGAACATCAGCGCGTCCACGATCAGCCGCATCGAGACCGGCCACCGGAGGTTGGCGGTCGACCAACTCGCCGATCTGGCTCGGGCGCTCGGGACGACCGTCGACGAGCTGCTCGCCGACGACCGCGGCGAGGACGTGGTCATCCGCCCCACCCGGGCGCGGGCCGGCAACGGCGCGGTGCAGTGGATGCTCTCCCGGCCCCACGATCCGTCGGGTCGGGTCGTGGCGAAGATGCGCATACCGGCATCGAGGAAGCACCCCGAGCCCCAGGTCCATCCCGGACGCGACTGGTTCTACGTCCTCGACGGGACCGCCCGACTCCTGCTCGGAGACCGCGAACACCTGGTCGAAGCGGGGCAGGCCGCGGAGTTCGACACGATGACTCCGCACTGGATCGCCGGGCACCGCGCGCCGGTCGAGATCCTGACCATCTTCGATCGTGACGGCGAGCACGCGCATCTCCGGGCCGCGCCGCCTCGGCGCCGGCAGAAGTAGCGCAGACGTTCCGGCGGCCCTGAACCGGCGATCCCACGGTCAGACGTAAGGTCGAGCCATGCCTCGACTTCCTCTCGTGGATCCCGGCGACCCTGATCTCCCGCCCGAGGTGCGTGAGATCGTCGACCGCTTCGGCGGCGCGGACGGCTTCGCCGGTCTCCCGAACATCATGCGGGCGGTCGCCAACCACGCAGGCGCAGCGCGCATCGTCGCCGAGGCCGGCGCGGTGCTGTACGGATCGGGGACCCTGACGCCCGCCCAACGCGAGCTGGCGTACCTCACCGCATCGGTCGTGAACAGCTGCCACTACTGAGTGCCGACCCATGTGCTGCTCGGTCGAGCAGCAGGCATCGGCGACGAGCAGCTCGCTCACCTCGGGGACGACCCGCTTCCCCACGGGGTCTACGACGACGAAGCCGCCACGATCATCCGGTACTCGCAGACGAGCACCCGCATGGTCCCCGTCGACGACGACCTCTACGCAGACCTCGCGGCCCACTTCGACCAAGACCAGATCATCGAGCTGTGCTTCGTGGTCGGGTTCTCGAACCTCGTGAACCGGTTCCACGCCACGTTCCTGACCACGGTGGACGACGACACCGTCGCCGCCCTCACCGACTCGTGTCCCCTGCCACTGCCCGGACCCGACTCGTCCCGCACCTGATCGGCGGTCCTGGCGGATCGTTCGTGCAGAGACCAACCGGGGCGTCATCTCATGGGCGAGCCGAATCTGAGCACGTTGCCATCGAGGTCGACGAGCGCTCCCTCGTGCTGGCCCCATTCGGTGTCCTCGGGCATGTGCACCTCGGCTCCAGCCGCGCGCCATGCCCGCGCGAGCGCATCGGCATCGTCGACCCACAGGTACGCCGAGTGCTTGGCGTCCGAGGGGAGGATCTCAGGGACGACGCCGAGACGGAGCTCGACGCCGTCGCGAGTGACGAATCCGTAGCCGCCACCCTCGTACTCCCGCGCGTCGAAGCCGAGCCGTCGATAGAGCGCCAACGACGCGGCGAGATCGCGCATCGGAAGGATCGGTGCCGCTCGCCGAATGGTTGCCATGCGATCAACGCTATCGAAGGACCTGGACGGGCCGGCGCGAGCGCGGCGCGGACAAGATGTACGGGTGGCGAAAGCAGGTGGACCACACGACGGGCCCGACGACGGTGCGCTGCTCGCGCTGTTCGGTGCGATCGCATCACGTGACACCGTCGAGATCGCGCGACGGCTGGACGCGTCGCCCGATCTCGCGCGCCGTCCGATCGAGGTCGGGGCGACCCGCCAGGATCCCGAGACGTACTTCCTGGTTGCGATCGGTCACTACGTCTACGCCGGTGACACGGCGCTGCATGTCGCCGCCTCCGCGCATCAACGAGAGGTCGCCCGGTCGCTCGTCATGCGAGGTGCCGGTGTCCGCGCTCGCAACCGACGGGGAGCTGAACCGCTCCACTACGCCGCCGACGGGAGTCCCGGCGCGGGACATTGGGATCCGGTGGCACAGCGTGGCGTGATCACGTATCTCATCGACGCCGGCGCGGACCCAGACGCGTTGGACAAGAGCGGCGTGGCGCCGCTGCATCGAGCGGTTCGCACGCGTTGCGCGTCGGCGGTCGAAGCCCTCGTCGAGCACGGTGCGGATCCCCTGCTGATGAACAAGAGCGGTTCGACCCCGCTGCACCTCGCGGTGCAGACCACGGGCCGGAGCAATTCGGGCTCGGACGCGGCCAAAGCCGAACAGGCCCGCATCATCGCCTTCCTGCTCGGACACGGCGCGGCTCCGACCGATGTCGACGCGAACGGCAAAACGGTCGCCTCTGCAGCGTCCAGTGACCGGATCCGGGATCTGCTCGGCACTCCCTGACGACATCGCACGGCACCGGCGAGTCGACGAGGCGAGGGCGCTGTCGACCGCCACACGCGCCTATGGGGTGCGGCCGATGAACGCCAGCAGCTTGGTCTGGACGTCGGCGTCGTCGGCGACGTGGACGCGCGGTCCGTACTGGCCGCTTTGGCGCAGCGCCTCGTCCATCGGCAGCATGCCTTCGAGCATCGCCGCGCACTTGTCCGGGTCCAGCGTCTCGTCCTGGCCGGTGGCGCGGGCGAGATCCCAGCGATGCAGGAACACGTCGCTGGTGTAGATCATGTCGATCGCTTGCCCGAGCGGCATCCGGCCGATGTGCGGGAGATCGTGCTCGCGATCGGCGGTGTCCGCGTCGTCGAGCAGTGCCTGCACCGCGTCGGTCTGGTTCCGCCAGGCGCCCACGGGATCGTCGTCGACCGACGGACCGGCCGGCAGCGCGATCCCCGCCGCGCCCTGGAGAAAGGCCGGGAACCACTCGACGAGGTGGCGGACGACGTCGCGCGCAACCCAGCCCTCCACCGGTGCCGGCTGGTCCCACGTCTCGGGCGGCACGCCTTCGACGGTCACGGTGAACGCACCGGCGACGCGCCGGTGCTCGTCGGCCGGGCCGCTCATCGGAGCTCCGCGATGAGGGCGTCGAGCTTGGCGTAGCCCTCGTCGACGCCGGTCTCCATGCCGCTGGCGAGCCACTGGTCGCGTCCCTCGAAGCTGTCGACGAGCGACTGGGCGTGGAGGCGGGTGCGGCCGTCGCCGAGGTCTTCGAACCGCAGCGTCTCGAGCGCGACACCATCGGGCTGGCCGTCGAACGTGAACGTCTGCACGATGTGGTCCTCACCGACCTCGTGGAAGGAACCGTGGAAGCCGTACTCCTCGCCGTCGCGCCCGGCGACGTAGCGCCAGCGCCCGCCGGTCGTGGCGTCCCAGTCGAGGATCTTGGTTTCCATCCCGTTCGGCCCGACCCAGCGGGCGAACAGCTCGGGATCGGTGTGCGCCCGCATCAGCTGCGCCGGGGTGGCATCGAAGTCACGGGTCATGCGGATGATCGGCAGACGGGGGTCGGCCTCGATCGAGACCTGGTAGCGGTTGCTGGTCGCGTTCATGACGCTGCTCCTTGCTCACGGTGATGGGTCGATTGCTCCTCGCCGCGCATCTCGGCGAGGACGGTGTCGAGTCGCTCGTAGCGCTCCTGAGCCTGGTGGCGGTACCGCTCGATCCACTTCGTCATCAGGTCGAAGACCTCCGCCTCGAGGTGGCACGGCCGCCGCTGGGCGTCCTTGGTCTGGCTCACCAGGCCGGCGTCGGTGAGCACCTTGATGTGCTTGGACACCGCCTGCACGGAGACGTCGTAGGGATCGGCGAGCTCCCCGACCGTCGCGTCGCCCACCGCGAGGCGGGCCACCATGTCGCGCCGCGTCGGATCGGCCAGCGCGGCGAACACTCGGGACAGCTGGTCGCCGGCCACGACGACCTCCTTGCTCAACCAAAGAGTTGAACACAACCTACGCCGGTCGTCGGCCGTTGTCAACCACTTGGTTGAAGAACGGGGAAGGATTCGGTCAGCTCCACCAGACCGGTGCCGCGGCGACGGCGGCGTCGACGAATTCGGCCGTGGTGAGCGTGTCGTCGCCGAGCCAGACCTTGATGGCGCCGGCGAATCCGTGGGCGACGAACTGAGCGACCACCTGGTGGTCGACGTCAGGGAGGTCGGGATGGGTGCAGCGGGCGAGAAAGGTCAGCGCATAGTCGGCGAAGTGGCGCACCAGCGCTTCGTAGACTCCGCCGTCGGCCGCGTCGCGCACGGCGTGCCGATAGAGCGCCTGGAAGCGCTCGATGTGTGCGGCGACGTCGGCGGTCGTGAGACGCAGCATCTGCGCCGCCGAGTAGTCGCCTTCGGCCCGACGTTCCTCCTCGACGCGGTGAGCGCCCTCGAGGTCGACGAGGAGCACGTGGATGAGCAGCTCGAGCGGGCTGCTGTAGTGGTTGTAGAAGGTCGCCCTGGTCACCCCGGCGCGGTCCGCGAGCTCGGCGACCGTGATCTGCGAGATGGGCCGCTGCGAGGCGAGCTCCACGATCGCACGCTCACAGGCTCGGGTCGTCCGGGTGACGCGTGGGTCGATGTGTTCAGCCACCGGCCGCCTTCCGTGCTCTTGCGCTGCCGCACCATAGCTGCTTTTATACACATGTCAATGTTATACAGATGTCAAACAGGTAGGAGGCACGCTCGCCATGACACCCCATTCGACGCTGTCGCCCCTGGAAGCCGCCGACCGGTTGGCCATCCGTGAGCTGTTCGACGCGTATGCCAGTTGCGCCGACCGTCGCGACGCCGAGGGACAGAAGGCGCTGTTCACCACCGACACCCGTTTCGCGGTGTACATGGACGGACCCGGAGGCGAACCGAGCTACGTGTTGGAGGGTCGAGAAGCGCTCTCGCCGGTGTTCGAGGACTTGAACCGCTACGAGGTGACGATGCACTTCAACGGACAGAGCACCGTGCGCATGGACGGGGAGCGGGCGAACGGAGACAGCTACACGATCGCCCACCACGTCTTCACCGAAGCAGGCGGCCGCAAGATGATGGTGGCCTGGCTGCGCTACCTCGACGTCTTCACCAAGGTGGACGACAGTTGGTACATCGCCGATCGCCAGATCATTCTCGAATGGAGCGAGACGCGAGCCCTTGGTGCCCCTACGGCGGGCTGACGGTGCGAGGAGTTCAGTACGGGCTCGGCTGGGTGAAGATCACGGTGAGGCTGGTGATCTTGTCGTCACAGATCCCGAAGTAGCTGGTCAAGACCAGCTCGTCAGGGAGGTTGGTCGTGTCGTAGGTACCGTCGTAACGAGCGCGGACGATGATGTCGCCGTAGTGGTCGAGGACCTCGCGGACCTCCATCGTGACGTGATCGCCGACGAACTCCTTCGCCATGAAGGCCCGGATCGCATCGATACCCCAGATCTCCCGCCGGTCGTCGTTGACGTAGGCGTCCGGGGTGAAGGTGGCGACGATCCGGTCGAGGTCGAAGGCATTGACCGCCGCGATGTGCTCGGCGACCACACCTCGAAGTTCCGTGGTTACAGACATGGCGTTCTCCCTTCTTGATCGGCTCCGCGATGGCCGATCACCCCACGCTGGGCGATGCCGCGACGGGAGAGTCAAGGGGTTCCTGCCGGGTTGACACTCCCCCTAGGGGAGGGTCGAAACTGGCTACATGCCTGGCTCGCTGAGTATCGGCGACTTCTCCCGGGTCACGTTCCTCAGCGTGAAGACCCTGCGCCACTACCACCGGGTCGGCCT
>DATBBL010000231.1:0-28889 GCA_036271015.1 Acidimicrobiia bacterium
TCGCAGTGGTTCTGATGTTCTCGGTTGTGCGGTCCGCTACCGGCGCAGGCCGAGCTTGGCGATCAGCGCGCGGTACCGCTCGACGTCGTTGCGCCGGAGGTAGTCGAGCAGCCGACGCCGCCGACCCACGAGCATGAGCAGGCCGCGGCGAGAGTGATGGTCCTTCTTGTGGACCTTCAGGTGCTCGGTCAGGTGGTTGATCCGTGCGGTGAGCAGGGCCACCTGGACCTCCGTCGAGCCGGTGTCGGACTCGTGGAGACGGTGCTCGGCGATCGTGGCGGTGGTATCGGGCATGCGCTGAGGGGATCTTTCGTGCTTGCAGACGGGCTGGTGAGGACCAGCGGACCAACAGAGCACCCTACCAGAGGGGCGCAAGAGGCCGCGGACGGGCCTCGGGTCGGGCTCAGGGCGGGGCGTCGAGCCAGGGCTGGTACCGGGCGAGCGGGTACTCGTGCCCCAGCTTCTCCTCCAGCGCCGGGTCGACCCGGAACGGGTCGGGGTGCTCGCCCGGAGGCACCGCCGGGGCGGCGGTCGGCTCGTTCGGTGGGCACGCGGCGCTGTACGGACCGATCTCGATGTCGTCGAGGTCGAAGCCGAGCTCGGGATCGGGTTTCGTCGCCCCGAGGGCGGCGGCCACGTTGCCGGCGTTGCGGTCGCGCAGCGTGAGGTTCCAGGTGCCGGCGCCGCCGGGGCCCTCGGGCGGCGCGCCCAGGAAGCGCCACTCGACGAACCGCAACATCGACGTGTGGTCGTAGGTCCGATGGTCGACGAAGCCCGGGCGCGCGTACGGCGACGCCAGGACCGTGGGCACACGGAAGCCGGCGAGCCCGAAGCTGTCGTTCAGGTCCCGGGTCGCGCGCTGGTCGGCCAGGATCGGCGGCTTCACGTGGTCGAAGAAGCCGCCCCACTCGTCGTACGTGAGGATGAAGAGCCCCTGCTCCCACTGCGGCGAGGCGGCGAAGGCGTTGAACATCTCGCGGATGAAGCGCTGACCCAGCCGGACGTCGCCCTGCGAGTGGTCGTCGGTGCGCAAGTCGCCGCGGAACCCCGGCGCGAGCGCCACGACGTTGGGCAACGTGCCGCTCGCGCACGCCTCGAAGTAGTCGTCGAGCGGCCGGATGAACTCGTCGAACTGGCTGCCCCAGAGCGCGAGCAACGGGATGTCGGTGTGGTACGTGGTGAACGGGACCCCGGCCTCGCGCAGCCTCCCGAAGATGGTCGGCGTGCTGAACATGCCCGGGCGCAACAGCCCCGGGTCCAAGCGCTCACCGTTCGACTGCGCGGTGTACGCGTACTGCCGATTCGGGAACGTGCCCGCGCACAGCGACGAGAACGACCGGTCGTGGACGCTGAAGCGCCGCGCGAGGTGCGCGTGCACGGGGACGTCGTCGGCGAGGTAGTACCCCAGCGCGTACGTGTCGTTCCCGGTGCCGTCCGCGAGGAAGCCGTCCGCCAGCTCGGTTCGGCCCTCGTACCAGTCGTGCCCCGGGATCGGGTGCCCGCAGCCGCGGAACGGCTGCGGCTCGGCCGGACCGCGGACGAGGTGACGGGTGTGGTGGACCGTGCCGACCGCGTCGACGTAGGTCAGGTCGGTCTTGGCGTCGACGGTGAACTTCTTCCCGTAGCGCGAGCGACCCCGCTCGAGGTAGTGCTCGTCGCCACCGAGCCAGCCGAGGTAGTGGTCGAACGAGCGGGTCTCCATCATCAGCACGACGACGGTGTCGATCGGACAGTCGGACGGCTGGGTGTCGAGCAGCCGACCCTGCGGGAGGCGCTTCCGGGGGAGCCGGCGCGGCGCGAGCGCGCCGAGGGCGCTGCGCCCACCGAGCGCCACCCCACCGGCGACCGCCCCGGCGGCGCGCAGGAAGTCGCGCCGGGGCACGCCGGCTCCCGAGTCGCTCCTGCCCTGCTCCACGCTCCGTACCTTCGCGCACGGCGCGCCGGGAATCAGGACAAGGCGCGCCTCGTGTCGGCGACGTCGCGCTCGATCTGGCCCACCAGTGCATCGACCGAGTCGAACTTCACTTCCCCGCGCAATCTGCTCATGAAGCGCACCCGCGCGGCCTGGCCGTAGAGGTCGCCGTCGAAGTCGAGCACGTACGCCTCGAGCAGCGACGCGTCGGCCGCGTCGTAGAACGTGGGCCGCCGGCCGAGCGAGATCGCGGTCATGCGCTCCACCCCGTCGGCGCCGATGAAGGTGCCGGCGTAGATGCCGTCGGCGGGGAGGCAGACGCGGCCGGGGACCGCGACGTTCGCCGTGGGGAACCCGAGCTCTCTCCCCCGCCGGTCGCCCTCGACGACGGTGCCGCGCACCTCGTGGGGCCGACCGAGCAGCGCGGCGGCACCGTCGACGTCGCCCTCGGCGAGCAGCTCCCGGATGTGGGTCGACGAGTAGATCGTCCCGCCGGGCGCGGCCTCGAGCCCGACGCCGAGCACCTCGAACCCCAGCTCCGCCCCCATCTGCTGGAGCAACGCGACATCGCCACCCCGGGCGCGCCCGAAGTGGAAGTCGGCGCCCACCACCACGAGCCGCGCGTGCGCGCCGCCGACGAGGACCTCCCGCACGAAGTCGTCGGCCGGCTCGCGGCTGCGGGCCTCGTCGAAGTGCAGCACGAAGGCGAGATCGAGGTAGCCGGTGGCGTCGAGGAGCTCGAGCTTCTGCTCGGGCGACGTCAGCAGCCGCGGCGCCGACTCCGGGCGCACGACCTCGGCCGGGTGGCGGTCGAAGGTCACGCACACCGCGGCGAGCCCGCGCGCGTCGGCGAGCTCGCGCACCAGGCGTAGCACTGCGTGGTGGCCGAGGTGCACGCCGTCGTATACACCGATGGTGACGACCGCGCCCCGGCTCCCGGCCGGACCGGTGAGCGCGTCCGACAGCGCGGTGAGGTCGTCGACGATCCGCACGCCTCAGGACCCCGTGACCACGACGGCGGGCCGCAGCGCCGCGCCGCGCGCGTCGTACACCGCGAGCAGGGTGCCGTCGGGACCGACGAGCGCGTACGGTCCCTCGCCGCGCACCGCCAGCGCGCCGCACGCGAACGACACCCCGTGGCTGACGGCTCGTGACTGCTCGTCGTCGACGTCGACCCGTTCGAGATCGCGCATGGCGACGACGAGCGGCAGCACGGCTTCGTCGGGGGCGGCCTCGATGTCGGCCAGCGGCCGCGCCTCCTCGAGCGTGAACGAGCCGACCCGCAGCCGCCGCAGCTCCGCGAGGTGCGCGCACCCACCGAGCGCGGCACCGAGGTCGGCGGCCAGCGTGCGCACGTACGTGCCGCTCCCGCACTCGATCAGGAACGTTCCCTCCGGGTAGGCGCCGGGCTGGAACGACTCGAGCGCGAACGTGTCCACGTGCACGGGACGGGGCGCGCGCTCCACCTCCTCGCCGGCGCGTGCGAGCTCGTGCAGGCGACGCCCGCCGACCTTCACCGCGGACACCATCGGCGGCAACTGCTCGATGTCGCCCACGAACTCCGGCAGCGCGCGCTCGACGTCGTCGCCGGTGATCGGCATCGGGCGCTGGTCGACCACCTCGCCCGCGGCGTCGAGCGTGCTCGTCGCGATCCCGAACACCACCCGCCCGCGGTACGCCTTCCCCGACTCCGACAGGTAGCGCAGCAACCGCGTCGCACGGCCGAGCCCGACGAGCAGCACACCGGTGGCATCGGGATCGAGGGTCCCCGCGTGACCGACCCGGCGCTGGCCGTAGGTCTTGCGCAACTTGGCGACGACGTCGTGCGACGTGAAGCCGGCCGGCTTGTCCACCACGACCAGGCCGTCGCGCATCAGGCGGGCAGGGCTTAGAGGGCGTCGCGGATGTTCGCGACGACCGAGGGGATGTCGAGGGTCGACTCGAAGCCGGCCGCGAAGCGGTGGCCTCCCCCGCCGTGGTCGGCCGCGATGATGCGCACGTCGACGTCGCCGAGGGAGCGCAGGCTGACCCGCACCGATCCGTCGGCCTCTTCCTTCAGGACGCACGTGACCTCGGCCTCGGTGGTCCGCCGGACGATGTCGATGAGGCCCTCGACCTCCTCCAGCGTGACGCCGTGCCGCTCGAGCATGTCCTGGGTGACCGAGGTCCACACGAACCGCCGGTCGGCGTCGAGCTCGGCGGCGGCGAGTGCCTCCCCCAGGAGCTTCAGGTACGCGAAGCGGTGCTCCTCGAACAGCTGCCGCGACAGGCGGGAGATGGGGACGTCGAAGGTGACGAGCTCGCGGGCCAGGTCGAAGACGCTCGGCGTCGTGGTCTCGTACTGGAAGCGTCCGGTGTCGCACACCAGCGCCGCGTACAGGGCCACCGCGGCGTCGTTGGTGAGCGGCAGGCCCAGCTCGAGCACCAGCCGACGCACCAGCACCCCGCTGGCGGCGGCGGCCGGGTCGATCACGTTGATGGTGCCGTAGCGCGTGTTCGAGACGTGGTGATCGAGCACGACGAGCTCACGGGCGGCCTTGGCCGCGGGCTCGAGGTCGCCGAGCCGGCCCAGCGACCCGCAGTCGAAGGTGACCATGACGTCGGGTTCGCGGGGGAACTCGTCGGGACTGGTGAGCAGCTCCAGGCCCGGCAGCTCGCGGTAGTGCGGCGCCACCGCGAACGGGTGCGGGAAGGAGCCCACGACGTCGCGGCCACCGGCCCGCAGCACGTGGAACAGGCCCAACAGGGAGCCGAGGGCGTCACCGTCGGGGTTGACGTGGCAGGCCAGCGCCACCTGATCGGCCTCGGCAACGGCGAGCGCCGCGCGCGCGAGCTCGAAGTCGACGCTGGTGAGGGTCACTCGCCCGGGTCTTCCGGCTCGTCGCGGTGGAGGTCGCGGATGATCGCTTCGATCCGGTCGCCGGCGGCGACGGCGGGGTCCTCGGTGAACGTCAGCTGGGGCGTGTACTTCAGCCGCACCTGGCGTCCCAGCTCGGCGCGCAGGTGAGGGGCCGCCGCCTGCAACGCGGCGTGCGTGGTGACCCGTTGCTCCGGTGCAAGTTCCGGCACGACCCCCGTACCCCGCTTCTCCGTGCGCCCGAGCGCGGAATAGTAGACGGTTGCCTGTCGCAGATCAGCGCTCACCTCGACCCCGGTGATCGTGACCAGCCCGAGGCGCGGATCGTTGAGCCGCTCGAGCTCGTCGCCCAGCGTCTCGCGCACCACCTCGTTCACGCGTGCCATCCGCGGGTATCGCCGGGGCGCGTGGTGGCGGCTCACGTCTCCAACCAGGCGGTCTCGGTGCCGAGCAGCTCGACGGCGGGAGCGGCGGCCACGAACCGCTCGACCCCGTCGAGGAGGTGCTGCACACGCCCGTCGCTCTCGGCCACGATCGCCACCGCGATCTCTGCCCGCTGCCATTGGTCCTGGTGCGCGACCTCGGCCACCGAGACGTGGAACCGGTGGCGCAACCCGTCGACGATCGGGCGGATGGCGGCGCGCTTGGTCTTCAGCGACCGGCTCTCGGGGACGTGGAGGTCGAAGCTCATGGCCGCCGCGTGCACCGCCCCATCTTCGCGCCCGGGTGTGCGCCATTGTCAGTTCTGACCGGCCCGATGGGGCCCCTTCCGCTGGTCGGCGCACCAGAGCGCAGTGGTGATGTGGCCGAGGTCGAGGGGATCGCCGTACCAATGGGGCGTGATCGCGGTCGAGTCGACGGCGATCTCGGCGGCGCGATTCCGGCGCTCGATCGCACCGGGCTCGCCTCGGAGCGGCACGACGGACGGAATGACATTGCCCGCCGGGTTGCGGACGACCACGTTGCCGTCGCCGTCGAAGCGGAGCTTCCAGCCGCCCTCGTGCACCAGTCGGTGATGGAACCAGCAGAGCTCGACGAGGTTCTCCAGCTCGTTGCCGCCGCCGTGAGCACGGTGATGGATGTGATGGGCATCGACGAAGCGGCGTTGCCCGCATCCGGGGAACCGACAGCCCTTGTCCCTCGCGTGCAGCAGGCGCCGTACTCGCCGTGGGATGGTCCGGGTCTTGTCGGACGCGGCACGGGGAGTCCCGTCCGCGCCGCGGATGACGAGCACGGTCGAAGCATCGCAGAGGAGGCGCCGCAGTGTTTCGGGCGCCAGCGCCGGCCCACCGTCGAGCTCGCACACGCCGTCGGGTGAGTCGTTCAGGATCACATCGACGTCGGCGTTCACCACGATCTGGTGACGATCACCGCCGTTGCGGGCGGCGCGACCATTCGCCATGAACGACTCGACCATCAGGTGCAGCGCGTCGACGTTCGTGGCGCTCTCGAGTCGCGGCACGGATGCCGGGCCACCCTCGCCGCGGGCGTCGGGGCAGAGCTGCTCGCGGGCGTGGTCGATCGCGGCCAGCGGCGCGGCGCCGACGTCCGCCGGCATCCGCGCATGGAGCACGAGCGAACCGTCTTCCTCCCAGTCGGCCCGCAGGTACTGCTCCGCCACCTGGCGGTTCGCGACCCGGGTGGCCTCCTCGACGGTGAGCACGCCGCGAGCGGCACGGACGATCCTCTCGACCTGTGCGGCCGTTGCATGCTGCGCCAGCATCACCAGGTCTCCCTCGTTCATCGGCGTGGCAATGCGAGAGAGCGCCCGGACCTTGGAGAAGCTCAGTCGACCCGCCGCGAACTCCTCCGTGATGGTCGGCAGCGCTTCGAGCGCGTGCGCGACCCTGACCTTGTCGCGCGCGCGCGGGCGTCGAGCCCGCAGTGCCATCCCAGCCAGCGCACGACGCTGTAGCAGCCCCACTGCTCGTAGCCGGCCCGCCGGTCGTACTCCGCGATGAGCTGCAGCCAGCGGCACTCGCCCGCCGCGAGATGGCCGGCGAGCTCCGTGATCTCCGCCTCGAGCCGCTCGAGCGGCATCGTGTCGGGTGCGACGACTTCCCTCGTGTCCGTGCGAGCCTCCGAGCCGGACATGGGGGAGTATCGAACTGGTGTTCGTATCGTAGAGGTAGGAGCGCGCCGCGGCAAGAGGCAATGACCGTGGATGGAGCGGTTCCGCGGAACCGCTTTCTGACGGCTCGTCAGATACGGGCACCGCGGTACCGCCGACGTGCCCGGTGATCAGCCGTCGCCCGCGCCGCCCGGAAACTGCTGGGGCCGGGCGAGCCAGCAGGCGGCGAGCGCGGCCAGGACCGCGCAGGGCAGGAACAGCGCCCACCGCCACTCGCCGAGTGCCGAAACCCCCACCGCGGCGCCGCCGACGTACGCGGCGACCACGAAGAACAGCACCGCGAACTGCCGGTCGGCCCGCCCCATCGACCCGTCCCGGCGCAGCAGCCGCGTCACCGCCTCTCCCGCCCGGGTGATCGCACCGGTCTCGTAGGTGGTGGCCACCATGATCCCGGCGACGCGGGTGATGACCTCGGTCTGGACGCCCATGGCGACGCTCAGCAGCACGATCAGGACCATGCCTTCGGCTCCGTCGCGCAGATGCGAGCTGTCGATGGGACCGGCGACCACGATCACGGCGACGAGCAGCGCGAGCTCGACCGCAAGGAGCACCGGCCCCCGTCGCGCCCGCGGTAGACGGCGCCCCACCGCGAAGGCGAGCGTGACGCCGACCACGTACCCACCGATGGCGACGGCGTTGCGCCAGCCGCTGGGGCCAGGCCAACCACCGATGGCCATACCGAAGAAGATGAGGTTCCCGCTCTGGTTGGCGGGAAAGACGCCGACGAGCCGAGCAAACGCCACCGCGTCGACGAACCCCGTCACCACGGCGAGCACGACCGCCACGCCGAGCGCCACTCCCGCGGCCGGTGGATGACCCGTCTCGGCCGGCTCGATCGCCATCGCGGGCGGACGGTACCCGGCGAGCGCCGCTCAGGCCATGATCGCCCCGTGACCACGCCCGCCGCCGTGCTCCTTGCCGTCGCATTGGTGCTGTCGGTGATCGACTGGCTCGCGGTCGCCGACGGCCGGACGTCGCTGGAGTACGCGTGCAAGCCGGCGGCGACGATCGCGTTCCTGGCGACCGCGCTGGCGTTGGATCCCGCGTCCGGCACCGAGCGCGCCTGGTTCGTCGCCGCGCTGACGGCGTGCCTCGTCGGCGACGTGCTGCTGATGCTCCCCCGAGACGCCTTCCTCGGTGGCCTCGCCGCGTTCGTGGTCGCGCACGTGTGCTTCACCATCGGCTTCGCAAGCCTCGGCGCCACCGGCACCCGCCTGAGCGCCGGGGCCGCCGTCGTCGCGATCGTCGCAGTCCCGCTCGCGGTGCGTTTCGTGCGGGCGATGCGCGCGCACGGGCAGGCGGCGCTCGTCGCGCCGGTGGTGGGCTACGTGATCGTGATCGGTGCGATGGTGAAGGTCGCGATCGCGGTGGGCAACGCCTGGGCCATTGCCGGCGCGGTGCTGTTCCTCGGTTCGGATGCGCTCATCGCCGAGACCCGCTTCGTCGCGCCGCGCTCCTGGGGACCGGTCGCGGTGATGGTCACGTACCACCTGGCGCTGTTGGGCCTGGTGCTGAGCCTCGTGTGAGTCAGTACGCGTCGAGGATGTCGACGACGAACACGAGCGTGTCGGTGCCCTTGACCTTCCCGTCGCTGCTGCCCGAGGTGCCGTAGCCCTTGGCGGGCGGCACGACGAGGAGCACCTGCGACCCGACGGTCTGGCCGACGAGGCCCTCGTCCCACCCGGGGATCACCGTGCCGGTGCCGATGGGGGTGTCGATCGGCTGGCCGCGGTCCCAGGTGGAGTCGAACGGCTTGCCGTCCCACTTCACGCTGGCGTAGTGGACGGTGATGGTCTGGCCGGCGGTGACGGCCGGGCCCGCGCCCTTGATCAGGACCTGCGTGACCAACTGGGTCGGCGCGGCTGCGCCGGCGGGCACCGTGATGGTCGGCTTGCCGTTGGCGGCGAGGCTCACGGTGGGCAGGCCGGCGACCGGAGCGACCGCGGCGCCGGTGGCGCGGGCGAGCGGCTTGCGGACGTTCTTGACGTCGATCACGAACAGCAGCGTGTCGGTCTTCTTCACCGCGGGGTTGTTGAGACGCTTGGCGAGGCCGTCCTTGGGCGCGATGGCCACGAGCAGACGCGAGCCCACGGTCTTGCCCGTGAGGCTGGTGACGAGCTGGGTGGCGGTCTTCGACGAGTCGAGGGTCAGCGAGCCGGGCGTGTTGCCGTACGAGGTCTCGAGCTCCTTGCCGGTGCGACCGTCGACGAGCACGTAGTCGAAGGTGATCGTCTGGCCCTTGGCGAGCGCGGCGCCGCTCCCGGCCGTGACCACCTGGTTCGTCGTCTTCTTCACCGTGAACGGCGCGTGGAAGGTGACGGTCGGCTTGGCCGCGGCGGCGCCGGTCACCGTGACCGCCGCCAGCGGGCCGTTGGCGGCGCCGGCCATCGGGGCGGCGACGCCCAGAGCGGCGAGCGCGGACGAGAGCAGGAGGAGCAGGACGGCGGCGCGGCGCACGGCGGCACCTTTCGGGGGAGGGCGAAGAGCTGTGCAGGGTATCGGCGGCCGGGCGAGGGCCGACCGCGGCCCCCTCAGTCGGCGCTCAGGTCGCGGCCGGGCCGCTACGCGCGTGCGATCTCCTTGAGGTCGTAGGTCTCGATGACGTCGCCCGACTTCAGGTCCTGGTAGTTCTCGAGCCCGATGCCGCACTCGAACCCGGACTGCACTTCGCGCACGTCGTCCTTGAACCGACGCAACGAGGCGATGGCACCGTTCCAGATGACCACGCCCTCGCGGAGGAACCGGACCTTCGAGCCGCGGGTGATGGTGCCGGTGCGCACGTAGCACCCGGCCACCTTGCCCACGCGGGGCACGGAGAACACCTCGCGGACCTCCGCCTCGCCGGTCACCACTTCCTCGAACTCGGGCTTGAGCATGCCGATGAGCGCCGACTGCACGTCTTCCAGCACCTGGTAGATGACCTCGTAGAGGCGCATCTCGACACCCTCGAGCGTCGCCAGCTCCCGGGCCTTGCGGTCGGGACGCACGTTGAAGCCGATGACCGTCGCGTTCGAGACCGACGCCAGGTTGATGTCGGACTCGTTGATCCCGCCGACCGCCCGGTGCACGAACGAGAGGCGGACCTCCTCGTGCTCCTGGTCGAGCTTGCGCAGCGAGTCGGTGAGCGCCTCCAGCGAGCCCTGGACGTCGGCCTTGAGCACCAGGTTGAGCGTGGCGACCTCGCCGCGCTGCACCATGGCGAAGATGTCCTCGAGGCGCGCACCGCCGGCGAGGCTCATCGGGTGCTTCAGGCTGGCGGCCCGGCGCCGATAGGCACGGGCCTCGGCGACGGTGCGGGCGGTCTTCTCGTCGGGGGCGGCACGGAGCTCGTCGCCCGCGAGCGGGACGTCATCGAGCCCGAGCACCTCCACCGGTGTGGACGGGCCGGCTTCCTGCACCTGCTGGCCGTTCTCGTCGAACATGGCGCGGACCTTGCCCCACGCCCCGCCGGCCACCATCGGATCGCCGACCCGGAGGGTGCCGCGCTCCACGAGCGCGGTGACCACCGGGCCGCGGCCCTGGTCGAGGTTCGACTCGAGCACCAGCGCGCGGGCCGGCACCTTGGGGTTCGCACCGAGCTCCTCGACCTCCGCGACCAGCAGGATCGATTCGAGCAGCTCGTCGACGCCGATGCCCGCGGGCGGTGCGACGTCGACGACGATCGTGTCGCCACCCCATCCCTCGGGGACGAGCTCGCGCTCGACGAGCTGCTGACGGACGCGCGTGGGATCGGCGTCCTCGCGGTCGACCTTGGTGACCGCCACGATGATCGGCACCTCGGCGGCGCGCGCGTGGTTGATCGCCTCCGCGGTCTGCGGCATGACCCCGTCGTCGGCCGCCACCACGAGGATGGCGATGTCGGTGGCGTTGGCGCCGCGGGCGCGCATGGCGGTGAACGCCTCGTGGCCCGGGGTGTCGATGAAGGTGATCGGGTGCCCGTTGTGCACCGTCTTGTACGCACCGATGTGCTGGGTGATGCCGCCCGCCTCGCCGGCGACGACGTTGGCGTGACGGATGTTGTCGAGCAGGGTGGTCTTGCCGTGGTCGACGTGGCCGAGCACGGTGACGATCGGGGCGCGCGGCTCCAGGTTGGCGTCGTCTTCCTCGTCGTCGTCGCCGAGCAGCGCCTGCAGCTCGAGCTCGGCTTCCTGGCCGGGCTCGACGAGCAGCACCTCGGCGCCCAACGCCTCGGCGATGAGCTCCACCATCTCGTCGGCCAGCGACTGCGTGCCGGTGACCATCTCGCCCGCGTCGAAGAGCAGCCGCACGAGGTCGGCCGTGGTGCGGTTCAGCTTCGGCGCCAGCTCCTGGATGGTGCTGCCGCGCTCGACGACGATCTCGCCCTCGGGCACCGGCGCGTCCGCCGGCGTGAGCTGCGGCATCGACGCGGGACCGAGGTCCTCGAAGTCGCGACGACGACGCTTCTTGCGCCGGGGTCGCTGGCCCTGCGGGCCGGGACGACCGCGGCCAGGGGGGCCGCCGCCCGGTCCACCACCGGGACCGCCACGGCCACCGGGGCCACCGCCGGGACCGCCGCCACCGGGACGTTGGAACGCGCCGCCGCCACCGCCACCACCGGGGCGTTGGAAGCCGCCACCGCCACCGCCACCGCCGCCACCGGGGCGTTGGAAGCCACCACCACCGCCACCGCCGCGCGGTCCGCCGCCTCCGCCGGAGCCGGGCACGACGCGCGGGCCGGGCGGGGGCGGGATCCGGCGACCACCGGGCGGCGGCGGGATCGGACGGCCGGTCACACTGCGCGGCGGGGTCGCGGGCGCGGGAGGCGCCGCGGGCTCGGCCGGCGCCGCCGCCACAGGTGCGGGCGCGTCGGCCACCGGCGCGTCGGCGGAGGCCGCGGCCGGCCGCTCGGCGGGGGCGGGCGCAGGCGCTGCCGGCGCCGGCGCCGGTGTGGGAGCAGGGGCGGGAGTCGTCGACGCGGGTGCGGGCGCCGGGCGCGGGGCGGGCGCGCCGGCGTCGGGGATCACGCCGGTGGAGCGCACCACACGGTGCGGCGCGACCGCCGGCTCGGCGTCGGCGGCGGGCACCTCGACCGGCGCCGGGGCGGGCGCGGGCTCCTCGGCGTCGGCCTCCGGACGTGGCACCTCGATGGCGGGCTCGGCCTGGGCCTTCTCCCTCGCCGCGGCACGCCGCGACTTGGGCTCGGGCTCGGGCTCCTCGACGATCGGGTCGCGCCGCAGGCCCTCGGAGTCGGCCAGTCGACGGACGCGATCCGCGGAGGGATCGTCGATGCTCGACGAGTGGCTCTTGACGCCGATCTTCAGGCGCTCGGCCAGATCGAGCACCACCTGGTTCTCGACGCCGAGCTCCCTGGCGAGCTCGTAGACCCGGATCTTCTTCGTAGCCAAGCTTGTTGCCTTCTTCCTCTACGTCTCGGGCATCAGTGTCGCGCGCAGACGGCGGATGTCGTCGTCCTCGATCGTGGTGCGTAGCGCCCGGCCGACGGCTCGCCGTCGTTGCGCCTCGTCGAGGCAGTCCGCCGGATGGTCCCGGCAGAGCCAGGCACCCCGTCCCGGTCCCGCTCCGGGCTCCAGCCCGGTCGGGGTGCGACGGATGCGCACCAACTCCTCCACGGCCGCCACCCGCCGGCACCCGATGCAGGTCCGAACGGGCTTGAGCCCTCGCGCGCTAGCCGTCGGCCCCCTCCGTCGAATCGACCGTGACCGGCTCGCCCACCGCGGGCGCCGGCACTTCCTCGTCGGCCGCCACCGCGGCGGTGGCAGGGGCCTCAGCCGGGGCCGGCGCCTCGGCCGGGGCCGGAGCCTCGGCCGCGCCACCGTCGCCGGCGGCGGCTTCGCCCTCCGCGACCGGCGGCACCGGGGCCGCGTAGCCCGCCTCGGCGGCCGAGATGGCCTCGCCACCCTCGGCCGGCTGCCACACGAGCTCGCCGCTGTCGTTGGTGACCCACTCGCCCTCGGCGTACTCGACGCCGCCGCCGGACTCCTCCTCCGCCAGCTGGGTCTCGCTCTTGATGTCGACGCGCCACCCGGTGAGCCGCGCCGCGAGCCGCGCGTTCTGACCTTCCTTGCCGATCGCCAGCGAGAGCTGGAAGTCGGGGACGATCACCTCGGCAGTCCCGGTGTCGGGGTGGATGCGGACCTCGCGCACGCGCGCCGGCGCCAGCGCCTTCATCACGAACTCCGAGGCGTCGTCGCTGTACGGGACGATGTCGACCTTCTCGCCGCGCAACTCGTTGACGACCATGCGGACGCGCGAGCCGCGCGCGCCGACGCACGCGCCGACCGGGTCGACGTTGTTGTCGTTCGAGGCCACCGCGAGCTTGGTGCGGTGACCGGGCTCCCGCGCGATCGCCTTGAGCTCGACGACGCCGTCGACGATCTCCGGCACCTCCAGCTCGAACAACCGCTTCACCAGCCCGGGGTGCGTGCGCGACACGACGATCTGCGGGCCCTTGGCCGTCTTGCGCACCTCGACGATGTAGGCCTTCAGCCGGCTGCCGTGGTCGTAGTGCTCGTTCTGCACCTGCTCCGCCTGTGGGAGCAGCGCCTCGACCTTGCCGAGGTCGAGCAGCGTGTACCGGGCGTCGGTCTGCTGGATGATGCCGGTGACGATGTCGCCCTCGCGGCCCGCGTACTCCTCGTACTTCATCTCGCGCTCCGCCTCGCGGATGCGCTGGAAGATGACCTGCTTGGCGGTCTGCGCGGCGATGCGACCGAAGTCGTCGGGGGTGTCGTCCCACTCGCGGGTGACGTTGCCGTCTTCGTCGAGCTCCTGCGCGATCACCTTGATCGCGCCGGTCTCCATGTCGATCTCGACCAACGCCTCCTCGGCGGCATCGGGCATGCGCTTGTAGGCGGTGAGCAGCGCGTTCGCGAGCGCCTCGAGCATGATCTCGATCGAGATGCCCTTCTCACGCTCGATGTTCTCGAGCGCCTCCATCATGTCGGAGTTCATGGCCGTACCGGTTCTGTCTGGGAGGTGGCGTTCATGGGGCTGGCTTTCCGGGAGTTGCCGCTCTTCTTGGTTCTTCCGTGCTTGGGCTGCGGGCCCCACTCGAACACCGTGCGCGCCTGCGCGACGTCGCCGTAGTGGAGGTGCTCGGCGCCGCCGTCGTCGAGGGTGAGGTCGAAGCCGGACTCCCCCGCGTCGGTGAGCACGCCGCGCACCCGCCGGGTGGGACGGTCGTCGCCGGCACGGGTCTTCACCGACACCGTCTCGCCGACCGCGGCACCGAAGTGCGCCGGCGTGCGCAAGGGCCGTTCCAGTCCCGGGCTGCTGACCTCGAGCGCGTAGGGGCCGGGGACGAGCGAGTCGAGCGGCGGCCGGTCGAGCGCGGGCGAGATGGCCTCGGTGGCGGCGGCGATGCCGTCGAGGTCGATGCCGCCGGGCCGGTCCACGAGCACGCGCAGCACGCGCGCCCGGCCCGAGCCACTCAGCTCGACGTCGTAGAGCGCGAGCCCGAGGGCGCCGACGACGGGTTCCACGGATCGCACGACCGTCTCGATGTCCATGATCCACCCGCCTTTCAACGTCGTTCTCCGGCTCCCTGGTGGCAAGAAAAAACGTGGGCTTGCGCCCACGTCTCCTACGGACCGCTGGGGACCGGTGGGTCTCGTCTACCTACCGAACCCGATGAGTATACCCGACCCCGCCGTCGTTTTCCGGTGGACAAACCCCGCGAACCGGGCGGCGCCGGCTCAGCCGTCGTCGAGCCCGCCGAGGGCCTGCTGGCGGGCCTTCTCCACGTCGACCGCGCCGATGCGGTCGTGGAATTCGGCGAGGTGGGCGTGGATCTCGGCGTCGGTGTGGTTCGGGTACCGGGCGATCGCCCGGGCCAGGCGATCCTCCTCGTTGAGGCGGGCCACCAGCTGGGCGACCGGCGCGTCGCGGAGCGACGGGTCGTCCTCGAACATGTAGCCGAGCTGGCCGGCGAGCTTGCCGACCGAGGGTCCGGGATCGTGGTCAGACACCGAAGATCTCCCTGAGCTCCATCGGGACGGGCGTGTCGAGCTGCTCGTAGGTGCACGAGGCGGGGGTGCGGTCCGGGCGCCACCGCTGGAAGCGGGCGGTGTGGCGGAACCGGTCGCCCTGCAGGTGCTCGTACGCGACCTCGGCGACCAGCTCGATGCGCAGCGGCTCCCACGACAGGTCCTTGCCCGCGTTCCACCGGCTCTGCGCACCGGGCCGGCGTTGCTGGCCCGATGACGCCGCCTCGGCGTCGGCCTCGGCCCACGCGCGCCACGGGTGCCCGTCGAGCGAGCCGGTCCGGTAGGGCTCGAGCTCGCCGAGCAGCTCGGCGCGCGCCTCGGCGGAGAAGCTGCTCGCCACGCCCACATGGTGCAGGACGGCGTCGTCGTCGTACAACCCGAGGAGCAGCGACCCGACCCCGGCGCCGTCCTTGTGCATGCGGAAGCCGCCGACGACGCAGTCGGCGGTGCGGAGGTGCTTCACCTTCTGCATCGTCCGCTTGCCCTCTTCGTACTCGCCGGAGAGCGGCTTGGCGACGACGCCGTCGAGCCCGGCGCCCTCGAAGCGCTCGAACCACTCCTCGGCCAGCGCCCGGTCGGTGGTCGCCGGCGTCAGCAGCACGGGCGACGTCGCGTGCGCCAGGGCCCGCTCGAGCCGGGCGCGCCGATCCCGGAACGGGAGCGCGCGCAGGTCGTCGTCGCCCTCGGCGAGGTAGTCGAACGCGACGAACGACGCCGGGGTCTCCCCCGCCAGCATCTCGACGCGCGACGCGGCCGGGTGGATCCGCAGCGACAGGAGGTCGAAGTCGAGGCCGTGGTCGGTGGCGATGACGATCTCGCCGTCGACGACGCAGCGCTCGGGGAGCTGTGCGCGCAACGGGTCGAGGAGATCGGGGAAGTAGCGGGTCAGCGGTCGCTCGTTGCGGCTGCCGATCTCGATCTCGTCACCGGCGCGGAACACGATCGCGCGAAAGCCGTCCCACTTGGGCTCGAACAGGAAGTCGCCCGCCTTGCCGCCGCTGGTCGGGAGCTCGCGCGCCAGCTTGGCCAGCATCGGCGACACCGGCGGTCGGATCGGGAACATGGCGGCCTCAGAGATGCAGCGGAGCCGTGCCCGGAGGGCCGGACGGCGGAGCGGAATCGACCACCGGTCTAGTAGGCACGGGCCACGACCGCCACGAGGTCGGGGTCGTCGACGGTGTCGGGCAGCGAACCGTCGGCGCGGACCAGGCACCGCACGGTGACGCCGGCCTGCGCGAGCTCGGCCTCCCCGTCGACGCCGACCGCGTCCCAGGGCACCCGGGCCCAGCCGTCGGCCGCCGCGTCGCGGGCCGCGTCCAGGGTCGTGACGTCGGCGGTGCGCTCCTCGCGCATCGCGGTGGCGGCGTCGAGCAACCCGCGCTGCTGCCGGTCGAGCTCGGCGACCACGGCCTCGGCGACGCCGACGAGGGGCACCGCGGTCTTGCGGTCCTCGTCGCCGATGACGATGCGCCGCACGAGCGTCGCCACGCCCTCGGCGAGGTCGCGCGGGCCGACCTCGAGCCGGACCGGCACACCCTTGAGCTCCCAGTCGGTGGCCCGCCGCCCCATGGAGACGTCGGTGTGCGCGTCGAGCTGCGCGCGCACGCCCGCCGCGGTCAGCTCGTCGGTGAGCGCCCGGCACCGGTCCACGACGTCGCCCTCGTCGCGCACCGCGAGGACGACGACCTGGATCGGCGCCAGCCGCGGCGGCACGCGGAGGCCGTCGTCGTCACCGTGCGCCATCACCAACGCTCCCACCATGCGGGTCGTCGACCCCCACGAGGTGGTCCACGCGGTCTGCTGGGTCCCGCCCTCGTCGAGGAACTCGATGCCGAACACCCGGGCGAAGTTCTGGCCGAGCTCGTGGCTGGTGCCCATCTGCAACGCCTTGCCGTCGCCCATCATCGCCTCGCACGTGAAGGTGTTGCTGGCACCCGCGAAGCGCTCCCGTGCGGTCTTGAGCCCGGGGACGACGGGCAGCGCGAGCACGTTCACCATGAAGTCCTCGTACACGTCGCGCAGGATGCGGATGGTGTAGGCCCGGGCGTCCTCTCGGGTGGCGTGGGCGGTGTGGCCCTCCTGCCAGAGGAACTCGCTGGTGCGGAGGAAGAGCCGGGGCCGCAGCTCCCAGCGCACGACGTTGGCCCACTGGTTCAGCAGCAGCGGGAGGTCGCGGTAGCTCTGGATCCACTTGGCCATGAACTCGCCGATGACCGTCTCGCTGGTGGGCCGGACCACGACCGGCTCGTCGAGCTCCTTGCCCCCGGCGATGGTCACCACCGCCAGCTCGGGGCTGAAGCCCTCCACGTGCTCCGCCTCCCGCTGCAGGTAGGACTCGGGGATGAACAGCGGGAAGTAGGCGTTCTCCGCGCCACAGGCCTTGATCCGGGCATCCTCCTCGGCCTGCATCCGCTCCCAGATGGCATAGCCGTAGGGCCGGATGACCATCGTCCCCCGGACCGGCCCGTTCTCGGCCAGTTGCGCCTTCTGCAGCACGTCCTGGTACCAACGGGGGAAGTCGTCGGCACGGGGGGTGAGGACCGGGGCCTTCGCCTTCGCCATGGAGGCAGGGTAGCCACGGCGAAATCCCACAGATCTGATCGAAAATATTTCCGACCTCGCCGCTGGTATTTCGCCGAAAAAGCCGGTAACTTCGTCGGCTATGGCGATCGATGTGCGAGACCTCCGCGCCCAGCCGCTCGATCCGGAGATCGAGGCCGAGCTGGTGAAGTTCGAGGCCGGCGTCCAGCGCTACCTCGCCGGCGAGATCGACGACGACACGTTCCGCGTGTTCCGGCTCAACCAGGGCATCTACGGCCAGCGCCAGGGCGGCCACAACCAGATGCTGCGGGTGAAGATCCCGTACGGCCGGGTCGAGCCGGACCAGCTGGAGATGCTCGGCTACATCGCCGAGACCTACTCCCGGGGCTGGGGTCATCTCACCACGAGGCAGAACACCCAGTTCCACTTCGTGCAGCTGGAGGACACCGCCGAGGCACTCCGGCTCCTCGCGTCCGTCGGGCTCACCAGCCGGGAAGCGTGCGGCGACACCGTGCGCAACGTCACCGGCTGCCACCTCGCCGGTGCCTGCCCCTACGAGGTGCTCGACATCAGCCCGTGGGCCGAGGCCACCAAGGACCTCTTCCTGCGCAACCCGATCGCGCAGCGCCTGCCGCGCAAGTTCAAGATCAACTTCTCCGGCTGCGCCACCGACTGCGGCCAGGCGATGTTCAACGACGTCGGCGTGATCGCGGTCAACCGCCCGCGTCCCGACGGCACCGTCGAGCCCGGCTTCCGGGTGTTCATGGCCGGCGGCCTCGGTGCGAACCCGCACCCGGCGCTCGCGCTCGAGGAGTTCACGTCGCGGGAGGACCTCCTCCCCACCATCGAGGCGATGCTCCGGGTGCAGGACCACCACGGCAACCGCGACAACAAGCTGCGGGCCCGCATGAAGTGGCTGGTCGACACGATGGGCGAGGACGAGCTGCGCGAGCGCATCTTCAAGGAGCGCAAGTTCCTGCCCGCATCGTCGTCGTGGCCCGGCGGCGTCCCCGCGGTCGTGCAGGAACAGGGCGACGCGCCCGCCGGCATGGGCACCGCGGTGAGCGCCGACGGCGGGCTCATCGGCTCCGGCGCCACGCCGGTCCAGTTCCAGGGCCTCACCCCGCTCCAGCAGTGGGACACCGCCAACGTGGTGCGGGGCCGGGCCAACGGCACCGTGAGCGCGTACGCGTACTGCCGCCTGGGCGACATCACCACCGCGCAGTTCCGGGCGCTCGCCCAGATCCAGCGCGACTTCGGCATCGAGGTCCGCATCACCAACCGGCAGAACTTCGCGCTGCGCGGCCTCACCGAGGAGCAGCTCCCCGACCTGCACGCGCGGCTGGCGGAGCACGGGATGGCCGAAGCGGGCGCCGAGCTCGCGCGCGACGTGGTGTCGTGCCCGGGCGCCGACACCTGCAATCTCGCGGTCACGCAGTCGCGCGGCCTCGCGGCCGACATCGGCGACGCGCTCGAGAAGGCGGGGCTCGCCGAGGTGGGCGGCGTGCGCATCAACATCTCCGGTTGCACCAACTCGTGCGGCCAGCACCACATCGCCGACATCGGATTCCTCGGCCTGGAGCGGCGGGCGCACGGGCGCGCGGCACCCGGCTACCAGATGGAGCTCGGCGGCCACGTCACCAACATGACGATCGCGTTCGGCAAGAAGGCCTCGAAGCTCCCGGCCAAGCGGGCGTCCGAGGCCGTGGTGCGGGTCGTCGAGCAGTTCGCCGGTGAGCGCGACGCGGGCGAGACGTTCTCGTCCTGGCTCGAACGGGCCGGTGGCGCGGCGGTCGTCGGCAAGACCCTCACCGACCTCGACGAGTTCCCGACGCCCGAGGAAGCGCCGGAGTACTACATCGACTTCGACGAGACCGGGCCCTACGTGGCCGAGGTCGGCGACTCGGAGTGCGCGACGTGACCGCCATCGAGACGGAGGCGCCGGATCTCGCAGATCTCGCACGCGTCTCCGCGGAGCTCGAGCAGGAGCCGGCGTCGTCCGCGATCAAGTGGGCGTGGGAGACCTTCGGCGACGGCGCGGTGCTGGCGGCGTCGTTCCAGGACTGCGTGCTGATCGACGTCGCCACCCAGGTCGTCCCCGAGCTCGAGGTCGTGTTCCTCGACACGCAGTACCACTTCGCGGAGACGCTCTGGTACGTCGAGCAGGTGCGCGAGCGCTACGACCTGAACCTGCGGGTGATCACGCCGCAGATCGCGCCGGACGACCTCTGGCAGGTCGATCCCGACGAGTGCTGCGCCATGCGCAAGGTCGAGCCCCTCGCCCGCGCGCTCGAGGGCAAGTCGGCGTGGCTCACCGGGCTCCGGCGCGACGAGGCGCCGACCCGGGTGAACGCGCCCATCGTGGGGTTCGACGTCGGGCGGGGCATCGTGAAGGTGAACCCGATCGCCAGCTGGACGCACGACGACATCGACGGCTACATCGCCGATCGCGGTCTGCCGGTGCATCCGCTGCGCGACAAGGGCTATCCCTCGATCGGCTGCTGGCCGTGCACCAACCCGGTGAAGGAGGGCGACGACCCGCGCGCCGGTCGGTGGTCGAGCAGCGGCAAGTTGGAGTGCGGCCTCCACGGCTGGACACCTTCCGCGTCACCTGCTTGAGCGTCCACGACGTCGCCGCGTCCGGCTTCGGCGCGGAGGCCGCGGCGTACGAGCGGGCCCGGCCGTCGTACCCGGCGGACGCGGTCGACTGGATCGTCCACTCGCTCGATCTGTCCCCGGGCGCGCGCGTGTGCGACCTCGCCGCCGGCACCGGCAAGTTCACCCGGTTGCTCGGCGCGCGCCTGGTCGACGCGGAGCTGGTCGCGGTCGAACCGGTGGAGGGCATGCGCCGCTTCCTCGCCGCCTCGCTGCCGCGGGTCCCGGTGGTGTCGGCGGTCGCGGAGTCGTGCCCGTTCGCGCCGGGGTCGTTCGACGGCATCGCGGTGGCCCAGGCCTTCCAGTGGTTCGATGCCCGGCGCGCGCTGGAGGAGTTCCACCGCGTGCTGCGGCCCGGTGGGCGGTTGGCGCTGGTGTGGAACGCGCGTGACCGCTCGGTACCGTGGGTCGACCGGGTCTGGGCGATCATGGACCGCGTGGAGAAGCGCGCGCCGTGGCGGGCGCACGACGAGTGGAAGGAGTCGGCCTTCGTGGAGACGCCGTGGTTCGGGCCGCTCACCGAGGCGACGTTCCACCACGAGCAGCTGCTGACGCCCGACGACCTCGTGGAGCGCGTGCGCAGCGTCAGCCACGTGGCGGTGCTGCCTCCGGACCGGCGTGAGGCGGTGCTCGACGAGGTGCGGTCGCTGTTGCGGACCGACCCGGCGACCGTCGGCCGCGACCGGCTCGCGCTCCCCTACCGGGTCGACGCCTACTGGGCCGAGAGGACCTGACCGTTGGCGATGTCGACGTACGAGCTCATCGTCGCGTCGAGCGCCCCGCCCGCGGCGGTGTTCGAGGTGCTGGCCGACGCCACGCGTTGGCGCGAGTGGGCCGGTCGCACGGTCACGGTGTCGGACTGGGAACGCGTCGGCGACCCCGCTCCCGGTGGGGTGGGCGCGATCCGGCGCCTTGGTCGTCCACCGACCTTCGCGCTCGAGGAGATCCTCGAGTACGACCCGCCCCATCACCTCGCGTACACCATCGTCCGCGGCCTGCCCGTCCGGGGCTACCACGCCGACATCGACCTCGTCGCGACCGGGGACGGGGGAACCGCCATCCGCTGGGTGGGTGCGTTCGAGCCCAAGGTCCCGGGCACCGGCGCGCTGTTCGCCGCGATCCTGGAGCGCATCGTGCACGGCTACGCGACGTCGGCCGCCACGGAAGCCGAACGCCGGTTGCGCGGCCCCTGACCGGGACGCGCCCCGTAGGGTGGACCCGATGTGGATCCGGCGGGCGATCGGGCTCGTGCTCCTCGTCGTCGGCCTGGTGTGGTTCTTCCAGGGGATCGGCGTGATCGAGGGATCGTTCATGACCGGCGAGGCGATCTGGGCGGTGATCGGCGTCGTGTGCGCAGCCGCCGGCGCCGTGCTCGTGCTGCGCCCGCCGTCGCGCGTGTAGGACGCGCCCGTCAGTCGGCGATCTCGCGGATCTTGTCGATCTTCTCGTCGCTGCGGTTGGCGTCGAGGCCCTGGATCTGCAGGAGCTCCTCGCGGGTCGCCGCCGCGATCGCCTCCGCGTTCTCGTCGGCCGCGGCCAGGCGCGCCTCGATGCCCTCGGCGACGATCTTCTCGGCCTCGTCGACCAGCGCGGTGACCATGTCGGCCTCGGGGACGACGCGCACGACCTTGCCCCGCACGAACAGGTGGCCCTTGCCGCGTCCGGCGGCGATGCCGAGGTCGGCGCCCGCCGCCTCGCCGGGCCCGTTCACGACGCAACCCATCACCGCGACCTGCAGCGGGATGTTCCGGGTCTCGAGCGTGGCCATGGCGTCGCGCGCCACCTTGATCACGTCGACCTCCGCCCGGCCGCACGACGGGCAGGCGATGAGGTCGAGGCCCTTGCGCTCGCGCAGGCCCATGGCCTCCAGCAGCTGGCGGCCCGCCTTCGCCTCCTCGACCGGGTCGGCGGTGAGCGAGAACCGGATGGTGTCGCCGATGCCCTCGGCGAGCAGCGTGGCGATGCCGGCGGTCGACTTGATCAGGCCCGCCGGCACCGGCCCGGCCTCGGTGACGCCGAGGTGGAGTGGCGCGTCGACGGTCTCCGACAGGAGGCGGTACGCGTCGATCATCACCGGCACGTTCGACGACTTCACCGAGATCTTGACGTCCTCGAACCCGACCTCGGCGAAGTAGGCGAGCTCGCGTTCCGCCGACGCGACCAGCGCTTCGGGTGTCGGGCCGCCGTACCGCTTCGAGATGTCGGGGTCGAGGGAACCCGCGTTCACGCCGACGCGGATGGGCAGGCCCCGGTCCTTGGCCTCGCGCGCCACCGCCTTGATGTGCTCCGGCTTGCGGATGTTGCCCGGGTTGAGCCGGAGCCCGGCGACACCCGCCTCCATCGCCGCCAGCGCGAGCTTGTACTGGAAGTGGATGTCGGCGATCAGCGGCACCGGTGAGCGGGGCACGATCTGCGCCAACCCCTCGGCCGCGGGCTCCTCGTTGCAGGTGCAGCGCACGATGTCGCAGCCGGCGCCGGCGAGGGAGTAGATCTGCGCCAACGTGCCGTCGACGTCCGCCGTCTTCGTGGTGGTCATCGACTGGACGGTGATCGGCGACCCCCCACCCACCGGCACCGGACCGACGTGGATGCGGCGGGTGACCCGGCGCGGCGAGGTGGTGGTCGTGGGCACCCGGCGCCTTACTGCCCGAGGTGCCGGATGTCCAGCACCATCGAGGACAGCCCGAGGAACAGGATCGGGATGAGCAGCACCACGCTCACGGGGATGATCTTGCGGTAGTCGACGAACACGCGCCGGTGGCGCACCTTGGACGCGACCCACTCGTAGAGCACGACGACCGCGTGGCCGCCGTCGAACGGCAGGATCGGCAGGAGGTTGAAGACGGCGAGGATGAAGCTGATCTGCCCGAGGAGGAGCAGCAGCAACCAGATGTTGTTCCCGATGAGCTCGCTACCGGTGTCGACGATGCCGATGAGCGACATGGGCCGATTGAGGTCCTGGCTCGATCCTGCCTTCGGGGCCGCCGACGTGAAGCCCTGCGACGCCGAGGTGCTCACGCCGGACGGCGAGAGCCGGTCGCCGAGGACGTGGGTGAAGCCGGTGAAGATCGACCCCATCGACTTGAAGGTCTCCGGCACCGCCTCGGCGACGCCGACATCGCGGATCTTGACGTCGGGTGCGACCCCGAGGAATCCCTGGCCGCCCTGCCGCTTGGGGGTGGCGGGAACCTCGACCCGGGCGCCGTCGCGCTCGACGGTCAGGTCGATCTGGCGGCCCGGGTTCTTCTCGATCGTCGACTTGAGCTGGTCCCAGCCGGAGATCGGCGCGCCGTTGATGGCGACGATCTTGTCGCCGCTCCGCAGCCCGGCCTCGTGGGCGGCGCTGCCCACCGAGACCTGGTTGACGGTGGTGTTGGGGCCGTCGCTCACGCGGCCCTGCCCGGCGATGACCAGGAAGATCAGGAGGAACGCGATGATCAGGTTCACGGTGACCCCGGCGAGGATCACGGTGAGCCGCTTGCCGGGGGTGCCCTGACGGAAGGTGCGGGGCTCGTCGGCCGGGTCGACCTCCTCCAGGTTGGTCATCCCGATGATCCGCACGTACCCGCCGGCGGGGATCGCCTTCACGCCGTACTCGGTCTCGCCCCGGGTGAAGGACCACAACCGCGGCCCGAAGCCGACGAAGAACTCGGTCACCTTCATGCCCGCCCGCTTGGCCGTCCAGTAGTGGCCGAACTCGTGGAGCATCACCATGAGGATGATCCCGAGCACGAGCAGCAGCGGGGTCCGGCTGCCGGCCACGAAGATCGCCAGCGCCACCATGGCGGCGATGAAGAGCAGCAGCATGGCGGACGCGACCCGGCTGTTGACCTCGACGCCGGCTTCCTCCAACGGGTCTTTCATGCGGCTCGGCCCAATCGGTCGACGGCGTCGGCGGCGCGCTCGCGCGCCACCCGGTCCGCTTCGAGAACGTCGGCGACCTCGTGGACGTTCCCGGTCCCGGCGTCGAGCGCCTCGGCCACGATCGACGCGATCGCCGTCCACGAGATCCGGCCGTCGAGGAAGGCCGCCACCGCCACCTCGTTGGCGCCGCTCAGCACCGCGGGTGCGCTCCCTCCGGCCCGCCCGGCGGCGAACGCCAGCCGCAGGCACGGGAAGGCGTCGAGGTCCGGGGTCTCGAACGTGAGTTGGCCGACGGTGGTCCAGTCGATGGCGCCGAAGGCCTCCGGCAGCCGGGCCGGCGCACCCAGGGCGAGCCCGATGGGCAGGCGCATGTCGGGCATGGAGAGCTGGGCGATGGTCGCGCCGTCGACGAACTCGACCATGCTGTGCACGATCGACTGGGGGTGCACGACCACATCGATCCGGTCGAACGGCACCCCGAACAGCTCGTGGGCCTCGATCACCTCGAGGCCCTTGTTCATCAGCGTCGAGGAGTCGATCGTGATCTTGGCCCCCATGTCCCAGGTGGGGTGGCGCAGGGCGTCGGCGACGGTGACCCCGGCCAGCTGCTCGCGGCCGTAGCCGCGGAACGGGCCGCCGCTGGCGGTGAGCACGAGTCGCTCGACCTCGTCGACTTGGCCGGCCCGCAGGCACTGGTACAGCGCCGAGTGCTCGCTGTCGACGGGGACGATCTCGCCGGTCCCCCGCTCGCGTGCCGCCGCCACCACCGGACCGCCGGCGATCAGGCTCTCCTTGTTGGCGAGCGCGAGGCGCTTGCCGTGCTCGAGCGCGGCCAGGGTCGCGGGGAGCCCGGCGAAGCCCACGACCGCGTTGAGCACGACGTCGACCTCGGGCAGCGACGCGAGCTCGGTCAGCACCTCGGGGGTATCGGCACCCAGGCGGGCGCGCGAGAGGGGGACGCCGAACTCCTCCGCTTGCGCGTCCAGGAGGTCGCGGTTGCGGGCGGCGGCCAGGGCCACCACCTCGTACTCGTCCCGGTGGTTGCGGATGACGTCGAGCGCCTGCGTACCGATGGAACCGGTGGAGCCGAGGACGGCGACCCGGCGCATCAGACGAGACCGCGCGCGACCACCAGGTAGTACACCGCCGGGAGGCAGAACAGCATGGCGTCGAAGCGGTCGAGCACACCCCCGTGACCCGGCAGCAGCGTGCCGAAGTCCTTGAGCCCGAGGTCGCGCTTGAGCATCGACTCCACGAGGTCGCCGAGGGGGGCGAAGATCGCCACCACGACACCGAGCAGCAGGCCGTTGCTCAGGTTGTTCCACGGGTGCAGGCCGACGATGGCGATGATCAGGCCCATCAGGACCGAGGCCGCCATCCCGCCCGCCAGGCCCTCCAGGGTCTTGTTCGGCGAGACGTCGGGCATCAGCGGGCGGTGGCCCATCCGGGAGCCGACGAAGTAGCCGGCGACGTCGTAGCTCACCGCGCAGAGCACCAGCCCGATGATCATCCCGACGCCGTCGGGGAACACGAGCAGCAGGCCGGCGAAGCCGCCGAGGATGCCGACGTAGCCGAAGCCGAAGATGGTGACCGCGGCGTTCACCATCGGTCGGGCGTGCACGACCTTGGCCAGGTACCAGAACAGCGTGAAGCCGATCACCACCGCGCTGACCAGCGGGAACGCCCGTTCACCGTGGTTGTACGCGATGCCCACCAACGACAACGAGCCGAGCAGCCCGAGGAGGGTGGCGGGTTGGAACCCGGCGCGGCGGAAGCCCTCGAACAGCTCGAACGCGGCCGCGGCGACGATCACCGTGACCAGCACCGCGGTGCCGGCCCGACCGATGACGAACGCCAGCAGCGCCACCGCGGCGAGGATCGCACCGGTGACGACGCGGGTCGGGAGGTCGTCGCGGGTCGGGAGGACACGGGGCGATGCGGTCACGTGCGGCGCCTCGGTCTCGTCCTCGATGGTCGGGAACTGCGAGGCGGAGCCGGCGCGCCGAGAGGCACGCGGCGGGCGGGTGCGGGCACGGCGCGGCGGTGCCCGGCGGGCGGCGACCTGGGCCGCGAACTCCTCGTCCTCGTCGACGTCGGGCACGTCGACGAGCGCACCCATCGCGGTCGTGTCGTCGTGCAGGCCCTCGTCGCTGATGCCGAAGTCGCCCTCGCCCCAGTCACCGGCCTCGGACCGGAAGCGGGGCTCGTTGCCCGCGGCGGCCCAGACCTCTTCGTCGCCCGGTTCGTCCGCGATCATCGGCACCTCTCCGGTCGGCGGCTCGGTCCAGTGCGGCAGCGGCATCGGGCCGGAGGGCTCACCGGCCGCGGGACCCGCTGGGGGCGCCGGGGCGGGGCGCACCTCGGGGCCGGGCACCTCACCGGGGAGCCGGTCGGCCGGGAGCGGGAACCGGGCCGCGGGCTGCACGTCCTCGGGCGGCGCGGGGCGCCGGCGGCGCTTGGGCTCCTCGGCGCGGGGCCGCTCGGGGCCGCCCTCGACCGCGGCCTGGGCCTCCTCGGCGCCGAGGATCCTCACCCCCTCTGCGGGCGGCGATTCGGGTCGATCGTCATCGAAATCGGGCACGCGATCCTCCGGAGGTCTCGCTCCACCAGGCTAGACCCGCCGCCCCTGCCGACGTCGGCCCTGAGACATCTCGCTTGCGTCAGATCGAGAGCAGCTCCTGCTCCTTCATTCGGGTCGCCTCCGCTGCTCCCCCGGCGCACTCGCACGTCAGATGGAGAGCAGCTCCTGCTCCTTGTGCTTGAGCAGCTCGTCGACCTCGGCGACGACTTCGTGGGTTCGCTTCTCGAGGTCCTTCTCCGTGCGATCGAGGTCGTCCTTGCTGATCTCGCCGTCCTTCTCGAGCCCCTCGAGCTCGTGGCGGGCGTGGCGGCGGGCGTTGCGGACCGCGACCCGGCCCTCCTCGGCCCGGTTGCGGGCCACCTTAACCAGCTCCTTGCGGCGATCTTCCGTGAGCTCGGGGAACACCAGGCGGATGACCTGCCCGTCGTTCGAGGGGTTGACCCCCAGGTCGCTCTGCAGGATGGCCTTCTCGATCGCCTTGATGGTGCCCTTGTCGTAGGGCGAGATGGTGAGCACGCGCGGCTCCGGCACGCCGAAGCCGGCGAGCTGCTGCAGCGGGACGTCGCTCCCGTACGCGTCGACCCGCAGCTTCTCCACCACGCTCGACGACGCCCGACCCGTCCGCAGCGCGGCGAACTCGGCCTGGAGGTGGGTGACCGCCTTGCGCATCTTGTCGGCGCACTCGTCGATGACGAGTGCTTTCATCTCGTCGCCGTCGTTGCTCATCTCACACTTCGCTCATGGTGTCGCTCCCGAGCTGACCAGGGTGCCGATGCGTTCGCCGACGAGCGCGCGGTGGATGTTCCCGGGCGCGGTGACGTCGAACACGACGATCGGCAGCTCGTTGTCCATGCAGAACGTGATGGCGGTCGAGTCCATCACCTTGAGGCCCTTGTTGAGGATCTCGAAGTGGCTCACCTGCATCAGCTTGACCGCGGTCGGATCGATCCGCGGGTCGGCGCTGTAGACGCCGTCGACACCCGAGTGCGTGCCCTTCAGGATCGCCTCCGCCCCGATCTCCGCCGCCCGCAGGGCGGCCGTGGTGTCCGTGGTGAAGTACGGGTTCCCGGTCCCGGCCGCGAACACGACGACGCGGCCTTTCTCCAGGTGCCGGATCGCCCGACGCGGGATGAACGGCTCCGCCACCTGCGCCATCGTGATCGCGGTCTGCACGCGCGTCGGTTGGCCGACCGCCTCCAGCGAGTCCTGCAATGCCAGCGCGTTGATCACCGTGGCCAGCATGCCCATGTAGTCGGCGCGGGCGCGGTCCATGCCGCGCGTCGCGCCGGACATGCCCCGCCAGATGTTGCCGCCGCCCACCACGATCGCGAGCTCGACGTTGAGCCCCTCCCGCGCTTCGGCCACCTCTTCGGCGATCCGTTGCACGACCGCGGCGTCGATGCCGTAGTTCGTGGTGGTGTCGGCGAACGCCTCGCCCGACAGCTTGAGGACGACGCGGTGGTACTGACTCTCGGCCATCAGGCCGCTCCGTGCGCGCTCATGCCGCGGACGCTAGTCCTCGCCCACCTTCACGCGGGCGAACCGCGCCAGCTTGGCGTCGCCACCGAGCCCCTCGACCAGCTTGGCGATGCTGACCTTCGGGTCCTTGACCGATGGCTGCTCGAGGAGCACGGAGTCCTTGAAGAAGGCGTTGAGCCGACCCTTGACCGCGCCCTCGAGCTTGGCCTCGGGCACGCCCTCGTTGCGGCTCTTCTCCTCGATGACCGCCTGCTCGCGGGCGATCACGTCCGCGGGCACCTCGTCGCGGGTGAGGTACGCGGGCGCGGCGAACGAGACGTGCAGTGCGATCTCGTGCGCGACCTCCCGGGCCTGCTCGTTCGACGGATCGACGCCGGTGATCTCCACCAGCACCGCGATGGTGCCGCGGTCGTTCTGGTTGTGCCGGTAGGCGTCGAGGAGGCCGTCGGACTCGAACCGCACGACGCGGCCGAGCATCACGTTCTCACCGAGCTTGCCCGCGAGGTGCTGCAGCGCCTCTCCGACCGTCGTCCCCTCGAAGGGCAGGCCCGCGACGTCGTGGTCGCCGTTCGCGGCGACCAGCTTGGTCAGCTCGGCGACGACCGAGGTGAACTCGCTGCCCTTGGCGACGAAGTCGGTGTTGCAGTTGAGCTCGACGATCGCGCCGACGTTGCCGTCGACCACGACGTCGACGGCACCCTCGGTGGCCTCGCGCTCCTGCATCTTCGTGGCCTTGCTCAGGCCCTTGGCGCGCAGGATGTCGAGGGCGCGCTCGGCGTCACCGTCGGCGTCCTCCAACGCGTTCTTGCAGTCCATCATCCCCGCGCCGGTCGCCTTGCGCAGCGCGGCGATGTCCTTGGCCGAGTACTCAGCCATTCGTGTCGCTCTCCTGGATCTCGGTG
>DATBBL010000232.1:0-21751 GCA_036271015.1 Acidimicrobiia bacterium
AGGTGACGAGGTGCACCGCGTCGCCCCCGGGCTCGATGTCGTACCGGGTGAGGTTGGCGCTGTAGGCCGCGACCCAGGTCTCGGGATCGAACTGCGGCAGGTCCCGCTGGACGGCCTTCGGACGCCCGGTGGTCCCCGAGGTGTACTGGAGGAACTGTCCGGCGACGCGGTGCCCGGGCGTCGTGTCGGGTTGGTCGGCCACCAGCGCGTCGAACGGCGTGAAGCCGGGGATCGCCCCGCCCACCGAGATCCGGCCGGCCGGCGGGACACCGGCCGCGTCGGCGGCCACCTGCGCGACCGCACCGAGCTCGGCGTCGGCGACCAGCACCGCCGCGCCCGAGTCACCGAGGATGTACCCGGCCTCCGCCGCGGTGAGGTGGGTGTTCAGCGGCACGTACTGCCAACCGGCTTGGAACACCGCGAGCAAGGTCTGGAGCAACTCGGCCGAGTTTCGCGTCAGGGTGGCGACCGGATCGAGGAGCTCCACGCCCCGGGCGCGGAGCGCGTGCACCAGCTGGTTCGCGCCGGCCAGCAGCTCACCCGCGGTCCACTCACGTTCCTCGGCGTCGATCAACGCGACGCGACCGGGCTCCTCGCGCGCTGCCACCCAGAACCCTCGTGGCGACTGTCCCGCCACCCTTCCCCCTCGCGCCGATCCCGCGCTGTCGTCTCGGTGTCGGTCTACACGCTCGAGAACTGCGGGAGCCAGGCCGCGGTGGCGTCGAGCATCTCGTCGGTCATGGCCGCGATGGCGTCGTAGTCGAGCCGGCTGGTGAGCGGGTCCAGCAGCATCGCCGCGAACGCGGCGTCGCGGTCGCCGCTGATCGCGGCGTCGACGGTGAGCTCCTGCGACGCCGAGACCCGGCGCAGGCACTCGGCGATCCCTGCCGGCAACACCACGCTGTCGCGACCGCGGACGCCACTGCTGCTGACGACGCACATGCTCTCGACGGTGGCGCCGAGCGGCAGGTCGGCGACCTGGCCCTCGTTCGGCACGTTGAGCGGGAAACGCCCCGGCTGGTCGAGGAGCAGGCACTGGATCATCGGTGCCACCATCTCGCCCGACGGCAGCGACTCCACCTCACGGCTGAGCAGCATCGCGTCGAGCGCGGCCACGTGCGCGTCCTGGTCGCGCTCGCGGTCCTCGATGGTCGTGAGGCCGACGCCCCATCGCTCGCCCCACCCGGACTCCTCGGTCAGGAAGTTGGGGAAGAACTCGGCGACGTGCCGGTCGCCCGCGCCCGGCAGCACCCCGAAGCGGTCGAAGAGCTCGAGCTTCACCCGCCAGTGCCGCAGCAGGTCGCCCTTGGTCCAGTCGGGCCCGTCGGACACCTTCTCGAAGTCGAGACCGTCGGGGATCGCCATCGCCAGGGGCTCGCCGCCGCGCGCCGCGGCGTCGCCCACCACCGCCCGCAGCAGCTCGAACCCGTCGTCGCCGGCGACATCGACCGCGGTGACGAACGGCAGGTGGTTGACACCACCGACCGTGAGCGTGAGGTCCATGAAATTGACATCGAGCAGGAGGCTGAGGAGGAACTGCGTGATGGTGACCTCGTGGCAGAGGCCCACGGCCTTCAGCGACGTCTCGCGGGTCAGGGCCCGGCAGATCGTCGTCATGGGGTTGGTGAGGTTGAGCAGCCACGCGTCGGGGCAGCGCGAGGCAATGTCCGCCGCGAGATCGAGGAAGACCGGGATGTTGCGCAACGCCCGGACCACGCCGCCCGGCCCGACGCTGTCACCGACGGTCTGCCGCACGCCATGACGCTCGGGGATCTCGAGGTCGTGGCGCATCGACGCGAAGCCGCCGGTGGAGATGTTGACGACGACGAAGTCGGCGCCGTCGAGCGCGGCACCCCGGTCGGTGGTGCCGGAGGCAGTGAGCGTGATGCCGCGCACGTCGGCGAGGTGGTGCGCGAGATCGACCATGCGCGGAAGCGGCGCAGGATCGATGTCGTGCAACACCAGGTGCGCGTCGTGCAGCGCGGGTGTGTTGACGAAGTCGACGAGCAGCTTCGGCGTCCACTGGTAGCTGCCCCCGCCGACGATCGTGATCCGTGGTCCCATCGCAGCACCCTCCCCGGGGACACCGTACGCCGAGATGACGGGACATCGAGGCGCCACCGCCGTACGCTTCCCGCACCAACTGACCGGGGGACATGCAACGTGTCGTTCAGTACTCGTATCCATCGACGTTCGACGTGGGCGCTCTGCGCGGTGACTTTGGTCGTCGCCGCACTCACGCTGGGCGCCACCACGAGAGCCGCCGACTCCGGAAGCGCCCAGGGAGTCACCAAGGACTCGATCAAGGTCGGAATCGCGATCATCGACTACAACTCGATCAAGGACTTCGTGGACTACAACCACGGCGACCAGCAGAAGGTCGCGCAGACCTTCATCGACTACATCAACAACAACGGCGGGGTCGACGGTCGCAAGATCATCCCGGTGTACAAGACGTACCCGCCGATTCCGGGCGGGCAGCCGGACCCGCTCTCGTTGTGCACGTCGTGGTCCGAGGACGACAAGGTCTTCGCCGTGCTCGGCGTCTTCATCGACATGACCGGCCAAGGCCCGCTCTGCCTCACCAAGGAGCACAAGGTCATCCACATCGGCCACGAGCTCGAGCAGACCTGGATCGACCAGTCGCCGGGTGGACTCATGCTGACGCCCGACCAGACCAAGGAGGAAGCGGCCACCGTCCTCCTGAACCTCTTGAACACGACTGGCCGCCTCAAGGGCAAGACGGTCGCGGTCCTCGGCGACAAGACCAGCGAGGAGCGGGTCAACACCGTGATCGTGCCCACGCTCAAGAAGGACAAGGTGAAGACCGGTTCGACCGCGGTCCTCACCATCACCGGCACCGACACCACCGCGGCGCAGGCGCAGCTCGACAGCTTCATCGAGAAGTGGAAGAGCGAGAACGTGAACGCCGTGTTCATGGCCGGCCTCGACGTCTCGTCGAAGCAATTCGCCGAGACGATCAAGAGCGCCATGCCGAAGGCGCAGCTCTACACCGACGCCGACACGACGCTCCAGCAGGGACGGGACGAGGTCGCCGCGGGCAAGAAGCCGAACCCGTACGAGGGCCTGCTCTCGAGCACGGGGCAGACCGACTCCGAGCGCTGGGCCAACAAGAACGCCGTGCTGCAGAAGTGCGTCGACGTCTACCAGAAGGCCACCGGCGAGACGGTGCCCGGGCCCGACCAGGAGGTCACGAACAGCGACGGCAAGAAGGTGCAGACCGACATCGCGGTGACGGACTTCTGCGGTGAGCTCTTCATGTTCCGCGACATCGCCGACAAGGTGGGTCCCGATCTGACGGTGAAGAACTGGCAGAAGACCGTCGACAACTTCGGACCGATCACGGTCGCACCTGATCCCATCGCATCGCTGTGCAAGGGCAAGTACACGGCCGAAGACGGCTTCCGACTCGTGCAGTTCTCGTCGAGCGCGGGTACATCGGGCGACTGGAAGCTGGTGACGCCCATCAAGGACGCCAGCAATGGCAAGTGCGCCAAGGTGGCGAAGGCCGGGGGCTAGCACGACGGACCTGGGCACGCTCCACGTGGCGGCGGCGTCACGATCGTTGTACGGTCCGAGCAGCCGAGGGATCGGGGGGACCATGGCAACCGCGCGCACTCCGCGTCGTCACGCGACGCGATCGCTCTGCATCGTCGTACTCCTGCTCGCAGCACTCACGTTCGGCGCGACGAACCGAGCCAGCAGTGGCGGGGGCACCCAGGGCGTCACCAAGGACTCGATCAAGGTCGGGATCGCGCTCATCGACTTCACCGCGATCAAGGACTTCGTCGACTACACCTTCGGCGACACGCAGAAGGTCGCGCAAACCTTCGTCGACTACATCAACAACAACGGCGGGATCGACGGCCGGAAGATCATCCCGGTGTACAAGAAGTACCCGCCGATCCCGGGGGGCCAGCCCGACCCGCTCTCGATGTGCACCGCCTGGGCGGAGGACGACAAGGTGTTCGCCGTCCTCGGCGTCTTCATCGACTTCACCGGCCAGGGGCAGCTCTGCCTCACCAAAGAGCATCACATCGTCCACATCGGTCACGAGCTGGACCAGCCGTGGATCGACGCCGCGCCGGGCGGGCTCCTGCTCACCCCCGACGCCACGAAGCAGGGCGTCTCGGAAGAGTTGGTGAACCTGCTCGCCTCGACCGGCCGGCTCAAGGGCAAGACGGTGGCCGTCCTCGGCGACAAGAACAACGCCGACAGCGTCAACAAGGTCACCGTGCCCGCGCTGAAGAAGGCGAAGGCGAAGACGGGGTCGACCGCCATCCTCACCATCACCGGTACCGACACCACCGCGGCCCAGGCCCAGCTCGACAGCTTCATCGAGAAGTGGAAGACCGAAGGCGTCAACATGGTGTTGATGTCCGGGAACGATGCCTCGTCGAAGCAGTTCGCCGAGACCATCAAGGCGTCGATGCCCAAGGTGCAACTGGTGACCGACGCCGACACCACGCTCGGACAGGCACAAGACGAGCAGAAGGCGGGGAAGAACCCCAACCCCTACGAGGGCCTGTTGAGCGGCACCGGCCTCACGCCGACCGAGCGGTGGGCCAACAAGGGCCCGCTGCTGCAGCAGTGCGTCGACATCTACCAGAAGGCAACGGGGACCACCGTGCCCGGTCCCGACGAGCGGAAGGTCGACAGCGACGGGAAGTCCGTCTACACCGACCAGGCCGTGACCGACTTCTGCGGCGAGCTGTTCATGTTCCGCGACATCGCGAAGAAGGTCGGGCCGGACCTGACCACCGCCAATTGGCAGAAGACCGTCGACAAGCTCGGACCCATCGCACTCGTACCCGACAAGTTCGCCTCGTTGTGCAAGGGCAAGTACGCGGCCGAGGACAGCTTCCGCCTGGTCTCCTACGACTCGAGCCTCGGCACGAACGGCGACTGGAAGAAGCTGACACCGATCAAGGACGCCAGCAACGGCAAGTGCGCCAAGGCGGGCACGGGCACCTAGCGAGCCGAGCCGGCGCGCCGCACCGTCCGGTGGCGGGCGGCGGCCTCACGATCGTTGTATGGTCTCAACAGCCGAGGACCGGGGGGGACCATGGCCATCGCGCGCACTCCGCGTCGCCACGCGACGCTGTCGCTGTGCATCGTCGTACTCGTGCTCGCCGCACTCACGCTGGGGGCGACGAACCGCGCCAGCAGCGGCGGGAGCACCCAGGGAGTCACCAAGGACTCGATCAAGGTCGGGATCGCGATCATCCAGTACAGCGCGATCGCCGACTTCGTCGACTACACGTTCGGCGACACGAAGGCGGTCAGCCAGGTCTTCGTCGACTACATCAACAACAACGGCGGAATCAACGGCCGGAAGATCATCCCGGTGTTCAAGGAGTACCCGCCGATCCCGGGCGGGAAGCCCGACCCGTTGTCGCTCTGCACCGCGTGGTCCGAGGACGACAAGGTCTTCGCCGTGCTGGGCGTGTTCATCGACTTCACCGGTCAAGGCCAGTTGTGCCTCGCCAAGGAGCACAACGTCATCCACATCGGCCACGAGCTGGACCAGCCGTGGATCGACGAATCGCCGGGTGGGCTGATGCTGACCCCCGACCGCACGAAGGAAGAGGTGTCGGCGGCACTCATCAACCTGCTCTCGGGCAGCGGGAAGATCAAGGGCAAGACGGTGGCGGTCGTCGGTGACAAGAACAACGAGGCCCGGGTGAACGACGTGATCGTCCCGGCCCTGAAGAAGGCCAAGGCGAAGACCGGGTCGACCGCCATCCTCACGATCACGGGCACCGACACGACCGCCGCCCAGGCGCAGATGGAGAGCTTCATCGAGAAGTGGAAGACCGAGGGCGTGAACACGGTGTTCCTGGCGGGGAACCTCGTTTCCGCGAAGCAGTTCGCCGAGACCATCAAGAATGCGATGCCGAAGGTCCAGCTGGTCACCGACACCGACACCGCGCTCGACCAGGCCAAGGATGAGCAGCAGGCCGGCGTCAGCCCGAACCCGTACGAGGGCATGATCAGCGGCACCGGGCTCACACAGTCCGAACGCTGGGCGAACAAGAGCCCGATCCTGCAGCAGTGCGTCGACATCTACGAGAAGGCCACCGGCACCACGGTGCCCGGGCCCGACGAGCGCGCGACCACGAGCGACGGGAAGACGATCAACACCGACCAGTCGGTCACCGACGCCTGCGGTGACCTGTTCATGTTCAAGGCGATCGCCGAGAAGGTCGGGAAGAACCTGACGGTGAAGAACTGGCAGAAGACGGTCGACTCGTTCGGCAAGATCGACCTGCCGCCCGATAAGTTCGCCTCGCTCTGCAAGGGCAAGTACGGAGCCGAGGACAGCTTCCGCCTGGTGGCCTACGACTCGAGCGCGGGCACCGCGGGCGACTGGAAGATGCTGACATCCGTGAAGGACGCGAGTGGCGGGAAGTGCGCCAAGGCGACGTGACGCAGGGCTCCGCCAGAGGGACGCGCCGGGGTGACTACCCCGGCGCGTTGCTCCGCTGGATGGCGCGCTCGTCGGTGCCGAGGTACGAGGAGATGACGCGCGGGTCTTCGCGGATCTCCATCGGGAGGCCCTCGGCGATCACGCGACCCGCTTCCAGGCAATAGATCCGGTCGCTGATCGACAGGATCAGCGGCAGGTCGTGCTCCACGACGACCAAGGTGGCGTCGAGCTCCTGCTGCACCCGGAGGATGAGCGGGCCGAATGCCTCCGCCTCGCGCTGGGCCACACCCGCGGTGGGCTCGTCGAGGCAGATGACCCGGGGGGCCACCGCGAGGACGCAGGCCAGCTCCACGATGCGCCGGGTCCCGGTCGACAGCTCGGCGACGTAACGGTCACCGTAGCGACCGAGACCGAGGTAGTCGATGAGCTCGCCCGCCTCCGCGTACTTCTTCGCTTCGGGCCGGATCGACGGCAGCCACAACAGGGAGCCCCAGAACGACGTCGACTCGCGCGCCTCGAGCGCCAGCTGCACGGTGTCGCGCACGGTGAGCTCGGGATAGAGGCGGGCCGACTGGAACGTCCGCCCGAGCCCCCGTCGAGCGCGCTGGTGAGCCTTCTTGCGGCTCACCTCGTGCCCGAGCAGCTGCACGCTGCCCTTGCTCGGCACGTAGCCCCCGATCGCGTTCAGCAGCGTCGACTTGCCCGCGCCGTTGTTGCCGATGAGCCCGATGACCTCGCCGGGCATGGCGCGGAACGCGACCGAGTTCACCGCGGTGAGACCGCCGAACTGCACCGTCAACTGATCGGTCGCGAGCACCGAGCCGTCGGCGTTCAGCGACGCCGGCTCCAACGGGATCTCGCGGTGCAGCGACGCCGGCGGCGCGGTGACCGTCTTGGTGGTGTCGACCGGCCCGAGGCGCTTGTCGAACCACCGGAACAACGAGTCGCGCGCGTAGTACCCGATCTGCACGAAGCCGCCGGGGATGTAGAGCAGGATGATGAGCAGGCCGATGCTCGACGTGAACAGCGGCACCAGCGTGTTGTCGGGCCAGAACGCGGGCAGGCCGATGACCCAAAGCGCGCCCACCACCGCGCCCGACAGGCTCCCGAGGCCACCGATCACCACGATGGCGATGAGCCGCAGGGAGTCCTCGACCAGGAAGTAGCGCTCCGACGGGCCGAACGTCAGGTTCACCGCGCCGAGCAGCACGCCGCCGAGCCCGGCGATGAACCCGCCCATCGCGAACGCGATGAGCTTCGCCCGGGCCGGCGACACCGACATGGCCGACGCCGCCAGCTCGTTCTCGCGCACCCCCACGATCATCCGTCCGATGCCGGTGCGCTTCAGGTGCGCGACCAGAACGAGCACGACGACGAGCACGAACAGTACGAAGTAGTAGTACGCGCGGTTGCGGTGGGTGAGCTCGAGCGGGCCGAGGTCGGTACGCGGGATCTCGATGGTGGTGCTGCCGGCGGTGAAGATCGGCCGGCTGAAGATGTACGCCTGCGCCGCGATCGCGAACGCCAACGTGCTGATGGCCAACAACAAGCCGCGGACGCGCAACGCCCCGATGCCGACGATCACCGCGACGAGACTGGCGAAGGCCGCGCCCAGCAGCAGCGCCCACGGGAAGGAGACGCTCGGGAGGCCGCCGTCGAGGAATCGGGTGTCGTGCCAGCCGATGTTGAATTGCAGGCCGCGTATGAGCGCGGCGGCGGTGAGCGCGCCGAGCCCCGCGAACGCCATCTGCCCGAGCGAGAGCTGGCCGCCCCAACCGGTGAGCACCACCACCGAGATGGCACAGAGCGCGAAGGCGAGGATCGTGGCCCACGTCTGGTGCCGCTCCGACTTGTCGGACAGCAACGGCAGCACCACCGCCGCGAGCAGCGACAGCACCGCGATCAGTTGCGGCAACCGTTTGACCCACCAGATGTTCTTCAGCCGAGCCGGGACCGCGGCGATGCGGGGCGCGAACTGGAAGCTCTCCTCCCCCGAGCCGGTGTCGTTGCGGCTGACCCGCGCCACCAACACCAGCACCACGACGAAGAGCACGAACTGCACCAGACCCGTCTCCGACGTGTAGTTGAAGAACAGGACCCGGTCGAGGATGCCGATGGCGACCGCGCCGACCACGGCGCGCGGGAACGACACCATGCCCCCGATGAGCGCGGCGGCCATGCCGCGGAGCAGCGTGTCGGGGCCGATGTGCACCAGGTCGGCGGAGGTCTGGTCGGTGGCGATGAGCACGATCGCCACCGTGCCCAGGAAGCCGGCGATGGCCCAGACGCCGGTCGACACCATCTTCGGGTTGATGCCCGTCATGCGGGCGAGGTCGGAGTTCGACGCCGCCGCCCGCACCGCGTCACCGAACGCGGTGTGCCCGAGCAGCCACCACAGTCCGACGGTGATCAGCGGCACGACGATCAGCACCAGCAGCTGGCTGGCCGACACCTCGATGCCGAGGCCCGGGTACCAGGTCCCGCTGAACGGCGTCGGGAACGACGTCTGCAGCGAGCCGGTGCGGTAGGCGGGCAGCGCGAGCGTGATCGCCTCGCACAGCTGGGCCACGCCGATGGTGGCGACCAGCACGATGACGCGCGGCGACTTGAAGAGGCGCCGGATCACCGCCAGCTCGACCAGCACGCCGGTGAGCGTCCCGATCACGAGCGCCGCGATCAGTGACGGCCAGTACGGCCAGTGATGGACACCGACCATGACCCCGAAGAGCGCGGTGGCGGGGATGCCGATGCTGCCGACCGCGAAGTTGATGACGCGCGACGAGCGGTAGACCAGCACGATGCCCATGGCGATGAGCGACGTGATGAGGCCGCCGACGACGCCCTTGAACACCAGGTTCCAGGTGAGCACGGTGGCGAGGGTCATCAGCCGCCCTCGGTCCCGAAGAAGACCGCCCGGGCGAGGTCGCCCCGTTCGAGCAGGCCTTCCGTGGAACCCTCGAACCGCACCTGGCCCTTCTCCAGGAAGATCGCCCGGTCGGCCAGTGCGATCGCCACGTTGAGCGACTGCTCGACGATGATCATCGTCTGGCCGCGGGCCTTGAGCTCCTCGACCACCTCCAGCAGCCGCTGCACCACGAGCGGGGCCAGACCGAGCGAGAGCTCGTCGATCATGAGCAGCTCGGGTTCGTGGATCAGGACCCGACCGAGCGCGAGCATCTGCTGCTGACCGCCGGACATGCTGTTGGCGACCTGCTTCCGGTTCCCGTCGAGCTCGGGGAAGAGGTTGTAGACGCCGGCCATCCGCTGGTTCACGTGGCTGCGGCTCTCGGCGTTGAGGCGCGCGCTCACCGCCAGGTTCTGCTCGACGGTGAGGTTGCCGAACACGCCGTAGCCGCCGGGAAGCTGCATGATGCTGAGGTACTTGGCCCGCTGCTCCGGCGACACGTAGGTGATGTTCTGGCCGTTGAGCCGCACCACGCCCCGCTCGGGGACCGCCAGGCCGCTGATCACGCGCAGCACGGTCGACTTGCCTGCGCCGTTGGTACCGAGCAGCGCGACCGTCTCCCCCTTCTGCACCTCGAAGTCGACGCCGAAGAGCACCTGGACCGGTCCGTAGGAGAAGTCGATGTTGGCGAGCTGGAGGAGCGGCACCGCCGTCTTCTGCACGAAGCGCTTCTCGTGCTCGTCCTTCTCCTCGAGCAGCTCCTCGACCACCAACGAGAGGTCGTTGCGGATGTAGCGGGCACCGTTCATCAGCAGCAGCCCGCCGATGATCGCGCTGGGCACCCCGAGGAAGATCACCGTGCCCCGCACCCCGACCGCGTCGGTGAGGAAGCCGGACACGAGGCCCCCCATGAAGCCACCGATGAAGAAGATGTACAGCGTCGACATGGCGGTGCCCATGCCGCGCAGCCGGTAGGGCACCACCGCCTGGAGGACCGGGCCCACCATCGCGAACGCGGACGCCGTCAGCACCGCCTGCGGGATCTTCAAGATCCAGAACCAGGTGGAGCTCTGCACGCTGAACTGCAGCGGGGTGAGCAGTGCCGACGGCAGGATCAGCAGGCCGACGAGCGCCAGCGCGCGTGCGGGGTCCTCCCGGTACTTCTTGTCGAAGTAGCGGCCGATCAGCGGCAGCATCGGCAGGGCGAGGATGCCCGAGAGGCTGAGGATGATCCCGCGTTCGAGCACGCCCCTCACGTGCAGGTTGTCGTCGAGGTACAGCGATTCGAGCGCGGGCTGGCTGAACAGCCCGAACCCGAGGGCGCAGAACCCGACGAGGACGGTGCGGATCGTCCGGATGCGCTTGATGCGGGCGAAGGCGGCCTCCATGGAGATGGGCGCCGGCTGCGCATCCTCGATCACCTCGCCGAGCACGTCCTGCTTCTCGAACTGCCCGCGGGGCGGTTCCTTCATGAAGAACGCGAGGACGGCGACGCACACCACCGGGATGCCGAGCAGGAACCACGCCCACCGCCAGCCTTCGACCCCACCCGCCCACGTGGCGATCGCCGCGCACAGCACCGGGCTGACCAGGCCGATGCCGTGGCCGCCCATGTTGATGGCGGCCGACATCCGGGCCCGGATCCCGATCGGGTAGTTGTCGGCGATGAGGGACTGGTGGACCGGGATGCTGTTGGCCTTGGCGATGCCGGTGGCGAAGCGCGTCCAGAACAGCATGAACGCGCTCACCGCGAGACCGGAGAGGAACACGAAGAACCCGAAGGCGAGGCTGGCCCACCCGACGATGGGCACCCGCTTCACCCGGTCGGCGAGCCACCCCATCGGCACCGCGCCGAGCACGAAGAAGGCCGACGACGCGCTGGCGATGAAGACGATGGTGCCCGAGCTGATGTGGAACGTCCGGCGGATCTCGGGGGCCAGCACGTTGATGGCCGCGCCCTCGAGCTCGTCGAACGAGTAGAGGAGCAGCAGCACGACGAACATGAGCTTGCCGCCGACTTTGAACGCCTGTTTGAAGGAGACGGGTTCGGAGTGGACGCCGGGCAGCAGGTCGTCGGGGAAGATGACCTGCTCCCGCGAGCGCTTCTGCGCTTGTTCCCGCGCGTCCTCTTCGTCGAGCACGGTGGCGGCGAGTGAGGCCGCGCTCGCGTCGCCGTGCTGCGTGTCCGTCAACCCCGCTCCCCCCTGACCGTAGCGTCGGTTCCCCGCAGGTGCGGAGCGTACCGGTTCCTCACGCAGCGCGACAGTTGGCGTGGCTACTGTCGACCCGGTGGCACGTACCGGACTCGACGCCGCGACCGCGCACTTCACCGAGCACGGCTGGGTGGTGGTCGACGCGCTCTCACCACGCGCACGCGGCGCCTTGGCGCGCTGGGCCGACGAGGTCGCCGCGCTGCCCGAGACGTCCGGCGTGCTCCAGCACCGGGAAGCGACCGACCACGGCACGCAGCTCTGCCGTAGCGAGAACTTCCTCCCCGCGCACTCCCAGTTGCGCGCGCTGCTGTGCACCGGACCGGTCCTCGCCCTCGCGGGGCGGCTGCTCGGCGAGCCGGCGGTGCTCTACAAGGAGAAGATCAACTACAAGCTGCCCGGCGGTGCCGGCTACTCGGCGCATCAGGACGCGCCGGCGTACCCGATGATCTCGGTGCACGTGTCGGCCATGATCGCGATCGACGACGCCGACGTTACGAACGGTGGCCTCGAGGTGGTGTCCGACCACTTCGACTCGGTGCTGCCCACCGACGCGCGTGGATGCATCGAGCCCGGTGTCGCCGCGTCGCTCGACTGGATGCCGGTGGCGGTCCCGGCCGGGAGCACGCTGTGGTTCCACAGCCGCACCCCACACCGCAGCGCGGCCAACCACTCGTCGCGACCGCGGCGGGCGCTCTACCCCACCTACAACGCGGCGTCGGAAGGGGACCGCCGGGCGGAGTACTACGCGCACAAGCAGGCCGCCTTCGCCCGCGCCGATCCCGGTGATCGGGCCTTGGTGTCGTTGATCGGCGACTTCGAGGGTCGACCGGCATGAAGGTCGTGATGACCGTCATCGACGCGCTCCCGTTCCGCCACGTCGGCGACGAGCACACACCCGTCCTGGCCGAGCTGGCGCGGGCGGTCGGCGGTGCACCCGCCCGGGCCCGCTCGGTGATGACCTCGGCCACGTACCCCAACCACGCCACCTTCGTGACCGGCGCACCGCCGCGCGTCCACGGCATCGTCACGAACTGGGTGCCGTTCACCGGGTCGCTGGTGCCGGCATGGGAGCTCGGGCCGGCCGTCCCCACGCTCTTCGACGCGTGCCGTGCCGCCGGGCGCTCCTCGGCGGCCGTGTTCGGCGACCAGTGCCTGGTGGGCGTCACCGGCGCGCGCACGGCCGACACCCACTGGCCGCCCGACGGCGTCCCACCGGCAGGCGCACGACGCGACGCGCACGACTACGTCGACGACCGCGACACGATCATCGAGCTGCTCGCCGCGCTCGACGCCGGCCCCGACCTGGTGATCAGCCAGCTCAACGCGCCGGATACCGCGGCCCACGTGCACGGTCCCGACAGCGAGGCCGCGCTGGCCGTCTACCGCGAGACCGACGCGTTGCTGGCCGCGGCGCGCGACCACCTCGACTGGCCCGACACCGTGTGGATCGTCGTCTCCGACCACGACCAGGAGGGGCTCGACGACCGGCCACCCATCGACCTGCGTCCGGAGTTCGCCCGCCGCGGCGTCGACCTGTTCGCGCTGCCCGAAGGCAGCGCCACCGTCGTCTGCGGCGCCGGTGCGCGTGACGCGCGTTCGTGGCTCTCCGAGGTCGAGGGCGTCGAGGGCACGGCGCCGTTCCCGGTCGCCGACCCTGATCTCGAGTGCTGCCTGGCGTGGTCGGTCGCGGGGCGGGCGTTCGGCTTCGCGGAGCTGGGCATCGAGCGCGGCACCCACGGCGGCCCCCGCACCCGCAGTCAGGTGGCCGTGGTCACCGGCGGCCACCCGGCCGCGGGACGGCTGGCCCACGCGCTCGCCGAGCGTCGCGTCGCCGCCGCCGACTGGGCCCCGACCGTCGCCGCCCTCCTCGACCTCGACCTCCCGGACGCGACCGGTCGTTCGCTGCTCTGACCCCTACCCCGGCGGGCCGGTGTCAAACGGGTGCCTCATGTGCCCCTCGATCGGCACAGGCCGGTGACGACGGGGAGCCACGACTCGAGCGGGTCGACCCGCTTGCCCCGCACCTTCGCCGCGTCGTCGGCCCGGCGGAGCGCGACCAGGTCGGCACGGTCGGGCCGGCGCTCGAACGCCGCCACCTCGGCGGCGTCCATGAGCCCGCCCTGGAAGCCCAGCGTCACCTCGCTCCGGTGGGACAGGAACGTGGCGTAGCCGGGGTCGGTCGTGAGGAGGTACCGCTTGGCGGCGACGTGCCCGCCGACCAGGCTCGCGACGCGGTCGCCGAGCAGAGGCGCCACGAGCGCGCGGCCGTCGACGTCGTGCGCGGCGTCGAGCCGCAGCGTCCACCCGTCGCCCGATCGCTCGAGCCAGCCGAGGTCGTGCACGAGTCCGGCGACCTGCAGCGCGCGGTCGGCGTGCGCGCGGCGCAGGAGCTCGGCGCACTGCAGGCAGTGCTCGAGGATCGAGAGACCACCCTCGTCGTCGGCGTCACGCGACGCCCGCAACGCGTCGAACAGCGCGTCCACGTCGGCGAACGGCTCGCTCACAACGAGGCCGCCAGCGCGCCGGCCGCGCGCAGCGCCAGCGCCACCAGGGTGAGGGTGGGTCCGTAGCCCGTCGACGTCGGGAACACCGAGGAGTCGGTGACGACGACGTTGTCGACGTCCCACAGCCGCTGCCACGGGTCGCAGACCGACGTCCGGGGATCGCCGCCCATGCGGGCCGTGCCCATCCAGTGCTTCGACATCGGCTCGATGTCGGGCGCGATCGTGCCGGGAGTCCCCGGCGACGTGACCCACGACGTGCCCTGCGCGCCCGCCGCCCGCAACACGGCCTCGAGCCGTGGTCCCCAGTGGTGCGCGCACGCGACCTCGTGCGCGTGAGGTGCGTACGTCACCCGACCCACCGGGAGTCCCCACACGTCGCGCACGCCACCGTCGAGATCGACGCGGTTCGTGGCCTGGGGCAGATCCTCACCCTGCATGGTGAAGGCGACCATCTTGTCGCGGGTGGTCGAGTCGAGCATGAGCGCAGTGTGGTCGGGGCCCGGCGGGAGGAAGAGCGCCTCCAGGATCGGGTGGCCGTTGCCGCCGTGCTCGACGATGCCGCCACGCAGGTAGGGCACCCCCGCGGCGCATGCGGCGGCGGCGCTCTCGGCGTCGCCGACGATCGGGTCGTCCATCAGGTGGGTCACGTCGCGGCCCTTGTGGGCGTGGAGCCGGAACGGGAAGAACCCGAGCGCGATCGTCTGCAGGTGGAACATGAGGAAGCGCCCGACCAGGTCCGACGAGTTCCCGATGCCGCTGCGCAGCAGGAGGCGCGGGGTCTCGAACGCGCCGCACGCGACGACCACCGCATCCGCGGACACCGTGCGCTCCACGCCGTCGCCGTCGAGATAGCGCACCCCGGTACTGCGCGCGCGGGAGCGGTCGAGCAGGACCTCGAGCGCGATGCTCTCGGGGCGCAGGTCGCAGCACCCGCGCTCGAGCGACCGGCGCAACATCGCGACCGGGTCGCCCTTGGCGTCGATCGGGCAGCCGTAGAAGGCGCAGAACCCGCAGTTGTTGCACGCCGGCCGACCGTCGTAGGGCACGCTGTTGGCGCCGGTCGGGGCGCGGTACGGGTGGTATCCCAGCGTCTCGGCCGCGGGCGCGGTCAAGGTCGTCAGGTACATGTCGGCGCCCGGCGGCATGGGATACGGACCGCTGCGCCACGCCGCGAAGGGGTTGCCGGTGTGGTCGCCGGCCACGCCGATCGCGCGCTCGGCCTCGGCGTAGAACGGCTCGAGCTCGTCGTAGTCGAGCGGCCAGTCGGCGACCTCGGCGCCTGCGACCGGCCCCAGCTCCGACGCGAGGCGGAAGTCGACCTCGCGGTAGCGCGGCAGCTTCCCGTCGGCATGGAACCCGGCACCGCCGACCGTCGAGGGCATGTTGTTGAGCTCGCGGGTGGCGAGCCGCTCGCCGTCGGCGGTCGCGCGCCGGTAGGTGCGCGGCTCGAGCAACGGGTCGGGACCGAGGAAGTGGCGCCGGCCGAACTTCACCTCGTCGTTCGACAGGTGACCGAGCCCGGCGAAGGGCGGCTCCAGCGCGAGGAGGTGGTTGCGGCCCTTCTCGAGGATGCACACCGACTTCCCGGCCGCGGTGAGCACGTCGGCCGCGGTCGCCCCGCCCGGTCCCGAACCGATCACGACGACGTCGAACTCAGGCACCGGTGACCTCCGCGTCGCTCCAGCCACGCGGCTGCACGTCGCCGTCGTACGCGATCGCCCGCCATCCCGCGAGCTCACGGTTCCCGCCGTACTCGGGCGGTCCGTAGGTGGCTTCGCACGCGTGCTCGAACAGGAGCTGCTTCAGCTCCGGCTGCGAGTCGAGGTCGAGATCGTCACCCAGGACGGCGATGCCGTCCCGGTAGATCTCCTGCCAGCCGCGTACCGGACCGTTCCACTCGCGCTCGGGCATGCCGCGCGAACCCTCGATGCGCGTGCGCCACGCGAGCTCCTCGACGCGCGACAAGGGCAGGAACCGCCCGAATCCCGGCTCCCCGCCGGCGCGACCCGAGTAGGGACCACCGGCCCAGATGCGGGGCGGGTCGACGGTGAACGCGCCGAGGAGGCCATCGACGTAGTCGGCGGCGCCGGTCGCGCCCGCGCCGGGGAACTCGCCCTGCGGCGGCAGCAGACGGTCGGCGAGCCGTCGCACGACGTCGTATTCGTGCTCGGTCAGGAACGCCAGCGCCACCCGGCCGACCCTACACACGTGGCGGCTGCCGCGACCCGGTCACGCGAGAACTAGTTTCGATCCATCGCGGTGACCTCGACGCGGCCCGCATCAACCGCGCGATGCGCGGGACGTCGCCCGCCCTCCTGACCCCTGACCTCCTGAGGATCGAAAACATGGCTGACGAATACGGGCCCGGGACCTTCTTCCCCGAGGTGTTCCAGAACGGCGTCCCCGACATCCAGCCCGCACTGCTCGAGCTCGTCACCGGCGGCCCGCGCGTCCGCCGCGACGAGGACGGCCACGTCACGATCTTGCGGCTCGACGACGTGCTCGAGGTCACCAAGCGGCGCGACGTGCATTCGATGAACCCGGAGCTGATCGAGCTCGCGGGCGCGTTCATGGGCGCCGGCCGGCCGCTCATCCCCCTCATGCTCGACGGCGACGCCCACACGAAGTACCGCAAGCTGCTGGACCCGTTGTTCGCGCCCAAGGTCGTGGCGCAGCTCGCGACGCGGGTGCACGCGCTCGCCGACGAGCTGATCGACGGGTTCGTCGGCGACGGCCGGGTCGAGCTCTACAACGCGTTCTGCGAACCGCTGCCGTCGATGGTGTTCCTCACGCTGCTCGGCCTGCCCCTCAGTGATCTCGACTTCCTCATCTGGTTCAAGAACGGGATCATCCGGCCGACCGACGAGGACCACCGGGTCGCCGCCAACACGAAGATGATCGAGTACCTGTACGCCGAGCTCGACCGTCGCGAGGCGAGCGGCGACCCCGGCGACGACCTCATCGGCGGGTTCATCACCGCCGAGGTCGACGGCGCCACGCTCACCCGCGAGGACGTGATCGACATCACCTTCCTCCTCGTGCTCGCCGGGCTCGACACCGTGGCCGCGTCGTTGTCGTGCATCGTCGACTGGCTGGCCCGCCACCCCGACCAGCGCCAGCGGATCCTCGACGATCCCGCCGCCCTCCCGGCCGCGATCGAGGAGCTGATGCGCTTCGAGACGCCGGTCGTCGCCGGTGGGCGCTACGCCACCGCCGACTTCGTGATCGGCGGCGAGCACGTGCATGCGGGCGACGAGATCAGCGTGTGCTGGGCCGCGGCCAACCTCGACGAGGCCGGGTTCGACCACCCGCTCGTGGTCGACTTCGACCGCGAGGCGAAGCGCCACATCGCGTTCGCCAGCGGCTTTCATCGCTGCCTGGGCTCGCACCTGGCGCGCATGGAGCTGTCCGTGATCCTCGGCGCGCTCCACGAGCGCATCCCCGACTACGCGCTCGATCCTGATCGCACACCGGGATACAACAACGTCGCCATTCGCACCGTCGACCCGCTGCCGTTGGTGTTCACGCCCCGCTGACGTCCGGCCGGGTCACGCGCGATGGGGGCGCGCCATCGTCAGGCGGGTGAATTCGGCGCGCGTCGACGGATCGTCGCGGACGTCGCCCCTCACGGCCGCGGTCACGGTCATCGCGCCGGATGCCTGGACCCCACGGAGGCTCATGCAGAGGTGCGTCGCTTCGATCGCGACGCCGACGCCTCTCGGCGCCAGGCGCTCGTTGAGCGCGTCGGCGACCTCGGTCGTGAGGCGCTCCTGGGTCTGGAGACCCCGCGAGCAGTGCTCGACGAGGCGCGCCAGCTTCGAGAGTCCGACCACGCGAGCGTCGGGGAGGTAGGCAACGTGCGCGACGCCCAGGAACGGAAGCATGTGGTGCGCGCACAGGGAATGGAACGCGATGTCCCGCACCACCACCATCTCGTCGTAGCTCTCGTCGTTGGCGAACGTCGTCATGGTGAACGGCCGTGGTGTCAGCAGCTCGGCCAGCGCAGTCGCCACCCGGCGCGGCGTCTCCGCGAGGTGGTCGGAGCCCGGCTCCTGGCCGAGGGCGACGAGCAGGTCGTGCACCGCGACCGTGGCCGCGTCGAGATCGACCGCGCCGCCACCCCCTACGACGTGCAGTGGCGCGACGGTCACGCGTCGTCTCCCGGCAGGACGTCGGTCTCGGAGAGGTGCCACACCGGGCTGTCGCCGGCCGTCTCGACGTTGAAGCCGTAGTCGAACACGAGCGTGCCGCCGAGGGCGGCGCCGAACGAGACGAGCATCGCCACCACCAACGAGAGGATCAGGATCGCCGGGGTCGGATGACTCCGCGTGTCGTACGCGTCGATCCGGAGCGCGATGTCCGTCAACGCGAGGACGGTGACGAGGATCATCGCCCAGGCGTGGGCGTTCGCGGTCCGGCGGGCCTGGGTGCCCTTCTCCGTCGAACGGAGCCAGTCCCAGAACCCGGTCAGCGCGGTGAGCAGCGAGACGGCCGCGCCGCCGACGAACACGAAGGTCCCGGCGTGGAAGAAGTCGCGCGCCCACGACTCGTGGCGTCCGAAGGTCGCGATGAGATCGAACGCCGCGGCGAAGAGGTAGGCGGCGATCGGGATGTCGGTCAGCGGTGGGTGGGCCGGCTTGCCCGACCAGCCCCGGAGGCCCTTGAACCGCCGTCCGCGGAGCGTGAACGTCGGACGCAACGAGAACCTGCGCATCAGCGCCTCCCGACCACCCGTCTCTATCGACAATGGAGCTTGTCGTTACTCTGGTCGAGCGAGGACTCTAAGTCAAGCTTTGATTGTCGATACACTGGCGGCATGTCCGAACCCGGGCACGACCTCGACGCGGTCGGGGCGCTGGCCGAGCCCCATCGCCGCGCGCTCTACGACTACGTCGTCGCGCAGCGGACGTGGGTCAGTCGCGAGCAGGCGGCGGCGGCGCTGGACCTGGGGCGGGGCGTGACCGCGCACCATCTCGACCGGCTCGAGGCCGAGGGGCTGCTCGAGTCCGAGCACCGGCGGCTCAACGACCGCCGCGGCCCCGGAGCCGGACGGCCCGCGAAGGTGTATCGAAGGACCTCCGCCGAGATCAGCGTGCACCTCCCGCCGCGCGCCTACGAGCTGGCGGCGCGGATCCTCGCCGACGCGGCCGAACGCGCCCGGTCCGCCACCACGCCCATCGCGACCGCGATCGACCGCGCCGCGCGCGACGAGGCCGCGAGCGTCGGCGCCACCGTGGCTTCCCGCCTCGATGCCCGGTCGAGCACGCGGAGCCGGCGTGCGTGCTTCCTCGACGAGCTCGGTGCGCTCGGGTTCGAGCCCGAACGCGGTGACGACGGCGCGGTGGTGCTCCACAACTGCCCGTTCCATCATCTCGCGGTCGCGCACACGGACCTCGTCTGCGGCCTGAATCTCAGCTTCCTCGACGGTCTGCTGCACGAGGTCGACGGCACCGGGCTGGACGCGGCGCTGGAACCGGAGGACGGCTACTGCTGCGTCAGGTTCCGTGCGCGGGAGTAGTCGAGACCCGGAGCGGTGCCGTCAGGCGCACCGCGCCACGAACGGCAGCACCACCGCGAGGTAGGCGTCGACGTCGCGGCTCCAGAGGTCGTGACCGGCGTCGGCGATCATCGCCAGCTCGACCGAAGGCAGCGCCGCCTGCCACTGCGCCGCCAGCTCGTCGCCGACGATCGCGCCCTTGCGCCCGCCCCGGATCACGAGGACCGGGCACCGGATCTCGGCCAGCCGGCCCCACAGCGGCACCTCTCTGCTCTCGGCGAACACCCGCCGCACCGCGTGCTCGGGCATGCGCTCGGCGATCGGTACCCCGCGCACCTTCGATCGGAGCTGCTGCTCGGCGAACGCTTCCGGCAGGCCCACGTGCCGGGCGAAGTAGTCGCCGATGACGAGGCCGCGCAGCCCGGTCGGGTGCTCGAGCGCGTACCCGAGCGCGTACGACGAACCGCGTGAGAACGCGACCACGACGGGACGGTCGAGTCCGGTGGCCTCGACCACGGCGTGCAGGTCGCCGATGTGGTCCTCCCACCGGTAGCCGGTGTCGGGGACGTCGCTGCGACCCCGGCCGCGCACGTCGACGACCACGACCCGGCGCTCGCCGAGCGAGTCGAGCAGCCAGGTGTACTCGTCGGCGTACTCCCCCATCCCGGGGACGACCAGGACCGGCGGCAGGGAGGCGTCCAACCGGCCGTTGTCGAGCGCATGGATGCGGACGCCGTCGTTGTCGACGAACCGAGACGACTCGGCCACCTCGGTCATCGGTACGCCCCTCCCCACGCCGGGCCGCCGGCGACGTACTCGCACATCTCGATGCCCTGCCCGTCGGGATCGAGCACGAAGAACATGTGCACCCCGAACACCTCGACCGGCGGACCCGAGACCGGCACGCCGCGGCGCACCAGCTCGGCGTGGGCCGCGCGCGCGTCGTCGACCTCCATCGAGAGCACGCGGAGGCCGAGACCGGGCGTCGACGGCACGTCGGGGATGAAGTTGAAGTGCATTAGCTCGACCCGCAGGCTGCCGATGCGTCCACCGCACGCCTGGCCGGCGGCGCCCGCGATCCCGGTGAGGCGCTCGAACGCCTCGCCCTCCATACGCTCGTCGAAGAGCTGCTCCCAGCCGAAGACATCGTGGTAGAACGCGATCGAGCGTTGCATGTCGGACACACCGATCGACACGTGCGACACGTCCTTGATCCCGAGGTCGCCCACGTCGTCTCCTTCGGTTGCGCGGTCCGGGGCCGGGCGCGATCGTAACGACCATGACCCCACGCATCACGCCCGGTGAGATCGCGGGCTGGCCGCTGCTCAAGCTCGTCTACCGGACCGACCCCGACAAGATCGCCGACCTGCTCCCGCCCGGCATCGAGCCCGGCGCCAACCCGCACGTCCACGTGAACATCTACAACGTGCCGGTGAAGGGCGAACCGGAGTACGGCGTGTCCACCAAGGTGGAGGCGACCTACGACGGCATGGCCGGCTACTACGGCATCGGGCTGGGCATCGACCAGGAGTCGGCGATCTTCATCAGCCAGGAGATCAATGGCCAGCCGAAGTTCCCGTGCTCGATCGTCTACTTCCGGCGCGACGACGCGGTCGAGGCGCGCTGCACCCACCACGGCTACACGTTCCTCGAGTTCCACGGGACCGTCACCGGCGTCGTCGACGACCCGTCGGGCGAGTACGCCGAGAACGAGTGGTGGATCAAGTCGTCACGCGCGGTCGGCGGCGTGGAGAAGAGCTACGACTTCCCGCCGCACGTGGTGCGGGTGGCGAGCGTCAGCGACACCGCGTTCGAGGAGACGGTCGACGGCACCCTGGTGCTGCGCGAGAGCCCGTGGGACCCGTACACCGAGCGGCTCCCGATGCGCGAGCAGCTGTCCGCCCGTCTCGTCACCCCGATCCACAAGAGCCGCGAGATCACGCTCGCCGGCGCCCTCGACCCGATCGCGTTCTGGCCCTACGCGGACACCATCGGCGGGTCACGCTGGCCCGGCGACCGCGGCGGCCCCCGCTCCTAGCGCCGTACCTACTTGGCCGCGGCCGCCGCCGCGGCGGCGCCGGTCATCTGGCGCCAGGCGGCGCGGTCGGTGTCGTCGGCGAGGCGGCCGACGTGCGTCACCGTATCGACGTCGGTCGCCTCAGCGCGCAGCGCCGCCGCGGT
>DATBBL010000233.1:0-28912 GCA_036271015.1 Acidimicrobiia bacterium
CGAGGTCCACCGCCGGCTGCGCGACGAGCTCGCGCCGTTGATGGCGGAGCTCGAGATGCACCTGCTGCGCACCTGGATGACTCCGGCGGTCGAGCTGCTCGACCGGCCGACCGACCTGGTGTGCCTCTGGGACCTGGCCGACGTCGCCGCGTTCTGGCGCATGCGGAGGGTCGCGGCCGGGGATCGGCGCGTGCTCGCCTTCTGGGACGGGATCGACCCGATGCTCGCGCGTCGAGAGCGCAAGCTCATGTGCGATCCCGAGGACGCGACGGTCCTCCGGTGATCCGCACAACGAGCTTCGTCCACCTACAGCCGGATGCCGACCCGCGGTGCGTCGAACGGTTGGTGGAGGCGGTGCGGGCGGCCGATCAGGAGCTCGACGTGCTCGCGGTCGATGCCGCGCCGACCACACCCAACAGCCACCGCGCCGGCGAGGTCATGGTGCTCGGCGCCTTCGTCGACGCGGACGCCGCGGCGCGGGCGCGGGCGCATCCGTACGTCGAGTCGGTGGTGCGCCCGCTCGTGGAAACATGCGCCGCGCACGTCGAGACGGTCCGCTACCAGCAGGGACCCGTGACCCTCCGGCAACCGGACCTCACCGACGGCATCCATCGCACGCTCCTGCTCCACGTCGACGGGGCGACCGATCCCGCCCTGGTCGAACACTTCGAGCTGGACCTGGCCGGCATGACCCACTACATCGACAGCATCCGGAACTCGGCGCTCAGTCGGGTCGAGACGATGACCGACTCGCTCGGTCCCGAGTACACGCACGTCTGGGAGCAGGAATTCGTCGACCTCGGCGGGTTGACCGGCCCGTACATGATGCACGGCTATCACTGGTCGCTCGTCGACCCGTGGTTCGACGCGCAGGCGGCGCGCCCCATCGTCGACCCGTGGCTGATCCATGCCTCGTGCGGTCTCCGGCGCAGCCTCCTCGCGTGTGGATGACGGAGCGGCGGTGGTCGCTCCGGCCGTGGTCGGCCCGGGGGCCGGTTCCTAGACTGCCCGCATCACCCACCCCACGGTCGGGAGCTGATCTCGCGTGACGAGCACCATCGAAGAGGCCCAGTCGGTCGACACGCCGGAACAGGCGACGTTCCGGGGCGAGGTCCGTCGGTTCCTCGCCGCCAACACGCATCCGAAGCAGGAGGCGGGCCCGTGGGCGGTGACCTTCCACACCGACCCCGAGGACGCCCGCCGCTCCTTCGAGGCCGGGCGCGCCTGGCAGCGGACCCGGTACGAGCACGACATGACCGGTTTCACCTACCCGAAGGACGTCGGCGGCCAGGGCGGCGAAGCCTGGCAGGAGCGCATCTACGACGAAGAGGCCGCCCGCTACGAGGCGTCGTCGGGCTTCATCCGGTCGACGATCATGATGCTCGGCCCCACGCTCATGGCCTTCGGGACCGACGAGCAGCAGCGCGAGCTGATCCCCCGCCTCCTCTCCGGCGAGGATGCGTGGTGCCAGCTCTTCAGCGAGCCCGGGGCCGGATCCGATCTCGCCAGCCTCGCGTGCCGCGCGGTGCGCGACGGTGACGACTTCGTCGTCACCGGGCAGAAGGTGTGGAACTCCGCCGCGCAGTGGTGCGACCACGGCATGCTCCTGGCGCGTACGAACCCCGACGCCCCGAAGCACCACGGCATCACCTTCCTGCTCGTCGACATGCACAGCCCGGGCATCGAGGTGCGCCCGTTGATCCAGGCGACGGGGGCCGCGCACTTCAACGAGGTCTTCTTCGAGGACGTGCGCGTGCCGGTGAACGCGGTGCTCGGCGAGATCGACGGTGGTTGGGCCGCCGCCCGCACCGTGATGTCGAACGAGTCCGCGATGATCGGCGGCTCGGGCAGCAACACCTTCGCCAACCTGCTCCTGCTGGCGCAGGAGTTCAGCCGCCGCGACGACCCCGTCGTCCGGCAGCGCCTGGCCGACTACTACGCGCGGGAGAAAGCGCTCGGTCTGCTGGCCGACCGCATCATGACCGCGGTGCGCCGACGCGAACGACCGCCGGTCGACCCGTCGATCCTGAAGTTGTTCATCGCGGTGAACCGCGCCATCTCGGGGGACCTCGCGGTGGCGATCGCGGGTCCGGCCGGCCTGCTCGAGGACGACGAGGTCGGCCGCTGGGTCGAAGCCGAGCTGCTGGCGCGGTACGGCATCTCGATCGGCGGCGGCACCAACGAGGTGCAGCGCAACAACCTCGCCGAGCGCGCGCTCGGCCTCCCGAAGGAGCCGAGCACCGATCGCGGCGTCGCCTGGAGCGAGACGCTGCGGAGCTGAGCAGTGCGGCACGCCGGGTCCGCGCCCCGGTCCGATCGTCCGACCATCGTCCTCGTCCACGGCGCCGGCCACACCGCTGAGGTGTGGCGGGCCGTCCAGGCGGGGCTCGATCACCCGTCGGTCGCGGTCGATCTCCCCGGGCGACGGGACCGGGTCGCATCGATCGCCGAGGTCACGATCGAAGAGGCTGCGACGAGCGTCGCCGCCGACGTCGCGGACGCCACCACCGGTCCGCTGGTCCTGGTCGGCCACTCCGCGGGTGGCGTGGTGCTCCCCGGCGTCGCCGCCCGTCTCCCCCACCGCGTCGACCACCTCGTGTTCGTGGCCGGCCTGTGCGCGCGCGACGGCGAGCGGGTCGTCACCGACGTACGGCCCGACGCTGCCGACCACATGGCGGCGCGACTCGAGCAGGCCCGGGTCGAGCTCCGCGGCGCGATGCTCGATCCCGATCCAGCCATTCCCGGCGTGACCGCCATCAGCCTCGACGTGGCGATGCCGATCGACTCGCTGAACTACATGAGCCAGGTGGTCTCGTGGCGCGGCGTGCGCGAGGGGACGGGTCGCACGTTCGTGCGTTGCCTGCGCGACCGGATCCAGCCCCGTGCGCTCCAGGCGAAGCTCATCGAGAACTGCGGGGCGACGGCGGTGGTCGACCTCGACTCCGGCCACACGCCCGCGGTCTCGGTACCGGTCGAGCTGGCCCGGATCCTCGATCGCGTCGCCGACGACCTGGTCACGACCGCGCCCGCCTGATCACTTCGGCGCGAAGCGCTGACCCCCGTCGAGGCGGATGGTCCCACCGTTGAGCATCGGGTTCTCGATGATGGCGACGGCCAGTCGCGCGTACTCGTCGGGTCGGCCCATGCGCTTCGGGAACGCGGCGTCGGCGGTCAGGCCCCGCTCGAACTCCGCGGGGATCCCGGCCGTGAGACCGGTGGCGAAGAGGCTCGGTGCGATCGTGTTCACGCGGATGCCCATCGAGCCGAGGTCACGGGCCATGGTCAGCGACATCCCGGCGATGCCGGCCTTGGCCGCGGTGTACGCCACCTGCCCGATCTGGCCCTCGAACGCGGCGATCGACGCGGTGTTGATGATCACGCCGCGCTCGTCGTCGGCGTTCGGCTCGTTGGTGCTCATCTGCCAGGCGGCGAGCCGGGCGACGTTGAACGTGGCGATCAGGTTGAGGTCGACGACCTGACGGAACGTCTCCAGCGGGAGGGGGCCCTCCCGGGTCACCGTCCTCGCCGCGACGCCGCCGCCAGCGGTGTTGACGACCGTGTCGAGCCCGTCGAGCGCGGCGATGGCGTCGCTCATGGCGGCCTCGGTGCCTTCGAAGTCGGTCACGTCGCACGGGTGGAACGAGCCGCCGAGCGCGGCCGCCACCTCGGCGCCGTCACTCGCCGGTCGATCGAGGATCGCCACCGTCCCGCCCCCGGCCACGATGCGCTCGGCGGTGGCCTTCGCCATCCCGGACGCACCTCCGACCGCGATGGTGCGCAATCCCTGCAGTTCCATGGGTATCCCTTCGGACGGGCGAGGCGCCGTCGCCCCGCACGAGCGGCGAGCCTTGCACGTCCGGCCCGCTCACCTCGCCCCGGAGCCGCCGTCGATCGCGCCGACGCCCGAACTCACGCGACCACTTCGGACACCTTGAGCTCGATGATCCGGTCCCAGTCGTAGCCGAGCTCCATCAGCACCTCGTCGGTGTGCTGCGCGTGCCCGGGCGCGCGCCGCAGCGCGGTGGGCTGCTCGTCGAACTGCACCGCCCCGGTGGGCAGCGAGTAGTGGGCATCGCCGTCGTCGACGGTGCCGACGTAGCCGTTGGCGACGACCTGGCGGTCGTCGGCCATCTCGGTGACCGCCTGGAAGGGCTCCCACGGGAATTGCTCGTTCGCGAACGCGTCGCGCCACTCGGCGAGCGTGCGCGACCCGAAGACCTCGTCGAGCGCCGTGACGCATTCTTCCTTGTGCTCGGCGCGGGTCGTGATGTCGGCGAAGCGCGGGTCGGCCGCGAGATCGGGACGGTCGACGGCGCGGCAGAGGTCGGCCCAGTACCGGTCGGGCTGGAGGAAGCAGAGGGTGAGGAAGCGACCATCGGCGCACCGGTAGTTGCTGGAGAGCGGGTTCGGCGAGACGGGTCGCGCGCCGGGTTCGGGCAGCCGGGCCGGCTGGTACGAGCCCTGGAGCGCCGCCATCACGTCGGACGCGAGCATCCAGATCGCGGTCGACAGGAGCGAGACGTCGACCACCGCGCTCTCCCCCGTGCGTTCACGGCGGAACAGGGCGGCGGCGATGCCGAAGGCGAGTTGCACCGCGCCATTGCGGTCGCCGAGGGCACCGCGTTGCCCGATCGGCTCGGAGAGGCCCTGCGGCGTCAGCGTGTCGCCCAGCCCGCCGCGCGCCCAGAACGCGGTGGCGTCGTACGCGGGCTTGCTGGCGTCGGGCCCGCGCACGCCGTAGCCGTGGCCCCGCGCGTAGATCAGGCGCGGGTTCACCGCCCGCAGCTCGTCGACCCCCAGCCCCATGCGCTCGAGGCTCGACGGAAGCGAGTTGGTGAGGAACACGTCGGCCCGCTCGACCATGCGGAGCAGGATCTCGCGGCCCTCGGCCGTCTTCAGGTCGAGGCCCACGCTGCGCTTCCCCCGGTTCGCCATCTCCCACGAGACGTTGACCGACCCGCTCGACGCACCGATCCCCTGCGTGACGAGGCCGCGGTACCCGTCGCCGAGCACGGGATGCTCGACCTTCACGACATCGGCACCCCAGTCGGCGAGCAGCGCACCGGTGACGGGGACGAACACGAACTGGGCCAGCTCCACGACCCGGACCCCTCCGAAGAGGTCCACCGACGGTCCGCTCATGCTCGCCCGCTCTCTTCGCTTCGCTCAGGGGCGCTCGGCCCCCGCTCCGTTGCAAGCCGGGATACCCGGCTCGCGGGCACTCCGCTCATGCGCGCGGCGGTGCGGCCGGTGTGAAGCGGAACAACCGCTCCGCGTTGCCGCGCTGGATCTTGTACTGCGTCTCCGGGGGCAGGTCGGCGAGGAGCTTCTTGGCCACGCCGATGCAGTCGGGCCACGTGGTGTCGCTGTGCGGGTAGTCCGTCTCCAGCATCACGTTGTCCTCGCCGATGATGTCGAGCGAACGCAGGCCCGACGACTCCTCGATGAAGCACCCGAAGATGTGGTCGCGGATGGTGGCCCGCACGTCGAGGCGGTCGAGGTCGGCCATCACCTGTGCGGTCTCGACCTCGTTGTTGTAGAAGGCCGTACCGACGCTCTTGGCCCAGTGCCGCTGCTTGTCGATCACCTGCTCGGCGCGCTCGATGAAGTACGGCATCCAGCCGATGTTCCCCTCCGACAGCGCGATCTTGAGCCCCGGCATCCGCTCGAAGTAGTCGCTGAACAGCCAGGCGAGCATCGTTCCGGCGGCGCGGACGGCGCCGAAGGTCAGGTTGGCCAACCCGGGCGCGTCCGTCGAGATCACCGGCATCGTCGACGAGGAACCGACGTGCATGCACACGACGGTCTGCGTGTCCTGCGCGGCGGCCATCACCGGGTCCCAGTAGCGATTGGGATCGTGGATGGTGGGCAGGCCGAGGGGCTCGGGATTCTCGGAGAACGCGAACGCGGTTGCACCCTTGCCCGCGCAGCGTTCGATCTCCGCGGCCGCCGCGACCGGGTCCCAGAGCGGGATGATGATGAGCGGGATGAACCGACCCGGCGCGGCACCGCTCCATTCGTCGATCATCCAGTCGTTGTACGCGCGCACGCACAACAGCGCGAGGTCCTTGTCCTTGGCCTCCCAGAAGATCTGGCCGCAGAAGCGCGGGAACGACGGGAAGCACAGCGACCCGAGGATCCCGGCGCGGTCCATGTCGACGACGCGCGCGATCGGGTCGTACGCGGCCGGACGCATCTCCGAGTACGGCACCGGGAGCGGCGTGAACTCGTCCTTGCGCTTGCCGGCGGTGACGGACAGGCCCGACGTCGGCATGCGCTTGTCCTCGTAGACCCAGGTGTCGTCGTCGAGCATGCGGGGTCCCACGTCGCGGTAGCGGGCGGGCAACCGGTCGACCCAGACGTTGGGCGGCTCGATCACGTGATCGTCGACCGAGACCAGCCAGTCGAGCTCGGGGGCGTGGACATCCATGGCGACTCCTCGTCGTGCGCTCGGGGTCGTGCGCTCAGGTGGTGCGCTCAGGTGGTGCGCTCAGGTGGTGCGCTCGGGTGGTGCGCTCGGGCTTGCATCGTGCCGGGGGCGCGCTAATATCCCAGCGCGTTCGACAGAATGCTAGCGACACGCCGTCGCCACCGTCAATCCCGGAGCCCGCATGCCCGTCCCGCCCTCGCCCGCCGTGCTGAGGGCCTGCGACGTCCTCGACCACCTGGCGACGAACCCCGAGGACGCGTTCTCGGTGTCCGAGGTGGCGCGGTCGGTCGGCGTGCCGCGGGCCAGCTGCGACTCGGTGCTCCTGGCCCTCGCGCAGCGGGGCCTCGTGCAACGCGACGACGAACGGCGCTACTCGCTCGGTCCCGTGTGCCGGACCCTCGGCGAAGCCGCGCGCGTCGCGGGCGCGCCGCTCACCGCCCTGGAGCCGGTCGCCGACGAGCTCGCCCGGGCCACCGCGTCGTGCGTCGCCATCGCCTCGTGCGTGCGGGGCCAGAGCCGCGTCGAGCGGGTGTACGACCGCGGGCCCGCGTTCGGGCTCCGGGCCCGGGTGGGTGAGTCGGTCCCCCTGGCACCGCCGTTCGGCGCGGTCTTCGTCGCGTGGGATGGCGACGCCGCGATCGACGGTTGGCTCGACCGCGCCGGTGCGGCGCTCGGCCCCGCCGAACGCGCCCACACGGTCGCCGCACTGGCGGCCGCGCGGGAGCGGGGGTACACCGTCTCGGTGGCGGGCGTGCATCCCGACCTGCGGCGCATGCTCGAAGACCTGGCCGACCACGCGCCCGACCCCGCCCACCTCGACGCGCGCGACGCGCTCATCCGCGAGATCTCGCCGCGCGAGTACCTGCCGGTCGCGGTGGCGACCGACGGGCCCCAACGCGTCAACCAGATGTCGGCACCCGTCTTCGACGCCGCGGGCAAGGTGCCGTACGCGCTCATGGTGCTCGGACCGAGTCACGAGTTGAGCCGCGACGAGGTCGCGACGTTGGGCGGCCGCCTGCTCGACGCCGCCCGCACGGCCACCGAGCGGATCGGAGGTCGTCACCCGTGATTCCCGACGTCACCAAGCCCGTCCCCGTCCCCGACGACCTCTCCGCCGGGTACTGGGCCGCGGCCGCCGCCGGCACCCTGGCGCTCCCCCGCTGCGCGGTCTGCGTCCGGTACGCCCTGCCGCCCACCGCGGTCTGCCCGAACTGCGGGAGCTCGGAACCTGACTACACGACCGAGCCGGTCGAGGGTGGCGGCACGGTGCGGTCGTGGACGATCGTGCGCGACTCGTTCCTCCCCGGCTTCGCCGATGACGTGCCCTACGTGCTCGTCGACGTCGAGCTCGACGTGCAGTCGAGCATCCGGATGATCGGCCGGCTGGTCGACGGCGTCGACGCACCGCTCGCGGTCGGCGATCGCGTCGCCGTGACCTTCGATCACCTCACCGACGGCATGGCCGTCCCCGCGTTCGTGCTGGAGACCACATGAGCCCGCGGTTCACCGCCCAGAACCGGGTCGCCATCGCCGGCTACGCGCAGAGCCCGATCGTGCGCCACGCCGACCGACCGCTCGGCGCGGTCGCGGTCGACACCGCGCGCGCCGCCATCGCCGACGCCGGTCTGGCCGTCGCCGACGTCGACGGGTTCACCACCGGTTCGATCCTGCCGTCGTCGGGCGGTCAGGCATCGGTCGACGGCGTCTCGATCGTCACCGCGAACTGGATGGCCGAGGCGCTGGGCGTGAACCCGCGCTTCTGCGCCGGGTTCCAGGGGTACGGGCAGATCCCCGGGTCGGTCACGCTCGCGGTGAACGCGATCGCGAGTGGCGCCGCCGACGTCGTGCTCGTGCACCGCGCGCTCCACAACCCGCCGCGCGGTCGGTACCACTCGAACCCGATGACCCGGGCAGCCGGGAGTGCGCAATGGGGCGCGCCGCAGGGGTTCTTCGGGCCGTTGTCGATGATCGCGCTCCCGTACAACGAGTACCTGCAGCGGTACGGCGCTTCGCGCGAGTCCATGGCGAACGTCGTGGTGGAGGCGCGCGAGAACGGTGCCCGCATCCCGTGGTCGTACTGGTACGACCGCCCGATCACCGCCGACGAGTACCTCGACGCGCGCGTGCTCTCCGATCCGATCTGCATGTACGACTGCGACATCCCGGTCGACGGGGTGGCGGCGTTCGTCTTCACCACCGCCGAGCGCGCCCGCGACCTCCCGAACCCGCCGGTCTACGTCGGCGGGTTCGCCCAGGGGCACCCCGAGCGCCACCGGCTGCCGATGCACTGGCCGCTCGACGACATCATGGACGTGGCGGCGGAGACGTGCGCGCGCCTCTGGGCGCACTCGGGGTTGTCGGTCGACGACGTCGACGTCCCGCAGCTCTACGACGGCTTCTCCCCGTTCGTCTACTTCTGGCTCGAGGCGCTCGGCTACTGCCCCGTCGGCGAGGCGCACCGGTTCGTCCAGGATGGCGGGATCCGTGCGCGCGACGGCGGGCTCCCGGTCCTCTCCGGTGGCGGCGCACTCGGCAACGGCCGCATGCACGGCGTCCCACAGATGCTCGAGTGCTACCTGCAGCTCGCCCGACGCGCCGGGGATCGCCAGCTGCCGTCGGCCGACGTCGGGCTGGCCTGCCACTCGTCGCCCCACTGGGGTGGCGCGGTGCTCTACAGCCGCGAACCACTCTGACCCACCGCGTGTCCCTCACCGAGACGCGCGGTCGTGGAGGCCACCGTCGGCGCAGTGGTGTGCGTCGGTGACGCAGTCGCCCGTCGGATGAGGGTGAGCAGCACGCCGGTGCGCACGAGCACGAGGAACGGGAGCACGGCACGCACGAAGCCGATCGAGTCGATGCCGGCGAAGAAGCCGTAGACGGTGACGAAGACCGCGGCGTCGACCGCGCAGAACGAGACCCAGAGCCGTCGGCTCAAGGGCAGCATGACGAAGAACGCGACCAGCCAGACGTCATACGTCGGCGAGTACACCTTGTTGCACAGGACGAAGATCGCGACCGCGGCCGCCGCCGCCCCGAAGGGATCGAGCCGTCGGTGCACCGTGATCGCGAGGAGCCAGGCCATGCCGCCGAGGAGTGCCGCCGCGCTGACGATGGTGGCAAGGTGCGCACCGGCGGGGCCGTGGATCGGCAGTCCGAGGGCGCGGAAGCCGTAGAACCAGGCCGTGCCCCACGTCGGGTCGCGTCGCGACTGGAACGCGTACGGCCACCACCACCCCGACCGGTTGATTGCTGCGATCGGCAGGTTCAGCAGCGCGAACGTCGCCCCGCCGGCCGCGAGCAGTCGCTGCGCGCCGCGTCGGTCACCTCGTGTCCAGCGGTACACCGCCAGCGGCGGGACGACGACCAACGGGAACAGCTTGATCGCGCCCCCGACGCCGAAGGCCGCTCCGGCAGTGCCGTCCCGACGCCGTTCGAAGGCGAGCAGACCGACGACGAGCGCGGCGATCGCGAACAGGTCCCAGTTCTGGAAGGCGTAGAGCATGACGGGCGTGGCGATCGCCCACCGCCACGCGCGAGCACCGAAGCGACGGGCCAGGAGCGCAGTCACGGTCAGGAACAGGGCGGAGGCGGCGACCGCGGTGACCAGGAGCACGCCGACCGGGCTGGCCCAGACCAACGACGCGGCGTACAGCAGGAACCCGGCCAACACCGGGTACTCGATCGGGCGGTCGAGGTACGGGAGGGTGCCGGGCCGGATCCCGCGATGGAGGAAGACGTGCGGCAGGTCGCTGATGGAGCCGTGCGCACCGTGGCGGAGCGCGAGGAGCTGCAGAGCGAGCGCGAGGACGAGCGTCGCGGAGCCCGCGGCCACCATCGGCGGCATCCCGACCCGATCTTGTCCGGCGGAGCGCTGCACGCGGCGAGCGTGACCCTCGAGGTCTGAATGGGCGGTGAACGTCGGTGCCGAAGCGCACGTTCAGCGTTCAGGGTCCGGTCAGCGGCGCTGCTGCAGTGTCGGCATCCGTCGCCGATCGAACGCATCGGCACCAGCAGGAGGAGCACCATGCAGCTCAGTCCGACCAAGAAGGTGCTGGCGACCGCCGGCGCGGCGTTCGGCATCGTGCTCGGCGCCGCCGGGGTCACGGCCGCCGCCACGGGCACCGGCTCGGCACCGCGCTCCGGATCATCGACGACGGTGCAGGAAGAGTCGACGTCCGACCAGGGCAACGTCGACTTCACCCCCGTCAGCGAGCAGGGCAAGCCGGAGGTCGCCGACGCCAACGAGGCCGCCGATGCCGCGGAGGCCAACGATGCCGCGGAGGCCGAGGACCCGGGCGACGCGAACGACACGTCGGGAGCCGACCCGGCCGACGCACCGGACGCGCCCGAGTCGACGAACGCGGCACCCGGACCGGCGTCCGGGTCCACGGCCAACGGCTGAGCGCGATCCCCTCGACTGCCGGCGGCGTCACACGGGATCGGTCGTGAAGCGGGGCCGCCTCCTCGTCCGTCCGTATGCAACACTCCGAGCGTCGTCCTCGAGAGGCATGCGTGGCAGAACCGGCGAAGCACGATCCATCGACCAGCACGAACGAGGCGGAGTTCCTCCCCTCGTTCGTCGACCTCTACCACGAGCTCCTCACGCCCATGGTCCGGCTGGCCTGGGCGTTGACCGGATCGGAGGTCATCGCCGAGGACGTCGTCCACGATGCCTTCATCCGCGTGCACGCGCACTGGAGCCGCATCGAGAGCCCGCGCGCGTACCTGCGGCAGACGGTCGTGAACGCGTGTCGCTCGGCGTCGCGGCGTGCCCGGCGCGAGCGGACCCTGGCGAACGTCGCGCTGATCGACGCCGCCCACCTCGACGCCGATGAGCTCTTCGACGCGCTCGCCACCCTCCCCTACCGGCAGCGCGCGGCGCTGGTGCTGCAGTTCTACGAAGGGTTGCCGCAGTCGGAGATCGCGCAGCTGCTGCGGTGCCGTGAGGGCACGGTCGCCTCGTTGGTGCACCGGGGCCTGGCCCAACTGCGACGAGTGATCGAACGATGAACGACGACGAGCTCGGGCGGCACCTCGGGCACAGCATCGAACGGCGGGTGCGATCCGTCACGCCCCGCGTCCATCTCGAGGAGCTGCTGGTCCGCACCCAACGCCGTCTCTCGCGTCAGCGGCGGATCCTCGTCGCGGCCGCGGTCGCGGTGCTGCTGCTCGGAGGGCTCGCCGGCTACCTCGTCGGTCACGCCGACGACGACCACCGCGCCGCCGTCAACGCCGCCCTCGATGACGGCGCGCCCCGGGCCGCGAGCGCGGCACCGGGCTTCGAGCCCGCGAACGTCGAGGCCGCCAATGCCGAGATCGAGCAGGCGTTCCACTCCGCGTTCGACGGCGGTGTCGACCCCCGGCAGCGGGCCGACGCCATCCAGAACGCCGCCAGCATCGAATCCCTGACGCAATCGGCAACGCAGAACGCGGCTCGCTTCGGGTACACCGCGGAGCAGCTCGCAGGGACGACGACCAGCGTGCTGGCGACGAGGTTCATCGATTCGACCCACGCCATCGTGCAGTTCTCGATCACCATTCCAGGTCACGGCGAGATCCTGCGGGACCGGGTCGGGTACGCCGTGCTCGTCGACGGGCGCTGGAAGGTGGCCCTGCGCACGGAATGCGATCTGCTGTCGCTCGACGGCCTCGGGGCGCAGTGCCCGCCCGCGCCCGCCACGGCGTCCGGCTGACCGGACAGGGACGGTCCGCGGGTCAGGCCGCGGTCATCGCGTCGTACAGCGACCGGAACGAGTCGTCGAAGCGGGTGCGGCACGGACCGGTGAGCTCGCGACGCCGGGTCGCGTCCGCCAGCGCACCGGGCGGGCTGCACGGCACCTCCCGGATCTCGAGCACGCCCGGTCGACCCGACCACTCCGACGCCCGCTGCGTCCACTCCTGCGCGGTGGTGACGTCGTCGCCGCACCAGTTGACGATGCACGCCCTCGTGCTCGCGGCGTCGAGCAGCGGCTCCACCTGCCAGGCCATGTCGTCGACATGGATCGGGTTGTGCGGGTTGGGATCGCACGGCGCGACCATCGGTTGGCCGGCGAGCACCGCGCCGATGTGCATGCCGGGGAACGACGCCGGCAGCCCCATGAACGTGTTGAGCCGGGTGATGGTGACCGGCAGGTCGAACGCGCGGGCGCAGAATCGGGCCACCGCTTCGAGCCCGAGCTTCGATGCCGGGCTCGTCGGGGCGTACGCGGTGGCGGCCCGGCCGATGGGATCGCGCTCGCCATACGGGTGCCAGGGGTCCGGGGCCGGCGAGTAGATGCCCATCCCCGACATGACCAGCGCCGCCTTGGCCTTCCGGCAGTGCTCGAGCACGAGGCCGGCGCCCTCGACGTTCGTGCGCAGCGACATGTCGAGCTCGCTGAGGTCGGCCCTGGTCCACGCGAGGTGCAGCACGTACGTGAAGTCGTCCGGGAGCCCGGCGAGGTCGCCGGTCCCCAGATCGACGGCGTGCGTCGTGATGCCCGCGTCCTCGAGCTCCCGCCGCGCGGTGCCGTCGGCGAACCGCGCGAGACCCCACACCTCGTTCTCGGCCGCCAGCGACCGCGCCAACGGTCGGGCGACCGTGCCGGACACCCCGGTGACGAGGATCTTCTCGCCGGTGATCATGCGCCGCGCCCCGTCTGCACGCCGAAGCGCTCGATGTAGGGCGCGAAGCGGCGTCGCAGACCGTCGGCGTCGAGCCCGAACTGCTCGGCGGTGTAGTCGTGGGCGCCGTGCTTCGTCTGCGGATTGTCGGTCACGAAGCGCTGGACGGCGGCGGCCGACTCGTCGTCGAACGGGATCCCGTAGTGACCGCAGATGCTGGCGATCACGTGCAGCGGATCGGCCATCAGCTCCTCGTAGTGCAGGTCGTAGAAGCGACCGTCGTCGTTCCCGACCTGGTCGCGCACCGCCAAACCGCGCAGCAGGACCAGCTCCTCGTGCGCCGCCCATTCCCGGCCGAAGCTCGGTTCGTCGACGACACCCGTCTGCGCCTCGCGGATGTAGCCGGTCAGGCTCGCGACCGAGGGCACCACGACCGCGGGGTCGCGGTGGGTCCACACGATGCGGGCATCGGGGTACGCCGCGAGCAGCCGGTCGAGCGCGACCAGGTGCTTCGGGTACTTGAGCACCCACTGTCCCGGGACGCGCCACTGCAGCTGCTGCAACGTGCGCCGGTGGGCCTCGTACGCCCACGTGTAGTCGGTACCGAGCAGCCAATCGCGGTACGTGGGGATGTTGTAGTAGGCGATGAGCGCCTGGTTGACGAAGCTCCAGTCGTTGAGCGCATTGCACTGCTCCGGCCTGGTCGCCGACACCGGGTGCCGCTTCATCATCTCCGGCGGCGTCGCGGCGACCGCCGCCTCGAACTGCGCGATGCGCGGATCGGTCGTGTAGGTCTCCTGCTCGGGCGGCGGCGAGGGCGACGTCATCTCCCACATCTGCGGCGCACGGATCCCGCCCACCTGCGCCAGCAGCGCGTGGAGGTGCGTGGAGCCGGTGCGCGGGAGGCCGACGATGAAGAGCGGCGCCACGATCTTCTCGTCGGCGATGGCCGGGTACGTCGTGCGGTCGTCGACCAGCCCGAGCCGCTTGACGAGCAGGCCGGTGATCGAGTCACCGGCGACCGCGAGCCGCGGCGCGTCGAGCCCGGCGTCGCGGTTCAGTGACGCCAGGAGGACCTCGAGCGGCTCCCGGTACGGGATGTCCCCGAGATCGTCGAGGCCGGTCTCCTCGCACGCCCTCGCCACGAGCGCGTCCGAATCGAGTTGTGCGCACACGTTCGTCCCTCCGGGGTGGCAAGCGGCGTCGACACTAGGTCGTGTCCCGGCGTCGGGATCTCCGGACACGAGGTGCGACCGGTCGACGGGTGGTGCCCTCCGCGGCGCCGTTCGCGCGCACCGCGACCAGTTGCCCACACCGCCGGTCGCGCACCACGTGGTGCACGACGGAGGCGGTGAGGCCAGGGCGGTCCAGGGGTCGACACGGGCGAGGCCGAGCCCGTACGGTCGCGGGGAGTGTCCCGGGGATGGTCCGCTCGAAAGGTGCCGCGATGAGCGAACGAGACCGCCGGAGCTCCGCCACTCCGCTGGACCGTGCGCAACCGCCGTCCGCGGTGCGGGTGATCTCCGCCAAGGCACCTGCGGCTGCTCCCCCGCCGGCGCTGGGTGGCGAGGTCGCGGGCGACTCCGCGGTGCTGCGCCCGGTGCAGTTCGACCAGCTCACCGAGGTGGTGGACCTCCTGCGCGCCGGCCGCGCCGTCCGCCTCACCATGGACGGTCTTCCCGACCGCGCCGAGCAACGGCGCGCGTGGGCGTTCGTACAGGGCGCGTCGTGCGCGCTCGGCATCTCGCCCGCGCCGGCGGGGACCCTCGACGACACCGTCTTCCTCGACCCGTGCGACTCGGAGGGTCACGCCGGCCACGCCGACGCCGACGCGCGTGGCGCGAAGCCCGCCGCGCGCGAGCGGTCCCCCCGCGACGACGTCGCGCGCGACGCGACCTGCGTGCTGTGCGACCTTCGGACCGCCGACCGCGAGTTCGAACCGCGGTTGGAGATGGTGATCAAGCGCGACGGCAGCCGCATCTGGTCGCCCCCGGCGATGGTGTGCTCGCACTGCCGCACCACGATCCGGCACTGGCAGTTCGCGCTGGCCTGGTGCTCGGAGTGCGAACGATGGGGCCGCCGCAACGTGGTCTCGCCGTGCGGCCAGCTCTACGGCTAGCTACCGTCGCGCGGTGACCGCCGATCGGTACCGCGCCGGCGCCGTGGGCATGTGTCCCGCGACCCTGCTCCCCGAGCCCATGACCTGCGATGCCGACGGACTGCGCGACATCGCGGCGGCGTCCGCCGGTGCCGGCTTCCCCACCTTCTCGCTCTGGTCGTTCTACGCGACGAACAACGGCGTCGACACCGCCCGGACGATGTTCGACGACGCCGGTGTCGCGGTGCGGGCGGTGGAAGCGGCCACCCAGTGGACGGAGGGACCCGAGGCGGCGGTGGCCGATGCCGAGCTGCAGCTCGACGTGGCCGCCGCGTTCGGCGCCGACCTCCTGCTGGCCTGCACCATGGCGCCGACCATGGACGCCGCCCGCGCCACCGAGGGCTTCGCCGCCCTGTGCGAACGCGCCTCGGAGCACGGTGTGCGCGTCGCCATCGAGTTCCTCCCGTGGTCGGCGGTCCCCGACCTCGCGACGACCTGGCAGCTCGTGCAGGAGTCGGGGGCGGCGAACGGCGGCATCGTCATCGACATGATGCACTGGCAGCGGCAACCAGGCGGACCGAACCTGGAGCTGCTGCGGCAGATCCCCGGGGACCGCATCCCCTACGTGCAGGTGTGCGACGCCGCGCCCAACCCGTCGGACACTGGTGACTACCTGACCGAGGCCCTGACCGCGCGCCCCGCGCCCGGGCAGGGCTGCGTCGACATCGCGGCGCTGCTCGGCGTCCTGGCCGAGATCGACGCCGACCCGTACTTCGCGCTCGAGGTGTTCAACGCGGAGCTCGCCGCACGCGGGGCGCCGGCGATGGCCGATGAGTTGCGCCGGGCGACCCGCACCGTGTTCGGCTGAGCGCGCCGGCCACCACGCGGGTCAGCCCGCCCGCAACAGCAGCTCGTAGGACTCCAGCTCCGACGCGGCGGTGCCGATCCGGTGCAGCAGCACCCCGATGATGTCCTGGGTGACGAACTGCGTGATCCCCCACAGGAAGAAGCCGTACGGCATCGCGCGGCGGTACTGCGCCCAGGCCTCCTCGAAGGACGGCACGCCGACGGCTCCGCCCGCCGCGACCTGGTCGAGGTAGTGCCGGAGCAGGTCGCGCTCGGCCGCGGCCCGGTCGGCCGGCTCGAGCGCCGAAGCGATGTGGTACGCCACGTCGATGCTCCAGTGCCCGTGCTGCACGAGCTGCCAGTCGATGAGCGCCGGGCGACCTTCGCCGTCGAGGAAGGTGTTGCCGACGTGCATGTCACCGTGGATGACGGTCCAACCCGCACCCGGTTGCTCGGCGCCGAGCGCATTGAACGCGTCGACGAGCTGCTGGGGATCGCGCATGTCGTCGGGTACGCCCACGCCCGGCGGGCCGTCGAAGTTGTGGCGGATCTCCTTGACCCCGCGCACGCTCGCGGTCTGCGCGATCCGCGGCGCGAGCCACGGCGCGCTCGCGACCTCGGGGTTCTCCCAGCCGTAGGCGTGCAGACGCGCCAGCTCGGCGAGGAGGTCCGCGGTCTGCTCGACCGTGCACGGGGTCAAGGCGTCGCGGAACACCCCGCCGGCCTCGATCACGTCCTCCGTGATCACGACGCCGTGCTGCGTCGCCGGATCCACGCCGGCCCACACGCCCTTCAGCGTGCGCACGCCGGTGTCGTCGGCGAGGTCCCGGTAGAAGCACGCCTCGGGCACGCCCGCCTGCGCGCTCACCCGTCCGGGCTCGGAGAAGTAGCCCTTCGCACAAAGGGTCGGTGAGAGCCCGGGCGGGACCCCGGGCTCGCACTCGATCCGGAACCGGGCATTCGTCGACACCCGCTCGACGATCGGGCCCGGGATGACGTTGGTGACGCGGATCCCCGGGAAGCGAGACGACAGCGTCGCGGTGAGCCAGCGCGGCGTCAACACCTCGTCGAGCGTCTCGGGGATGGCGACCGTCGTGGCGCTCACGGCGAGGCCGGGGCGGCGGTGGTCGTCGTCACGGCTTCGCCGGCCTTGTTGGCGGTGAGCGCAGCGGGCGAACCGACGAGCTTCTGCTGGATCGGCTTGCCGCTCTTGGGGAAGAGCTGGAACTTGCCGTCGACCAGCTTGAGCGCATACGCGCAGCTGGTCGAAGGAACCTTGCCGAGTCCGCCGATGCTGACGTCGACCGGCTGGCAAGCCAGACCGGCCTGGTCGTACTGGCCGATTGCGTGGCCCGAGTCGACGAAGGCTTGGCGCGTGAGGTCCTTCCCGGCCTTCTGCATCGCCGCAATGGCGTAGTCAGCCAGCACGTAACCGGTGTACATGCCGTAGTCGGGCACGCCGGTGACCTTCGCGTACTTCTTCAGGTCGGCCTGGAACTGCTTCGTGGCCGCGTCCTTGAGCTCCACCGGCTTGTAGCCGTTGAGGAAGATCGTGCTGGCGGGCAGCGCCTTCGCGGCCGGGGAGTCGAGGAAGTCCTGCCCGTAGCCGGTGCCCATCAACACCGCCTTCATGTCCACGCCGTTCTGCTGCAGTCCCTGCGCGACCGCGACGTTCGTCGCCGCCGCCATCGGCAGGTAGACGCCGTCGGCGCCGGCGTTCTTGATGCCCAGTACGGGTGCACCGACGTCCGAGGCGCCGAAGTCGATCGACGTGTTGGTGTAGGCGGGATCGAGGCCCACCTCGGGGACCGCGTAGGTCATCAGGGACTTCGCGCTGGCGACCGAGGAGGATGCCGCGCCGTATGCGAGCACACCGATCTTCTTGGCTCCCGCCAGCTTCATGATGCGTGCGGCCCCGTCGTAGGTGAGGTCACCGAAGGGATTGCCGTTCCCACCCGAGGACAGGATCGCCTCGTTTCCTTTCTGCTGGTAGTAGGTGCCGTCGACGCCGTTCCCCATCATCGGCACCTTGTGGTCGAGCAACCACCGGTACGACAGGAACGCGAAGGGCGACTCGTTGACCACCGCGAACACGTGCTGGTTCTCGACCAGGTCCTGGGAAGCGGTGAGGTTCGCGCCCGACGACGCATCGTCGCGCGAGATCACCTTGATCGTGCGCCCGTTGACACCACCTTTGGCGTTCTCACGATCGATGCGCGCCTGAAACGCCTTCAACCCGTTCTGGGAGATCGACGCGGCGACGCCAGTCGCGGGATAGATGAAGCCCAGCGTGATGGTCTTGCCGGTGACGCCCTCGTCCGCCGCAGACACCGACGCGGCGCCGACCGTCGTGAGCCCGACGCCGACCAGCAGCGCGGCGACCGTCAGACTGAGCCCGAGGCGCACGCCTCGTCGTGAGTTCCTTCGCACTTCGCTTCCCCCCATGGTGATCTGGCTCCTTGTGTTCAGTCGTGTCTAATGCCGGTCACGCCCGGTGTCCGGTCAGGGCCCGCGCCGAGCGCGGTGGCGCAGAAGCCCCAGAGGTCGTCCGCGATGGCGCGGGTGTCGGGCTCGGTGTCGGCGAAGGCGTAGTGGTGGAACACGGCCATCACCAGCTTGGTGACGAACCACGCGTCACGCTGAGGGTCGCTCGAGGCGAGGAGCCCCTCCGCGGTGGCGAGCTCGAGCTGACGCGTGACCAGGTCGGTGAAGTGGTTGGTCGCGTGGATCATCTCGTCCGGGAACAGCTCGTGCAGCCGCCAGTGCTCGGCAGTGACGAAGCGGGGACCGATGCCGGAATCGGGGTTGCCGAGGCCCGCGATCGGGATGGTGACGTAGTAGCGCAACCGCGACACCGGATCCGGGAGATCGGCGGCCGCGGCTTCGTACTCCGCGCAGCTCTCCGCGATCAGGTTCTCGAACACCGCCAGGAGCAGCTGGTCCTTGCCGGAGAAGATCCGGTAGAAGGTCTGGAGCGCGACACCGGCCTCCTTGACCAGCTCCTGGGTCGTGAAGCGCCCGCCCCGTTCCGCGATCAGCCGGCGCGCGGCATCGACGATCAGCGTCGCCTGCTCCATCTGCCGGGCCCTCGACCGTTGCAGGGCCGGCGAGCGGTCGGCGGCGCGTTCGGCCCAGGGCTCGGCGGAGGCGGCGGCCGAGCTCACGAGGGTGACAGCACCACGACCGGGATCACGCGGTCGGTGCGCGCCTGGTAGGCGTCGTAGTTGGGCCACACCTCGGTCACGATCTGCCAGAGGCGCGGCTTCTCGTCCTCCGACGCGGTGTGCGCCGTCACCGGGATCCGCTCGCCGAGCACCTGGATCTCGGCGGCGGGGTTCGCGGTGAGATTGAGGTACCACGTAGGGTGCGTCGGTGCGCCACCCATCGACGCGACCACGAGGTAGTCGTCGCCGTCGCGCGCGAAGATCAGCGCCGAGGTGCGCGGTTCCCCGCTGCGGCGCCCGGTGGTCGTGAGGAGGAGCGTCGGCACGCCGTTCCAGAGGTAGCCGACCTCGCCGTCCGTCTCGCGGTACCGGCGGATGTGCTCCTCGCCGACCAGCGAGATGTCGGGCGCCTGGTAGCCGGGTTCGTTGCCGGTCATCCGAACACCACCGGGATGGCGGTGGCACCGCGCTCGTACATGCCGATGTAGCGCGGCGGCTCGGCGTCGGGGTCGAGCCGCAGGTTGGGCAGGCGATCGAACAGCGCGTTGATGCCGACCGCCATCTCGGCGCGGGCCACGTGCATGCCCAGGCACACGTGCGGGCCGCTGCCGAACGCGAGTGCAGGCTTGGGCGGCCGGGTGATGTCGTACTCGTCGGGCCGATCCCAGCGCGAGGGATCGCGGTTCGCGGCGCCGAGGCAGAGGTGGATCACCGAGCCTGCAGGGAGCTGCAACCCGTAGAACTCGACGTCGCGCGTGACGTGCCGCGAGAACATGGGGTCGGTGGCCTGCCAGCGCAGCGACTCCTCGATGGCGGGCCGCACGAGCGCCCGGTCGTCGCGCACCCCGTCGCGCACCTCCGGACGCTCGAGGATGGCGGCCAGGGTGATGCCCATCTGCTTCCAGGTCGTGCCCGAGCCGGCCGCGAGCAGGAGCATGGCGAAGGAGTAGATCTCGGCGTCGGACAAGCGGTGCAACACACCGTCCTCGTCGGTGTACTCGGCCTCCACCAGGACGCTGATGAGGTCGTCCTCGGCGCGCTCGCGTCGAGCCGCCACGATGGGCGCCAGGATCTCCACGACCTTCACCGGATCGCTCATGATGGACTCGCGGATGATCAGCGCCTGTTCGACGCTCACCCCGAAGCTGCCCGTGATGGTGAGCACCGGGATGGCGGCCGCGAAGTCGACGTTGAGCTCCGCACGACCATCGTCGACGAAGTTGTCGATCAACGCGTGGACCGTCTGCTCGATCCAATTGTTGATCCACCATTGCGCCTTGGCCGGCACGAACGACGGCTGCACGAGGGAGCGGTAGCGCCGGTGCTGGACCCCGCCCATCATCAGGATGCTGTTCATCACCGCGGATTCGCGGTTCTCGTCCGGCTCCTCGGCCGGTGCCGAGGCGAACACCTCGGGGTCCCGGAACGCGGCGTCGCACACCTCGTAGCTGAACGTCGAGAAGTGCGGCTGCTCGGGGTACGGGAGCCCCTGGAACGTCCAGTCACCGGAATAGCCGGTGAGCTCGTGGACGATGCCCGCGTGCAGCGGCGCCTGCTCACGGAGCGCGCGCCACTTCGGGTACGGGTCCTCGGTGTACCCCCCGCCCGAGCGCGCGTTGTAGCTGCTGCGCAGGTCGAAGAGTCGGCGCAGCTCCTCGCGATCGAGCACCTGGGCGTCGCCCGTCGCGGTCATCGTGCGACGTAGCCGCCGTCGACCGGCAGCAGCGCGCCGGTGACGTTCTTCGCCATGTCCGACACGAGGTACACGGCCGCCTCGGCGCAGTCCTCGGCCAGGATCGGCCGGCCGAGCGGGTGCATCGACCCGACGCCGGACGCCATCTGCTCCTTGTCCTCCTCGGACACCGTCATCCCCATGGCGTTCGTGAAGTTCGTGTACGGCATTCCGGCGGGGCAGATCGCGTTGCAGCGGATGTCGAACGGCGCGCCCTCGATGGCGGCGGCCTTGGTGAGCTGGTGCACCGCGCCCTTGGTGGAGCCGTAGACGCTGCCACCCCACGACACGAGTCCGGCCACCGACCCGGTGTTGAGGATCACGCCACCGCCACCCTGCGCCTTGAACTGCTTGATCGCATGCTTGGAGCCCAGGAACACGCCCTTGGCGTTGATCGCGAACAGCCGGTCGAAGTCCTCCGTCGTGTGCTCCTCGAAGATCAGGCCCGGCCGGGGCGTCGGCACGCCGACGTTGTTGAAGACGATGTCGAGCCGACCGAAGGTCGAGACCGCGAGCGCGATCGTCGACTCGACGTCGGCCTCCTTCGACACGTCGCACCGGTCGGCGATGGCGGTGCCGCCCGCCGCTTCGACGAGGCGCACGGTCTCCTTGGCGCGGTCGAGGTCGACGTCGGCGACGACGACCTTGGCGCCCTCCTCCGCGAACCGCAGCGCCGAGGCCCGGCCCACCCCCGACCCCGACCCCATGATCACTGCCGACTTGCCGTCGAGCAACATCCCGGTCATCCCTCCTCCTCGTCGTCGAACACCAGCCGCAGCGCGCCCGTCGGGCACGCTTCCACCGCGATGCGGACCGCCTCGATCGGATCACCCGGCGGGTCGATCATGACCGCCTTCGTCTCGTCGTCGTGCTCGAAGCTGCCCGGCGCGTACACGATGCACATGCCGCTTCCCATGCACACCTCGCGGTCGACGACCACGGTCCACGCATGATCCGAGTCAGGCATGGGCCGGCACCGGCGGCGCGGCCGGCGTGAAGCGGTAGAGCCGCTCCGCGTTGCCGCGCAGGATCTTGTACTGCACCGGCTCCGGCAGGTCCTTGATCAGGCGCTGCACCACGCCGATGCAGTCGGGCCACGTCGAGTCGGAGTGCGGGTAGTCCGTCTCGCACATGATGTTGTCCTCACCGATCTCGTCGATGCTCGCGATGCCGTGCGCATCGTCGATGAAGCACCCGAAGACGTGACCCGCGAAGAGCTCTCGGACGTCGATGGCGTCGACGTCGACGTCGGTGGTGGCGTGCTCCATGAACTGCACACCGCGCTGCACCCAGTAGCGCTGCTTGTCGAGCACCTGCTCGGCCCGCTCCAGGAAGTAGGGGATCCACCCGATCTCGCCTTCGGACAGCGCGATCTTGAGATTGGGGAACCGCGTGAACAGGCCGCTGAACAACCACGAGAGCATCGTCCCCGAGGTGCGGTTCGCGCCCCACGCGAGGTTGGCCATGAACGGTGAGTCCGGCGCGATCGTCGGCACCTGCGACGACGACCCGACGTGCATGCACACGACCATCTCGAGGTCGTTGGCCGCTGCCATCACCGGGTCCCAGTAGCGGTTCACGTCGTGGATCGTCGGAAGCCCGAGCGGCGCCGGGTTCTCGGAGAAGCAGAACGCGGTCGCGCCCTTCGCCGCACAGCGCGCCATCTCCTCGGCGGCGAGCGGCGGGTCCCACATCGGGATCAGCGTCAGCGGGATGTACCGGCCCGGCGCACTCCCGCACCACTCGTCGATCATCCAGTCGTTGTACGCCCGGAGGCACACGAACCCGAACTCCCGGTCACTCGCCTCCATGAACAGCTGCCCACAGAAGCGCGTGATGGTCGGGAAGCAGAGCGAGGCGAGCACGCCGGCGCGATCCATGTCTTCCAGGCGCGCCACGGAGTCGTAGCAGCCCGGCCGCATCTCGCTGTAGGGCAAGGGCTCGGGACTGAACTCCTCTTTCGACTTTCCGGCCACCGCGCTGAGCCCCGAGCTCGGGTAGCGCTTGCCGTCGTACACCCAGTAGTCGAGGCCGTTCTCGAGCTCCATGTGCGGCGCACGGTCCCGATCCTTCGCCGCCACGCGATCGACCCACACGTTGGGCGGCTCCAGCACGTGGTCATCGACGGAGATCAACCAGTCGAGGTCGTACGTCGTCGTGTCCGTCATCGCAGCTCTCCGATCGCGAGGTGCTTGACCTCCTGGAACGCGCGGATGCCGTCGGGCCCCCGCTCCCGCCCGAGACCGCTCTGCTTGTAGCCGCCACTCGGCGCGTAGGCACTGAACACGCCGGTGTTCACGTTGACCGCGCCGGTCCGCAGGCGGCGGGCGACGTCGGTCGCGGCCGCGACGTCGGCGCCGTACACCTGCGCCGACAGGCCGTAGACGCTGTCGTTGGCGATGCGCACCGCGTCGTCGAGGTCGTCGTACGCGAGCACGCCGATCACCGGACCGAAGATCTCCTCCTGCGCCGCGGGGTTCGCGTTGTCGGGCAGGTCGAGGACCGTGGGCTCGAAGTAGTAGCCGCGCTGGAACGCAGGCGGCCGGCGCCCACCGACCGCGACCTTGCCACCGTGCTCCTCGGCGAGCGCCACGAAACGCTCGCAGCGCTCGCGCTGGCCGGCGCTGATGACCGGACCCATCATCGCGGTCGGGTCGGTGGGGGGACCGACCACGACCGCGGAGTACGCCCCGCTGACCGCATCGAGCACGTCGTCCTTGCGGTCGCGTGGCACCACCATGCGCGTGGCGGCGACGCACGCCTGTCCGGCGGTGGCCGCGACGACCGCGACCGCACCGGCGGCGACGCGATCAACCGCGTCCGGCAGGTAGATCTGGGCCGACTTGCCGCCGAGCTCCAGCGCCACCCGTTTCACCGTGGGCGCGGCCTGGGCGAGGATCTGCTTCCCGACCGCGGTCGAACCGGTGAACGACACCATGTCCACCGCGGGGTGGGTCGTGAGGAGCTCCGCCCCGGCGGCGCCGGCCTCGACCACGACGCTGAGGACGCCGGGCGGCAGCTCCGCCGCCTCCGCCGCCGCACCGAAGATCAGCGACGAGATGGGGGTGAGCGGGCTCGGCCGCAGGATCACCGAGTTGCCGGCCATCAGCGCCGGGATCAACTTCTGGAACGCCATGATCACCGCCGCGTTGTACGGCGTGATCGCGGCCACGACGCCGACCGGCTCGTGACGACGGATGCTCAGCGCGACCCGACCCCGCACCAGCTCGTCGACGGGGACCGGGCTCGCCTGCTCGTGCGTCATCGACAGGTACAGGTCGATGGTCGACCGGGCCAGCGCGACGCCCGTGCCGAGCTGCAGGTATTCGGCGAACATCGTCGGCTGTCCCGCCTCGGCGACGATCGTCTCGACCAGCGCCGCGCCACTCGCTTCGACGTGGTCGACCAGCGCCCGCACCCGGCGGGCCCGCTCGACCGGTGCCACGGAGGCCCACGTGCCCTCGTCGAAGGCGCGGCGGGCTTCGGTGATCGCCCGCTCGAACTCCGGCAGCGGGGTGGCCGCCAGCTCGGCGACCTGCGATTCGTCGGCCGGGTTCTCCACTCCGATCGCCTCGTCCCCGTCGACCCAGCGGCCGGCGACGTACGAGCGACGTTCGTCGATCATGGCGCCCAACGCGGCTTCCCCCTTCCGCCCCGGCATCACCGAGGGGTACAGAACCACGTTCTACCTATCACGAAACGTGCTAGCTCGCAACCCCCGGTGCGGCGGTCACGGGATCACGCCGGCGTCGCGCAGCTCCCCGATGCGGTCCCACGAGTACCCGAGCTCCAGGAGCACCATCTCCGAGTGCTCGCCGTGCTCCGGCGCCCGGCGCAGGGGCGGCGGCCGTTCGTCGAACTGCACCGGCACCGCCGGCAGCCGGTAGGAGGGACCGCCGTCGACGGTGACGTCGCCGATGTAGTCGTTGGCGACAACCTGCGGGTCGACGAGCAGCTCCTCGACCGCCTGGACCGGCGCCCACGGCGCATCGATGCCGGCGAGCAGCGACTTCCACTCCTCGAAGGTGCGGGCGGCGAACTCCTCGCCGAGCACGGCGACGCACTCGTCCGCGTGCTCCCGTCGGGCCTGGAGATCGACGAAGCGGGGGTCCTCGATCAGGTCGTCGCGCCCGAGCAGGGCGCAGAAGTCGGCCCAGTAGCGATCCGCCTCGAGAAAGACGAGCTGGATGTGGCGACCGTCCTTGGTGCGGTACGAGCCCACCAACGGGTTGACGTACCCGCTGCCCGACGCGGACATCGCGCGCGGCTTCTGACCCTGCAGGGCGGAGAGCACGTCCGACGACAGCGTCCACATCGCGGTCCCGAGGAGCGAGACGTCGACCACCGAGCCGCGCCCGGTCCGCGTGCGCTCGAGCAGCGCGGCGGCCATGCCGAACGCGAGCGCCATCGCGCCGTTCCGGTCGCCCATGGCGCCCCGCTGACCGATGGGTTGGTCCAGCTCCGCCGGGGTCAGGACGTGCGCCATCCCGCCGCGCGCCCAGAACGCCGACGAGTCGTAGCCGGGCCGGTCGGCGTCCGGGCCCCGGACGCCGTACCCGTGACCGCGCGCGTACACGAGCGACGGGTACCGCTCGGTGAGCGCCTCGGCGTCGAGGCCGAGCCGGCCGAGCGCGCCGGGCCGGAAGTTCGTGAGGAACACGTCGGCCGTCGCAAGCAGCTCGTGCAGGATCGCGCGTCCCTCCTCGTGCCGGAGGTCGAGCGCGATGGAGCGCTTGCCGCGGTTGGCCAGCGCGATCGACAGGTTGACGCCGCCGCTGTCGGTGCCGATCCCCTGCGTCATGAGACCGCGGTACGGGTCGCCTTCGGGCCGCTCGATCCGCACGACGTCCGCGCCCCAGTCGGCGAGCAAGGCGCCCGCGACCGGCACGAAGACCCACTGTGCGAGCTCGACGACGCGTATGCCCTCGAACGCACCTCCACCCAAGGGGACACCTCCTGATGTGTGCGCAGCTCCGAGCGACGCAGTCGGGTCACGCGCGTGCGTGGACCGAGGCCCAACGTACGCCGCGCGTCATGACAAGCCGCCGTGGGTGGCGGCCTGCGGGTACCGGGGGTCGTTCAGGGTGATGGACGCCGGGCGCCGACTCCCCCGTGCGGAAAATGGACCATCGACCCACCGTCGACGACCAGCGTCCGGCCGGTCATGAACGACGACAGGTCCGACAGCAGGAAGACCAACGGTCCCGCGATGTCCTCCGGCTTTCCCCACCGCCCGAGCACGACCTCGTCGCCGGGCGGCGTGCCTTCCGGCGGGACGACCTGCCCGGCGAGCAGCCGCGGGGTCATGATCACGTCGGGCGCGACGCAGTTCACCCGGATGCCGTACGGGCCCCACTCGCTCGCCATGGCCCGCGCCAGCGACATCACGCCCGCCTTGGCAGCGCCGTACGCGGCGTGCCCCGCCGCGCCGTAGATACCGCTGACCGACGCGACCAGCGCGAACGCGCCGCCGGTGCCGTCGTCGATCATGTGGCGCGCCGCCGCCCGGCTCACGTCGAGGTGATGGACGAGGTTGATGTGGAGGTCGTGCTCCCAGACCTCGGTGTCGATGGCGAAGATGTCCTCGACGAAGGTCGCCAGACCGACGATGTTCGCGACCCGGTCGAGACCACCGAGCCGCGCGTGCGCGTCGTCGACGACCTTGCGGGCACCGTTGGGATCGGTGACGTCACCGACCACCGCCACGCCCCCCACCTCGTCGGCGACGTTCGCCGCCCGCACGGGATCGAGGTCGGCCACCGCGACGCGCGCGCCCGCCTGGGCGAGGAGCAGGGACGTCTCGCGCCCGATCCCGTACCCACCACCGACCACCAGCGCGGCCTTGCCCTCCAACCCGAACCGGTCGAGCAACGTCATCGTCGCGTCCCTCCGCTCGCTGATCCGTCCACTGCGCCCACCACCGGGCGTTCGCTCCTCGCCGGGATACCCGGCACGCTCACGCTCACGCCATCTCCATCGGGTTCGCTCACGCTCACGCCATGTGCACGCCACCGTTGGGGCGCACGACCGTGCCGGTCACGAATCGCGCCGCGTCGGTGGCGAGGTAGAGCATCGCGTAGGCGATGTCGGCGGGCTCGCCGGCGAGCCCGAGCGGGCTGCCGCTCTGCCGCGAGCCGCGCACATGCATGCGCTGCTCCTCGTCGACCGCCCCGTCGGGCCCGGTCCACGCCGCCGCGGTCATCCCCGTCTCGACCCAGCCCGGCGCCACCGCGTTGCAACGCACCCCGGCGGGTCCGAGCTCGACGGCCACCGTGCGGGTGAGCTGGATGACGGCGGCCTTGGTCATGGCGTACACACCGATCATCGGCGCCGCAACCTCACCGCCCGCCGACGCCACGTTGACGATCGCGCCGCGCTCGGCCGCCTGCATGACGCGACCGGCCGCCGCGCAGCCGAAGAAGACGCCTTTGAGGTTCACCGCGAGCACTGCGTCGAGCTCGGCCTCCTCGGTGTCGACGACCGCGGAGTACCGGATGATCCCGGCCACGTTCGCCCACACGTCGAGGCGCCCGTTCGCTTCGAGCGCGGCGCGCACGAGGTCGTCGACCGCGCCCCGCTGCGTCACGTCGGTGGGAACCACGAGCGCCCCGTCCACGAGCGACTCCGTCTCCTCGAGCCCCGCCCGGTCGACGTCGGCGAGCACGACGCTCGCGCCGGCGGCGGCATACGTGATCGCGGTCTGGCGGCCGATGCCGCCGGCCGCCCCGGTCACGACCGCGGTGCGCCCGTCGAGTGAGAACGCGGCCGCCACGTCCTCCCGGCGCGGGACCATGCTCATGTCAAACCGACGCGAGCGGTGGCGTCGAGACGATGCCGAGGCTGGTGCTCGTCGCGCCGGTCGAGCTCCACCACCCACCTCCTGGGCTGCGGTCACACGGTCGAAGAAGCTTCGTCGAACGGCCGACCCTAGGCGCGTCGACGATCGCTCAGGAAGACGACGCTCCCGGCCCGAACTCGAGGTGCAGCGAGCTCAGCCCGCGGAGGACCCAGGTCGGTTCGTAGTCGAACCGACGCGCGGTCGGAGGACCGTGGTGCGCCTCCGAGAGGCGGATGTCGTGCATCCGGTCGAGGATGCGCTCCAGGCTGACGCGGGCTTCGACGCGCGCCAGCGGCCCCCCGGGGCAGGAGTGCGCGCCGCGCCCGAAGGCGATGTGCTCCCGGGCGTTCGGCCGGTCGAGCCGGAACTCGGCGGGGCATTCGAAGTGCCTGGGGTCGCGGTTCGCCGCGCCATTCAGGAGCATGACCGGCGTGCCCGCGGCGATGTCGACGTCGCCGACCCGAGTGGGCCGCCGGGCCAGGCGGAAGTCGGCCTTGACCGGGCTCTCGATGCGGAGCGCCTCCTCGACGAAGTCGGGGATGCGTCGGGCGTCGGCCCGCAGCTCGTCCTGGAGCGGCGGCGACTCGGCGAGGTACTTCAAGCTGGTCGCCAGCAGCCGCGCGGTGGTCTCCTGCCCCGCCGCGAACAGGAACGTCGCGGTGCGCACGACCGACGTCACCTCGGGCGTCGAGCCGTCGGGGTATTTCGCCAGGGCCAACTCGGTGAGGACGTCGTCGCGGGGCGAACGGCGCCGGTCCTCGATGTAGCTCGCGAACCAGTCGTCGAGCCATCCGAGCGCGTTCATCTCCACGTCGCCCTGCTCGGTCACGCCGAGCTCGCCCGCGGTGCCGAGCAGGCCGAACCCCTCGCGGAAGCGCTGATGATCGGCCTCCGGCACCCCGAGCAGGTCGGCGACGACAAGCATGGCGAACGGCTGCGCGTACGCGCTGATGAACTCGCAGCTGCCGCGGCTCACGAACTCGTCGAGCTGCCGGTCGGCCAGGCGCCACATGAACGACTCGTTCTGCTTGAGGCGCATCGGTGACAACAACCGCATCAGCAGCGCCCGCTCGCGGGTGTGATCGGGCGGGTCCATCGTGACCATGTGCTCGTGCATCGGGAGCTGGTCGCGGTAACGCTCGACGATGTCGCTGACGTCGTCGCCCTCGAGCGGGACCGGAAACATCGCGTACGGACCGAC